>NZ_JBSFFY010000129.1:0-7335 GCF_053596315.1 Streptomyces sp. NPDC001732
AGAATCCAAATCCGGCCCCACCTGATCGACGGCTGCCTCACCGCCACGGGCCTGGCTATCAACCCACCGACCCCACCCTGAAAACCTCAGTAGGTTGCTGAACGCCGATGCCACCGATGCCGAGGTGTTCGCCGAGGCTGTGGCGACCGCTGCCGGCTCCGCGAGCCTGGACAACCTGACGCGCTGCGTCGGTGTGTTCGACCACTACACATCGCTGCGCGAGGTCCGCGCGCAGGAGGTGGAGGCTGCCGCGGAAGAGTAGTGGGGGTGAACGTTCTCACCGCGCTGCAGGCGGCGTATCCGGAGTTCGCGCGGGCGCGCGGATGCCTCACCCACACCCTCTCGGAGTCCGCGTTCCACCGGATGGGCGGCGGCGCGCTCTACGGCGCAGCCACATGGGCGCGGCGCGGCACCGTCGCTCATCGGCCGGTGGATTTGGCCCCCGCGGTGCGGGTGAACGGCATCGCCCGCCTCTGTCTCACCGGCCCGGTGAAGGCGCGGCTCACCAGGGGCGTTGTGATCAACACCGGGTAGGGGCGGCTGTGACCGGCCGCCCCTACCCGGACGGGCGTCCCGAGGTCCAGATCAGCTGGACGAGCTCGGCCCGATTGCTCACGCCGGTCTTCGCGAACACCCGCTTGAGGTGCTGCTTGACCGTGTTCTCGCTGATGAACGCCCGCGCCGCGATCTGTTTGGTGGTCAGACCCTCGCTGACCAGTTACGCGATCTCCTGCTCGCGCCGCGTCAACACCTCCCAGATGGGCAGCCGCTGGGCCGCGGTCTCCTCCGCGCATGGGAACACGACCGTGACTGCGGTGTCGTCGCGCTCGGACGGTCGGCAGGTCTTCACGATCGCTTTGCGACCGCCGTCGTGGACGCTACGGGTGAAGACGCGCCTGCCGTTGTCCCGGAGCGCCGCGACCCCCTCGCCGATGCAGGCCGCGATGGACCCGGGACGCGGCACGTCGACCGGAACCGCCTCGAAGTTCCAGTCCCGCCGGGCGATCCGGTTCTGGAACAGCAACTGTCCGTCGAGGTCGGTGACCACCACCGCTTGCGCCATCTGGTCCAGTGCGTGCTCCAGTGCCGTCGCCCTGTGTACCGTCGCCTCATGGCGGAGTGCACGCTCGGTGGCGAGTTCCAGCTCCTCGCCGACGACCCGCGCGGAGGCGAGGTCCTGCTCGCCGAACACGTTGCGCGACCCCGGCCGGCGCGCGAAGGTGATCGTTCCGTACATCACTCCGGACGCGATCAACGGCGCCTCCATCGAGTGGGCGAGCCTTTCCGTTCGGAATGCCTGCCGCGCGCCGCAGGCGCCCCAGGCCTGGGGGACAACCACCCGCGAGGAGTCGATCGGACTCCGGCGCTCGACGACGAACCTGAGCACAGGGCCGCCGGGCCGCCCGTATGCCTCGTACTGGTTGAGCATCCCACCGCCGGCGGTGGCGCGTATGTCGACGACCGTCCCCGCGGGGATGTCGAGCATGTAGAGGTCAAGGCCGTCCGCCTGGACGACCCGGCCGACCGTATTGAGGTAGGCCGAGGCCACCTCGTCCAAGGTGAGGGCCGACTCCAGCGCGCGCGAGAAGCGCCGATGTTCACGATCTGCATTCCTGTCCGACATCGGGGGGCCTGTCGGCGTACAAGTGAACGTGGCTCTGGCGAAATTTTCGTAGCCGGAGATCATCTCGGTGTGAGGGTCGGCCGGTCTGCATAGTGGGCAGCCTGTGGTTGTGCTCTGTTGAACTTGCGGACCTCTTACCGCAGTTGAATGATGTGCTGGTGGTCTCGGCCGATGTCGCTGATGCTGTCGTGGTGGTCCGCGCCCGCACGAGATTCGGTGTTCCGGCGGGATGTACGGGATGCGGCCAGCTCAGCGCGTGGTGCCACAGCCGCTATGTACGGCGCCTCGCCGACGTCGCTCTCGGAGGCCGACCTCTGCGCATCGACTTGTCCGTACGCCGCCTGTACTGCGAGAACGCGGCCTGTCCGAAGGTGACCTTCGCCGAGCAAGTACCGGGGCTGACCGTGCGCTACCAGCGTCGGACGCCGCAGTTGCAGCGTCTGGTGGAGGACATCGGCGTGGTGCTGGCGGCCCGAGGCGGTGCTCGGATGCTGCGGATCCTGAACATCAGGCTCTCGCGGTGCACTGTTCTGGCCCAGCTGATGCGGATGCCGCTTCCGCCACTGGAGACGCCCCGGGTGCTGGGGGTGGACGACTTCGCGCTCTACGGCGGCACCTACGGAACCCTCCTGGTCGACGCCACCACCCGGCTCCCGCTCACTCTCTGGGAGGGCGCGACGCGGAACAGCTCAGCCACTGGCTCCGCGAGCACCCAGGTGTCGAGGTCGCCTGCCGCGACGGCTCCCTTACCTACCGGCAGGGCATCACCGCCGGCGCACCCGACGCCGTGCAGGTCAGCGACCGCTTCCAGTGCGCCATGAGGCGCCTTGTCGTATCCCCGACTCAGTCGGGATGAATTCGGAAGGAGATTCTTGGGTCTGATGGCTTACCCGATCCGGAAACGGTGACGGGACCAGAGCATGCCAGGAAACCGACGGCCACTCTCAGGCAGTAGAGGTGACGCGTCGTGGGACCCGCGTGACACGGTGAAAGCTGAATTGCCTGAACCCTAATCCCCAGGAGATTGAAGGTCGAATCCGTCGGAAAGCTGCCCGTAACCGACGCCGCACCCTGTGACGACTTTGTGGAATGGTCGACGCACCTTCCGGAGTGCGGAGCGATGCCCAGCGAGGGCATTCAAGGGGATGAATGGGGCACCTACACCACGCTAGGACGTACGACAAGGACGAACATGGGATCGCCTACGGGAAGAGATCTTCCTATGGCGACGGAGGCCCCGTAGTAGTCGCCGGAGTCACGACCGGCCAAGGGGGACGGGAAAGCCGTCCACACCGGGCGAAGGGGGCCAGGTGATCGGACACTCAAGACTTGGGAGGTATGCGAAATGCAGAGTGCCGAAACAGTGCTGGGTGTCCTCCGTGAACGCGGCAGGCGTGGCCTGCCGTGCAATGAACTGTATCGACAGCTCTTCAATCCGCAGTTGTATCTCACGGCTTACGGACGTCTGTACTCCAACAAGGGAGCGATGACGCCCGGAGTCACTGGGGAGACCGTGGACGGCATGTCACTGGGCAAGATCGAGCACGTCATCGACGCGCTGCGCCACGAGCGCTACCGATGGAGCCCAGCTCGCAGGGTCTACATCCCGAAGGGGCGGGGCAGCACGAAGCTGCGCCCGCTCGGCCTGCCTCCGTGGAGTGACAAGCTCGTCGGAGAGGTGATCCGCCTGCTACTTGAGGCGTATTACGAGCCGACATTCTCTAACTCCTCTCACGGTTTCCGTCCCCGCCGGGGCTGTCACACCGCGCTGCGCGATGTGGCGAATACCTGGACGGGCACGGTCTGGCTTGTTGAGGGTGATATTGCGCAGTGTTTCGATCGGCTTGACCATTCGGTCATGCTGCGAATCCTGGGCGAGAGAATCCACGACAACCGGTTCCTTCGGCTCGTGCACAACATGCTCAAGGCCGGATACTTGGAAGACTGGGTCTGGAACGCCACGCACAGCGGGAGCCCGCAAGGCGGAGTTGTTTCACCGATCTTGTCGAATATCTATCTGCATAAGCTGGACGAGTACGTCGAGAACGTTCTGATCCCGGAATACACCCGAAGGAAAGTCAGGAAGCCGAACCAAGTCTTCTTTAAGGTCTGGAACGCGATGCGTCGCGCACGCAAGCGCGGTGACCGCACCGAGATGCGGGAGCTTCGCAAGCAACTCCGCAGCATGCCCAGCATGGATACTCAGGATCCCGGCTACCGGCGGCTGCGGTATGTGCGTTACGCCGATGACGCTCTGCTCGGGTTTGCCGGACCAAAGGTAGAGGCCGAGGAAATCAAGGAGCGTCTGGCGCAATTCCTGCGTGACGACCTCAAGTTGGAACTGTCGCCAGAGAAGACGCTCATCACGCACGCCCGCACCGAGGCGGCGAGGTTCCTCGGCTACGACATCACCGTGCATCACAACGACCGCAAGGTCACCGGCGGACGGCGCTCCGTCAATGGGGTCATCAGATTACGTGTCCCCCGTTCGGTGGTATCTGCCAAACAGGCCCAGTACATGAAGCGCGGCAAACCCGCGCGTCGGCCCGAACTGCTGAACCAGGACGACCACGTCATCCTCAGCACCTACGGGTCGGAGTACCGCGGCATCGTCCAGTACTACCTGCTGGCCGGCGACGTCTTTCGACTCGCCCGGCTGCAATGGGTCATGGAGACCTCGATGCTGATGACGCTCGCCAACAAGCACCGTTCGTCGGTGTCGAAGATGGCCCACAAGTACGCGGCCACCATCGAGACACCGCACGGGCCTCGCAAGTGCTTCGAGGCCCGCCTCGAACGCACCGGCAGGAAACCGCTGGTCGGAAGGTTCGGAGGGATCCCGTTGCGACGGGACAAAAAGACGGTCATCACCGACCGTCGGCTGGCCCCGGTCAACACCAAACGCAAGGAGCTGGTCACCCGACTCCTCGCCGGGCGGTGCGAGCCGTGCGGGCGGATCGACGCGGTAGAAGTCCACCACGTCGCCAAGCTCGCCGACCTCGGAAGACCGGGCGACCGGCCGCCATGGGCAGATCTCATGGCCGCACGACACCGCAAAACCCTTGTGGTCTGCGGAAGTTGTCACGCGTCCATCCATGGCAAGAGACCTGTCACAGCACTCACGGAGTAGTCGCTGGAGAGCGACGTGCGGTGAAAGTCGCATGCGTCGTTCGGGCTGGGGGCCGTGGGAAAAGGACCTGCTCAGCAGGCACCTCGCCGACGGCCCACCAGTACTCTGTGGCAGGGCCTCGGCCGAGCCGTGGAGACCTGCGTCGCCGCCCATCGCGACTGCCTGCGCAACCCGTCGCCCAGCGGCATGTTGCCGGAGGCCACCCGGCTGGCTTCCGGTCGGCCGCAGGACGACTCGACGCCCGTCGGCCGGCGGGCCGAGCGCAAGAAGGCAGCACATGCCCTGGTCCACGAACTCCTTGCCCAAGGGCACTCACGCCGGGCGATCGCCCGGCACCTGGGCTGGGGTCTCAACACCGTGCTCCGGTACGCGAACGCCGCACGCTGGCAGGACACCATCCGCGAGAACCGACCTCGGCCCAGCAGGCTGGACCCCTACAAGCCCTACCTGGAGCGGCGGTTCACCGAGGGATGCACCAGCGTCACCCAGCTGCACGGCGAGCTGGCTGCCGAGCACGCTTCTGTCACCTACGGCATGGTCCGCGCCTACATCGCCACCTTGCGCGGGGCTCAGTCCGGGGCGCCACCACGGCCGCCGACGGTACGGCAGGTGACCGGCTGGATCACCCGTCACCCCGCGACCATGACCGAGGAAGACCGGGCCGAACTGAAGGAGATCCTGGCCCACTGCCCCGAACTGGACAAGGCGGCCGGACACGTCCGCGATTTTGGCGAGATACTCACCGATCGCCTCGGCTCCACACTCCCCACCTGGGTCGACGCAGTCGACGCCAGCCAATTGCCCGGTCTCACAGGCTTCGCACTCCACTTGCTCCGGGACCTCGACGCCGTGACCGCCGGGCTCACTCTCGACTGGAGCTCCGGCAGCATCGAGGGCGCCGTGAACCGCATCAAGAAGATCAAGCGGCAGCTCTACGGCCGAGCCGGATTCGAACTACTCCGCAAGATGATCCTGCTCCAGTGACACTCCGAGACGCCCCTCAAGGGCTGCGCGAGAACCGAGAATCAGGAACATTTGCCGCGGTGGGCGTGTGGGCGGGGGCCATACAGGTGCCCAGTCGTGGCAGGATGGCCTCATGTTGATCCGAAAGGGCGATGCCGCGTAGGCGCCCCAAGGCCATCCGTGCAGAGCGGTGGCGGCCACGATGGCAGTATCCGGTCCTGAGGGTCCGTGGTGTCTCCGCGCGGACTCGTGCAGCGATCCGTCGGGTCGAAGACCAGGAGATGTGGCCCAACGCGGTCGCTGGTGCGCTCTCTCGTTTCGAGTGGGCTTTTAAGCAGCCTGGACGATACCTGAACGCCTCCGAGGCCTATTCGCCTGGGATAGAGGTGGAAGATGCCCGTGATGACCTGGAGAGGGCGATGCTGCACCTTCCTCCCGGAGCCAAAAGGGACTTGGGCCGACTGATCACACGCATCGACGCGGAATTCGAGCGCCGTACCTTGCCGGAACCCAACTACATCGAGTTGGCGATGTTCGGCTGGTGGTGGACCAGAATGCGTGAACGCTGACGGGCCTCCGGCTCGCGGCCCTCCCCTACAATCGAACGAAACCGTCACTCTCCGTGACCGCTCCCCAAGATCTGTGCCAGAACCTTCATGTGAAGTCGCTTCTCGACGGCTTCGGGAGGCGCCCGCCGAGCCCGGAACTCGATGTCGACGAGTGCGGGAGGCGCTGCCCGCCGAGGCGCCACCTGTCGGCAGCAGAGCCGCGCCGCCGCTCATCGGTGACGCGTCACGCCCTCTGCGAGCGGCGTGAACAGTATGTTCCAGTTGCCTGGCAGATGTTGCGTCGCTGCGGTCAGGTGGAAGTGCACGACTGTCCACTCGTCGGGTCGCGCCTGCGTCCCATGCTCCCGAACAGCCTGAAGGCAGTGGTCGATGAACTCCGAGTCCTCTTCATCGAACCCAAGCCGCTCGTACGCCTGCTGTACTTCCGGCGCCTCCTCGAACCAGTCGTCCCAGCCAGTGGCCGCGCCCAGAAGGTAAAGCAGGTAACTCTCGGCGCCCGGCAAACCGCCACGCACGTCTTCCGAGGTGATGTCCCGCTCCGCATCGTCGCAGTCCAGCTCCGTGCCCTCGGCCGCTGCGGTGACCAGACCCTCCCAGTAGGTCACGTCCTGCCTGCCGGTGCTCTGACGCATGTATTCGCTCGCGAAAGCGGCCATCGCCTTCGGATCGTCGATCAGCGGAGAGAGAACCACGTCGCTCGTGTAGTCGAAGCCGAAGTAGTAGCGCCGCCCGTTCAAAGTGAGCGACTCGACGCCGCCAACGTGGCCGATCCGATCAGGCAGAGGAGCAAAGCGCTTGGGAAGATCCTGTTCCATAGCGCGGACCATAGCGTCCCCCACCGACACTCACCGGGTCCAAGCCACCCCGATGCGAACATGAGTGCCATATTTAGGTAGTTCTGCGTACGCCACTGCCACCCACATCGCCGCGCACTGGCCGAGAGCTGCACGGACTGAGGCTCGGCGCCGTCGGGGCTACCGGGGTCGCAGGGCGTGGAGATCCGGCAGATGGCGTTCGCCAACGTGGGGCAGGGTGGTCTTCCGTCCTTG
>NZ_JBSFFY010000130.1:0-7304 GCF_053596315.1 Streptomyces sp. NPDC001732
TGCGGATCGACATCAGACCGGGCATCTCGTGCTCGGCCAGGGTGATCTCCTTGCGACCGAACGCCGCGAGGGAGAGGTCGGCGACCTTGAAGTCCTGTCGGTTGGCGACCGTCGTCATAACGGGCTGCTCCTCGTGAATGGGTCGAGGTGGGGCACGGATGGCTCTGCGGCGACGGGCACACGAATGCCCGGTGCTCGCAGCGCAGTCCGTCGGAGGCCCTCTCTCCCTCGGCCGGTCCGCATGTGGGGACCGATCGACCGCCATCAGCAGCGACGTCTGACTCTGGCGTCGAATCTACACCGATCGGCCCAGTCCCTCCCAGCCCGCCCGGGGCCGGGCGGGCTGGGAGGACGTGACGGGAGCCGGTGGGAGAGCGGGGCGAGGGGATGTCCGGAGGACGTATGGGCAGGTGGGCGGCGGGTGCGGTGGCGGCCGACGGGGGCGGACCGGCCCGTCGCGGTGGGTTCGGTCAGTGACCGGATTCCGTCGGGGCGTCCGGGGTGCCGCCGGGCGCTCCGCCCGGGGCCTTGGCGGGGTTGACGCCGGCCGCGGCTGCGGCCTCGCTGTAGATGTCCGGTTCCAGGTAGATGACCCGGGCGATCGGGACCGCGGCGCGGATGCGGGACTCGGCGGCGTTGATGGCGTTGGCCACCTCGACGGCCGTGTCGTCGTGCTGCACCGCGATCTTGGCCGCGACGAGCAGTTCCTCGGGGCCGAGGTGGAGCGTGCGCATGTGGATGACGCGGGTGACCGTGTCGCCGTCGACGACCGCTTCCTTGATCTTCTCGACCTGGTCGGTTCCGGCGGCCTCACCGAGCAGGAGCGACTTCGTCTCGGCGGCGAGCACGATCGCGATGATGATCAGCAGGGCGCCGATGCAGAGGGTGCCGATGCCGTCCCAGACGCCGTCGCCGGTCGCGAGGGACAGGCCGACGCCTCCGAGGGCGAGGACCAGCCCGATCAGCGCACCGAGGTCCTCCAGGAGGACGACGGGCAGCTCGGGAGCCTTGGCCCGGCGGACGAACTCCTTCCAGGAGAGCGATCCGCGGGTCTCGTTGGACTCCTTTACGGCCGTGCGGAAGGAGAAGCCCTCGGCGATGATCGCGAAGACGAGCACCCCCACCGGCCAGTACCAGGCCTCGATCTCGTGCGGGTGCTTGATCTTCTCGTAGCCCTCGTACAGCGCGAACATGCCACCGACCGAGAACAGCACGATGGAGACGAGGAAGGCGTAGATGTACCGCTCGCGGCCGTAGCCGAAGGGGTGCTGGGGGGTGGCCTCGCGCTGGGCCTTCTTGCCGCCGAGCAGCAGCAGCCCCTGGTTCCCCGAGTCGGCGACCGAGTGGACGCTCTCCGCGAGCATCGACGACGAACCACTGAACAGGAACGCCACGAATTTGGCCACCGCGATGGCCAGGTTGGCGCCGAGTGCCGCCACGATCGCCTTGGTTCCGCCTGACGCACTCATTGGGTGCCTGGTGTCCCTTCTTCGCTGCTGCGGCCCTGGCGCCGCCGTACGGCCGGACATTGTTGCAGGAGCTGGTGCGGGTGGTACGTCAGACCACCACTGTGGCCCGGAACAAGGTTCCCGTACCGGACACTTCCACTCTCTCCCCGGCAGGTACGAAGACGGAGGTGCCGGGGGCGAGGTCCATCGTGCCCGCCTTCGGGGCGCCCCCGGTGCAGAGCAGGATCTGCGGGGCGTCCCGGGTCAGGTCCACGGGGGCGGCGCCGGGCGAGAGGTCGAAGCGGGAGAGCCGGAACTCGTCCACGGGTGTCTCGTACAGTTCCTCGCCGGACGGGGCGGCCTCGGGGCGCAGGACGCCGGGGTCGGTCGCCTCGAAGCGGACGATGCGCAGGAGTTCGGGTACGTCGATGTGCTTGGGCGTGAGGCCGCAGCGCAGCACGTTGTCCGAGTTGGCCATGATCTCGACGCCGAGGCCGTCGAGGTAGGCGTGCGGAACGCCCGCGCCGAGGAACAGGGCCTCGCCGGGCTTGAGTTCCACGTGGTTCAGCAGCATCGCCGCGATGACCCCGGGGTCGCCGGGGAAGTGGTGGGCGATCCGGGCGTACGGGGCGTGGGCGCCGCCGAGGCGTTCGGCCGCGGCGGCCGCCAGGTGCACCGTCTCGGCCATCTCCGTCGGCTCGGCGCCGAGGATCGCGGTGAGGACCTCGCGCAGGGCGGCCTCCTCGGGGTGGGCGCCGAGGAGGTCGACGTACGGCTTGAGCCCGTCGACGTCGAGGGCCGCGATCGTCCGGGCCGCCTCGGCGGGGTCGCGGAAGCCGCACAGGCCGGCGAAGGGGGTGAGCGCGCAGATCAGCTCGGGCTTGTGGTTGGCGTCCTTGTACGTGCGGTGGGGGGCGTCGATCGGGACGGCACGGCGTTCCTCGTCCTCGTAGCCCCGCCGGGCCTGGGCGAGGTCGGGGTGGACCTGGAGGGAGAGCGGGGCGCCCGCCGCGAGCAGTTTGAGGAGGAAGGGCAGGCGGGGGCCGAACTTCTCGACGGTGGCCCGGCCCAGTTCGCGCTCGGGGTCGGCGGCGATGACGTCGGTGAGGGACTGCTCGGGACCGGCTTCTCCGGTGCCGGTGAGGCGAGTGAGGCGGGAGGGGGCGCCGGGGTGGGCGCCCATCCACATCTCGGCCTGGGGTTCGCCGGTGGGGGCGACGCCGAGCAGTTCGGGCAGGGCGGTGGTGGAGCCCCAGGCGTAAGGGCGCACGGTGTTGGAGAGCCGGTCCATGGGATTCGTCCTTGTGAGGTGCGTGGATCGGGGGTGCGGTGTGCTGCGGGGCCGGTCGGCGTGATGCTCCGGTGCGGGGCTCGCCGACGGTACGGGGCGGGCGCGGCGGTTCCGGTCGGGCGATTCCGGCGGGGCGGTTCCAGTCGGGCGGTTTTGGTCGGGTGGTGGCTCGTCGGCCGGTCAGGCGCGGGCCTCCGACGCGAGTGCCAGGTACACGGCGGCGAAGTCGGTGACCGCGAGCAGTTCGGCGAGGGATTCGAGGTCGGTGCCCTCGTCCGGTTCGAGTTCGCTGATCGCGGTGTCGTGGCCGAGGGCCAGTTCGCGGGCGGCGGGGGCGGCGCTCAGGCCGCCCGCGGGACGGTCCCGGAGCAGTACGACGCGGGCGTGCAGCGGCTCCGGCTCCTCGACCCTGTCCCGGAAGAAGTCGTCGGGGTCGGCCCCCGCGGCGAACGCGCCCGCCAGCAGCCCGCCGTGCGCGGGGAGCGCCCCGGGCAGTTCGGCTGCGAGGGCGGGGCGTCCCGACAGCTCGGCCAGGACGGCGGCGAATCTGCGGCCGACCGGGGCCGCCGCGTCGCCCTCGGTCCAGATCAGGGGCAGGCTGTCGGCGAGTTCGGCGGCGAGTGTCTTGGCCGGGTTGCTGTACGTGGCGATGGCCGGACCGCAGCGTTCCGCGGTGCGGTCCAGCCGGTCGGCGACGCTCTGCAGGGCATCGGCGGGTGCGGTGACCAGGCCGACCCGGTCCAGCAGTGCGAGGAGCGGGGTGAACAGCGCCCAGAGGGTGCCGGGGCCCGCGGCGGAGGTCTCGGCGTCGTACTCGCCGTGCGGGGCGGAGGCCATCGGTACGAGGAGGCCGCGCGTCCCGTCGACGGTCTCGCGCAGCGGTGACCGGTGAGGGGCCACCGCGACGACGCTGCAACCGCGGCGGTACGCCTGTTCGGCCAGGAGGGCGAGGCCCGGCTCGGCGCCGTCGGCCGTGACGATGAGCAGCAGGTCCACGGGGCCGGCCCAGCCGGGCAGCGTCCAGCGCAGCGCGCCCGCGGCGGGGGCCACCCCGGTGGGGCGGATGGGTGTGACGGGTGCGGACGCGCCGACCAGGGAGGCGACGAGGTCGGCGACGCCGGACGCGGCGGTGCCGAACCCCGCGACCAGTACGGCGCGGGGGCGGCCCTCCGGGTTCAGTTCGGCGATCCCGGCCTCGGTGGCGTGCCGGGCGGCGGTGCGGACCCGGGCCCCGGCTTCGGCGGCGCCGCGGAGCAGGTCGCGGCGGTCGGCTCGGGCCAGGGATTCCGGGGCGTCGAGCAGCGACTCGTCGAGCATGGGGACGGTCCTCCGATCACATGCTGATCACCGTGCGGGGCGGGGCGACGGGCGACGGCCTCAGGTGCCCGGACGCCGGTTGCGCCGGGCGAGGCCGTGTGCCCGAGTGCCGGTTACGCGGGGCGGCGGGCCTCGTCGACGAGGAGGACGGGGATGCCGTCCCGTACCGGGTAGGCCAGTCCGCAGTCGTCGCCGGTGCAGACCAGCTCGGGGTTGTCGGATACCGACCGGTCGTCGAGCGGAGAGTGACAGGCCGGGCAGGCGAGGATCTCCAGGAGGCCGGCTTCGAGCGGCATGGGGTGGGTCCCTTCAGACAACGGATCAGGCCACGTCAGCCTACCGCCGGAGGGCGGGGGGTGCGGGGTGGGGCGGGAGCACGGGGCGGGTGCGGGCGGGACACGGGTACGGGTGCGCCTGCGGCGGGGCTGGTCCCCCGCCCCGCCCCTTCCCGCAACCGGGGCTCCGCCCCGGCCCCGCTCCTCGATCGCCGGAGGGGCTGGATCTCGCCCCGCCCCTCAAGCGCCTCTCAGACGCCGGGGGTTTCCGGCGTGCGGACCAGGGCCAGCACCTCGTCCCGTACCGCTGTCATCGTCCGCTCGTCGCGGGCCTCTACGTTCAGTCGCAGCAGGGGTTCCGTGTTGGAGGCGCGGAGGTTGAACCACCAGTCCGGTGCGGTGACCGTCAGGCCGTCCAGGTCGTCGGTCGTGACCCCGTCGCGGCCCGCGAAGGACGCCCGTACCGCTGCCGTGCGGGCCTGCTGGTCGGCGACCGTGGAGTTGATCTCTCCGGAGCCGGTGTAGCGGTCGTACCGGGCGACCAGTTCCGACAGGGGGCCCGGCTGTCCGCCCAGCGCGGCCAGCACGTGGAGCGCGGCCAGCATGCCCGTGTCGGCGTTCCAGAAGTCGCGGAAGTAGTAGTGCGCGGAGTGTTCGCCGCCGAAGATCGCACCGTGCTCGGCCATCTCCGCCTTGATGAAGGAGTGGCCGACGCGGGTGCGGACCGGGGTGCCGCCGTTCTCGCGGACGACCTCGGGGACCGAGAGGGAGGTGATCAGGTTGTGGATGACGGTGCCGCTGCCGCCGTTGCGGGCCAGCTCCCGGGCCGCCACCAGGGCCGTGATCGCGGACGGGGAGACGCCCTCGCCCCGCTCGTCGACGACGAAGCAGCGGTCGGCGTCGCCGTCGAAGGCGAGGCCGAGGTCGGCGCCCTCGGCCACGACCCGGGCCTGGAGGTCGAGGAGGTTCTTCGGGTCGAGGGGGTTGGCCTCGTGGTTGGGGAAGGTGCCGTCGAGCTCGAAGTACATCGGTACGAGGTCGACGGGCAGGTCCGCGAAGACAGTGGGGACGGTGTGGCCGCCCATCCCGTTGCCCGCGTCGACGACGACCTTCAGCGGGCGGATCGACCCGAGGTCGACCAGGGACAGCAGGTGGGCCGCGTAGTCGGCGAGCGTCTCGCGCCCGGTGACGGTGCCGGGGGCCTCGGCCGGCTGCGGGGCGCCGGTTTCGGACCACTTCTCGACGAGGGTGCGGATCTCGGAGAGGCCGGTGTCCTGGCCCACGGGTGCGGCGCCCGCCCGGCAGAGCTTGATGCCGTTGTACCGCGCCGGGTTGTGCGAGGCGGTGAACATCGCGCCGGGGAGGCCCAGGCTGCCCGAGGCGAAGTACAGCTGGTCGGTCGAGCAGAGGCCGATCAGCGTGACGTCCGCGCCGCGCGCCGCGGCTCCGCGCGCGAAGGCTCCCGAGAGGCCGGGCGAGGAGGGCCGCATGTCGTGCCCGATCACGATCGCGTCCGCGCCCGTCACCTCGACGAAGGCCGCCCCGAACTGCTCGGCGAGCGGTTCGTCCCACTGGTCGGGCACCACTCCGCGCACGTCGTACGCCTTCACGATCTGCGACAGATCAGCAGCCACGGGCCGGTCCTCCTGAGATTCCTGCGGACCGCCCAAACTACCCGGCGGCGACTCGGGCGGACCGTCGGGCCTTCCGGCCGTACGCACGGGTCCGGGCAGGCGGGCGACAGGATCGTCCGGCGCCGGGGTCAGGAGTCCGGGGAACGCAGCACCCGCAGGTGGCCGCGGCGTGCGACCTCCATCGGGTCGGCCGTCTGCGGGCCGCCCCGGCCGTCGTCGGCTCCGCGGTCGTGCGGCCGGGCCGCTTCCCGTACGGCGTTGGCGAGCGCTTCGAGGTCGTCACCGCTGGGGCGGGAGGGGGCGGAGGGATCGGAGAGCCGGACGACTTCCCAGCCGCGTGGCGCCGTCAGCCGCTCGCTGTGCTCGGCACAGAGGTCGTAGCAGTGGGGCTCGGCGTAGGTGGCGAGCGGGCCGAGGACCGCAGTCGAGTCGGCATAGACGTACGTCAGTGTCGCGACGGCAGGGCGGCCGCACGCGGTGCGCGAACAGCGACGTACAGGGCTCACGATGTTGGACGGTACCGCACTCTTGAGCGGGCTGCGACGACTCTCCCCCGGGTCACCCCTCCGTGTCGCGCTGTGACGTCCGGCACAACCGCCTTCCGGGCGACCTTTCCCACCTGCGCGGGAGGGCCGGGGCGTGGGCCGTACCGGCAACGATTCCGGTCACCACTCGGCATAAAAGTTGTCATTCGGCAGGAGTCCGGCGATCAGCAGCGAGGCCTGAAACGAGCCACCGATTGGCCGGATTGTTCAGGATTGGACATGCCGATGACCCGTCAGTGAGCGGCGACCGCCCCGCCCTCCGGGGCGTTACCCTGCGTCAGTGATGGACAGTCCTGTACCACCCCACCCGTCCCCTCCGCCTCCCCCCTCCGAGCCGCGGCCACGCCGTCGGGACCGGCACGGCCGTGGCATGCGCGGGCCCGTCGCCCCGCCCCAGGTGCCGCTTTCGATCAGCAGGGCGGAGAACTTCCGCGATCTCGTGCAGGACTCGGTGGAGCGGCTGGAGCGACGCTGGCCGCAGCTGGCGGATGTCGACTTCATGGTGCTCGACGTGCCGGGGACCCAGGAGGAGACCGTTCCGCTGGGGCGGGCGGTGTCCGCCGAGAAGGGCCGGCCCGCGCAGATCGTCATCTACCGGCGGCCGGTGGAGATCCGCACCAAGAACCGCGACGATCGCGCCCTGCTGGTGCACGAGGTCGTGGTGGAGCAGGTCGCGGAGCTGCTCGGGCTCTCGCCGGAATCCGTGGACCCGCGGTACGGGCAGGAGTAGCAGGAGCAGTACGGGCGGCGGCGGGAACGCAGAACGGTGGTGTGCGGACGGGCCGTCCGCACAC
>NZ_JBSFFY010000131.1:0-6919 GCF_053596315.1 Streptomyces sp. NPDC001732
CTTGTACGACGGCGACGCGACCGACACGAACAAGCCCTCCCCAGGCACCATCAACCCGAAGATCATCCCACTCCGTCAGCCAACGTGACAGCACCGTTCAGCCTCTTCAACCAGTTGTCGGGCTTGACTGGCGCGACCCGCCAGTCCGGTGTCGTCGCGGAATTCCGCGATGGTCAACGCGTACCGCGTCGATCCGGCAGCCAGCGGCGCCAGGGGCGGCGCGGGATCCGTGGCAGCGGTGGCAGGTCCGCGGGCAGGGGAACCGTGTGGGTCCGCAAGGACGCCTCGTTCGCCGGATCGGGCTCGGGACCGCCGGTGTCGTAAGGGTCCGGGGGGTTTGGCGGACTGCCGTTCGGAGGTTCGGCGACACTGCCCGCGGGCACGGTTGGAGGCTCGGGGATCGGCTCGCGCACAGGGCCGCCCCCGCCCAGGGTGATGGTGTGGTCCGGTTGCGGGGTCGGTTCCGGCTGCGACCGAGGTTGCTCGGAGAACGTCCCGGTGTGAGGGTCGGGCTCGCCGTCCTCGTCATGACCCGGGTGCGACGCAGGCAGGGCGGACGGGCGCACGCCGTCCCGTTCGAAGACCTTTCCCGCGTGTTCCCGCGTCTGGCGCCGGATGGCCTCGGGCAGCCATTTGCCATGGGCCAGCAGCCGGGACACCTCGTCCGTCTCCGCTGCGGGCAACATGTTGATCAGCTCGGTGATCGAGGGCCGGGACAGTGGATCCTTGTCGAGGCAGGGGCGGATCAGTGAGGCGATCTGGTCTGGCACACGGCTGAGGTCGGGCTCGTCATGGACGACCCGGTACATCACCCCTAGCGCGTTCGTCCCCTCGAACGGCCCAGCACCCGTGGCGGCGTACATCAGCGTGCACGCCAAGGCGAACACATCGCTGGGGGGGCCCGACTTGTCGCCCCGGACCTCCTCCGGCGACATGTATCCAGGGGTTCCGATGACCACTCCCGTACGCGTTAGGGCGGTCGCGTCGGCGAGGGCAGAGATACCGAAGTCGATCAGTCGGGGGCCGTCCTCTGCGAGCAGTACGTTCGACGGTTTCAGGTCGCGGTGCACGATGTCCACCGCATGGATCGACTCCAACGCACCGAGCAGCCCCAGCCACAGGGCCAGCAGTGTCGGCGGCGCCAGCGGACCGAACGCGGAGACCGCCTGGTTCAGGGAGGGCCCTGGAACGTACTGGGTCGCCATCCACAGACGCTCTTCGTCCATATCGGACGACGTCAGGACGGCAGCAGTGAAATGACCGCTGACCCGCGATACCGCGGCCAGTTCACGCTCGAAGCGGGTACGGAACTCCCGGTCCTGCGCAAACTGGTCGTGCAGCACCTTGACCGCGGCCAGGTGCCCCGTGCGGGAGCGGCCGAGATACACCTTGCCCATGCCGCCGGACCCCAGCCGGCCGAGCAGTTGGTAGGGCCCGATCCGCGCAGGATCCGAACTCTCCAGGGCGGAGCCGACTCCAGGGCCGATCCCCCCTCCCTCCCGTACGCCGTCCATTTCCCGCCGGTTCACGGCGAGCCTCCGTGGGGCCCGGTGCCGTAGAAGATCTGCTCCCTGAGCCGCCGGTCCGCCTTCTTGCGCCAGAAGGCCAGCAGCACGCGGTTCTCGATGGTTTCGGGAGCGTCCGGGCCCAGGACGCGGTTGAGATCCGGCAGGACCGCGTGGAACTGGCGGATGGCCTCACCTACCTCACCCTGTACCGCAGTCCAGTGGGCCAGCCGCGCCCTGCTGACCAGCGTGGCCCTGTCATCGGAACCGAGGACCCAGGCGATGTCGCTCACCAACAGACCGAAGATCCGCACCGCTTCCGCGGCTTGCCCCGTCTCTCCGGTCCAGTGGGCGAGCTGGCTGCGTGCGAGCAGGGTCTCGCGGTCGTCGGGGCCCAGCACCCGTTCGAGATCCGGTACCGCGGCGGCGAACAGCCGCCGCGCCCGGCGCCGCCGTCCCGCGGCGCCCGACCAGTGGGCCAGTCGCGAGCGGCTGAGGAGGGCGTGCCGATCATCGGGGCCCAGGGCCCAGGACACGTCCGGCACCAGGTCCGTGAGCAGCCGCACGGCACGCTTGCTCCCACCGGCCCGGCCCGTCCACTGCGCCAGGTTCATACGCCCGGTGAAGGTCTCGCGGTCCTCCGCGCCCAGGACGCGGGACAGATCGGGTACGAGTTCACCGGTCAGCCGCGCCGCCGCGGCCGGGTCACTGGCCTCCCCAGTCCAACGAGCCAGCCGGGCACGGCCAATGAGGGTCTCGCGGTCATCGGGGCCCAGGACGCGCACAAGGTCAGTGAGGACGGAGGTGGTGCGGCTCAGCGCCTCATGATGTCTGCCCGACTCGCCCATCCAATGCGCGAGTTGGCTCTGGCCCACGAGCGTGGCGCGGTGGTGCGGACCGAGCACGCGCGTCATGTCATCGACGGCGGCAGTGGACAGCCTGAGCGCCTCGTCGGTGTCACCCTCCCGCCCGGTCCAGTAGGCGAGGTTGATCCGCCCGACGAGGGTGACCGGATCGTCCGGCCCCAGCGTCCTGGTGAGATCGGGCACCACTTCGTTCAGCAGACGCATGGCCTCGCCGGTCTGGCCTTCCTCGCCACGGCGGCGGCCAAGGTCCCAGCGGGCCAGCAGCCCTTCCCGGGTGCCGGGAGGCCCGCCAACCTCGGTCTCGGTGACCGGCCCGCGTCTGGCACGCGGGCGGGGCCGGGCCAGGATCAGGAACTCTGCGGTGTCCGTTCCGCATTGCTGGGGCTCCGGCAGACCCTTGGCCGGCAGCACCCGCTTGAGGTGCCGGAACAATGCGCCCAGCGTGACCTCGGCCGAGGACGTGGTGGGGATGCCGTCCCGCAGGGTGAGCAACAGTTCGCCAGTGAACGCGGTGTGCCGTTCGCCGTCCTGGAAACGGGCGGGCTCGTTGGCGGCTGCCGACGTCAGCGTATAAGTGCCCGTGATCTCCATCTGGTCGATGAGCGGCTCGTACCTTCCGGACAGCCCACCTGTGATGGCGCGTCCGGAGAAACAGCAGTCGAGGATGAGCACCCGGTTGCGCGCCGGAGTGGCCAGAAACGCCTCGCGGATTCCCTGGAACGGGAAGGCCGTGAACGACGGTGCCTCGCTGACGGACTTGGACAGCCCGAGATACAACTCGCGCCGCTCGTGGCCGATCAGTCCGTGCCCCGCGTAGTAGACGAGAAAGACGTCTTCGGCCTGGCGGGCGGCCTCCAGCAGCGGCAGTCCGAGATCCCTCGGCGTGGCCGGGTCGAGAACCGTGCGGGTGGATTCCGTGGAGAAGGCCCCTGGCCGGCCTTCGGTGAGCAGTCGCTGAAGGTCACGGACGTTGTTGCGTACGGCCGAGACGCCGGGCAGCAGGGCATCCTCGGTGTACTCCGCTGTGCCGACCAAAACAGCGCGTGAACGAGCCGGGTCGGGTGGGCGCATCATGCTCAGCCCTCCGCTTCGGACGCCCCACCGAGAGCGGGAGCGGCTCCATCAGAGACAGCCTCCCTACCCGTATCCGTGTCCGAATGCAGGGCCGTGCGCAGCAGGTTCTCGACCGCGTCGAGGTTCTTCGCGTGCTGAACCGTCAGTTCCGTACGCGTTCCGTCGGGGGCGATCACTTTGACCCGTACTGTGCTGCGGCGCGGCTGGCGCACGTAGACCGCAACCGCCCTGGCCAGTGCTGTCAGTGCACCTCCGGCGCCGACCGCCACGATGAGGGTGTCGCTCCAGGCGCCCAGTTCGCCCGCATCAGGTGCGGACGGCGGAACGTGCACCCGTCCACGCAACAGCGCCTCGTCGCTAAGCCAATCCCTGAGGTCCGCAAGGGAGTCAGGCCCTTCGGAGCCGTCCACCGCAAGCAGGGATCGCATGGCAAACCGCCTCTCCACCGCACGCCTTTTCTCATCGGGCCCGCGGATAGGCGGCCCCCCGTGTGCTGTTCCTCACATCAGTGTGCCACTTCGCGAATCGTGGGGGTGCCGAAAGAATGCGCTACGCCCCCCGGAACTCCTCCACCTCCTCCGTATCTGACCCGCTCCGCCTTCGGCTGTGCTGCGTGCTGGGCTTCGCACACCCTGGGCTGTTCGCCCTGTCTCTTCGGGCCGGGGATTGCCGGCTGGCGCCGGGGCTGCTCACCGGCGGCTGACCTCTGCGGCGTAGTCGGCACCGAAGCCCTGGCACTCGCGGGTCCAGTTGTCTCCGGTGGACTGGTGAAATCCGAGCAGTCGGCTGATGACGACAGCGGGCAGCTCCGAGGCAATGTCCATCAGCGATGCGTGGCGGGCGAGTTGAGGCGGGACGCCGATCGCCTTCAGGCGTCGGCCGAGGGTGTGCGGGGCGATCGGCTGCCCGGGGTAAGTGCTGTGGAACAGCCACTTGGGTTCCTCGATCGGGATGGTGGCCGCGCGGCCGTTCCGGCGCTCGACGAGTTGGCGGAGCAGGTTGTCCAGGGGCGCGGGGATCTCGACGGGGACTCGCCCGAGCTTCAGAGCGAGCGTGTCGCCACGGTCGACGATGTGCTCGGTGGTGAGGCGGCTGATGCGGCCAACAGGCTGGGCGAAGAGCAGAAGGAGCGGGCCGGCGGCTCGGTCGGCGACCTGGAGTTGCTCATCATGGACGAGGTGGCGGACCAGGGCCCAGCGTTGGTCCTTGCCGATGATGCGCGCGGTGAAGTAGGTGCTGATGACCGGCGCGGTCAGCGGTCGGCTGTGGCCGCGTCTGCTGGTCCAGAGCAGGAATCCGCGGACCGTGGCGCGGGTGGCGGGGCCCCCGCTGAGCCAGGCGTCCACCTGGTCCTGGGTGCAGGTGGCCAGGGTAATGCCGCCATCGTGGAGCCATTCCAGCAGGCGGACCACGTTACGGATCTCGATCCGGACGGTCTCGGCCCGGCCGTAGGTGACCAACTCTCCGGCGGGCAGGCGGCGGAGTCTGCGCAGGGGCTGCCAGCTCATGTAGTTGCGCAGGATCCGGCGCTCCTCGGCGGACGAGACGCGG
This sequence comes from Streptomyces sp. NPDC001732, assembly GCF_053596315.1. Taxonomy (NCBI): domain Bacteria; kingdom Bacillati; phylum Actinomycetota; class Actinomycetes; order Kitasatosporales; family Streptomycetaceae; genus Streptomyces; species Streptomyces sp. NPDC001732. The sequence goes on from NZ_JBSFFY010000131.1 coordinate 4,997, forward strand.
GCGATCGTCTTGGTCAACCATCTTTCCAGCCTGGCCAGTTGCTCGTCCCGCGTGGGCAGGGCTCCTGCGGCGACCAGCGCGGCACGCAGATATTCCACGGTCGGCGCGGCGGCGAAACGGTCAAGGACCTCGTGAGTGACCGGCCCATGCTCCATCGCCAGGGTCTGGAGGACGGCCCGGCGGGCGGAGACCTTGTGGATCCAGTGCAGCACGGTGTGGGGCGGCGGCTTCAGCAGCGCCTGAAAGACCGGTTCCAGTTCCGGGCGCACGAGACCGCCCGGCGAGCTGAGCACGTCGCGCAGGTCAGCGGAGCGCGCGCAGGCGGCGCACCGTCCGTGCCGGTAGAGCCGTTCGACGGACCCGCACTGGGTGCAGGGACGGTGGGCGGCGGGATGCTTGGACCAACAGGTCTGGCACAGGGGCCCGCCCTCGGGGGTCCGGCCGCTGGTGCGGAAGATTCTGCCGCAGCCGGCGCACGGCTTGGGCTTGTTGCCGCAGTTTCCGCACAGCGGCTCGCCGGTGGCGGTGCGGTTGTTGACGCGCCGGTGCTTGCCGCAGCTGGCGCACACGGCCTCCTCGCGCTCCTTGGCGCTGCAGGGAAGGCACTTGGGGGCGTCGGTGGCAGCGAAGTAGCAAGGTCCGGGTGCACCGCAGGTCGCGCAGAGGGCGGTGGGGATCTCGCGGCAGGCGGCGCAGACTCCGCCGTCGTCGGTGCGCGACTTCCTGAAGCGCATCTCGCCGCAGACGCTGCACGGCCGGTGGTTGAACGGGTCGTGCTGGCGGCAGGTGCCACACACGGGTTGGCCGTCGTACCTGCGTCCGCCGATCGGTCGCACGCGTCGGCAGACGGCGCAGGTCTCGATCTTGCTTTCGTTTCGGCAGGGCTCGCAGCAGCGCAGGCCGTCGCGACGCTGTTTGAGGTCGGTGGTGCGCCGACAGAACGGGCACAAGGGGACGACCACGCCCTGGGCGCCGCGATCGATCAGCGCCTGGGCCAGGGCGGAGATCTTGGGTGGTCCCTCCGCACCGCGTCCGGTCAGCAGGCCAGGGGTGTCTTCCAGCGCCCACAGCAGCCGCAGCTGGCCGGGGCGCGTGGGATCGATCGAGCGGATGGCCTGCTGAGCTGTCTCGGGCGAGATACCGAAGGCGCCGGTGGCGATCAGCTTGGCCAGTTCCCGGGCCGGGTCTGTGGCGCCCCAGGGCGGATGGGCCCGGCAACGGGGCCGACCGGCGCGGTCGCGTCCGGCGAGGGTGGTGCTTCCGCAGATGACGCAGGGGTTGGCGCGCCAGAGGCGGCGGTTGCCGCAGGCGCTGCAGATGCGTGCGCCGTCGCCGAGACCGGTCAGCGGACGCTCGCGCCCGCAGTCGCTACAACGGGGCAGTACCAGCTTTTCGGCGCCGGCCTCACGCAGCGCCCGGATGAGCCGTTCGATCGCACGTGGCCCCTCGGGACGACCGGACGTCAGCAGATCCGGCCTGGCCTGGAGGACTTCGGCGAGCGTCCGCAGCTGGGGTCGCTGGCGGAAGACCGTCCGCAGCACGGCGGCGACGTCGATCCGCTCGCACGCGGCATCGGCCGACGGGACGATCTCACCGATCACGGCCTCGGGCTCCGTGGCGGAGCGCGGCAGCTCACCGCCGGGCACGAGACGCGCCTACTCGGGCACGATCCGGGCCCGCTTGGGCCGCAAGTCGCCGAGCCCGGCGTCCTTCCCGGCCGCCGGTCCGCCGCTGGCCGCGGCGCTGTGACGGCGCCGCGAACCGGCCGCCGCGACGGGCTCGATGAGCTCATCCATGCTGCAGCCCAGGATGTCGAGCAGCGCCATGAGATGTTGTCAAGTTAACGGGTGCTTGATCATCTGCCGGGGTGCCGGGGTGTTCCGGGGTGCGGTCTTGATGCCTGGTTCAGGCCGCGGCGGGCAG
>NZ_JBSFFY010000132.1:0-6870 GCF_053596315.1 Streptomyces sp. NPDC001732
AATTTTTTTACTAGAATGCCATTTATAACCTAATTTTTTAATCTTCAATTGTACTGTTCTTTCAGATTTATTTAATTCTTTAGCTATATCAATTACTTTAATATTCATGTCTGCTATTGATTGCATTACTTCTGATACTGTCATGTCTTTTAATTCCATGTTATCAGCTCCTATAGATTAATCATTTATTAAATCTATGGTAGCATTGTTTCACCTCTATTGTCAACCTTTTCCTTTTTTCATTTTTTTCATATTTTCATAATTTCCATAAGTCATTTTTAAATAAGTAATGATAATCCATAATATAGCGATAATTGAATATATAAAGACAGTAAAATATACAACTAAATCATTCATTTAAACCCTCCTGGTTTTTCTTTAAATTAATTTTCTTTCCAATAAATTTATTGAATCTCTTATAAAATGAAAAACAAAAATACATAAAAAATATAAACATTCCCGTAACAATTAAACAGGCAACATAAGTATCAACAACCATTTGATTAACCATTTTTTACACCCCATTTTTCAATATCATTATTTATTTTTTTATAGAAATTACTGAAATCATTTTCATCCTCTGAATTTAATAAATAACCAAAGTGAAATTCAAAGTCATTACGTAATACAGTTAATAATTTTAATTTATATACTGAACCGAATTTTTGGATGTTAAAATATTTTTTCTTAAATCTATAAAATAAAAATAAATCTACATTTTCGCCTTCAGCCGTCATAACAACATTTCCTTTCTTGTAAGAACTAGTGAAAGATTGAATAAGACACAAAGCACCAAAAAAAAACGTAATACCGATTACAATATAAAATAACAATTTAATACACCCTTTCATTTCTTGGTATATATTCTGTATCTGCTAACTTTTTAACTTTTGCAGATGTATCATATAAATCTCTCAATTTATTATCCTGTACAAAGTTTTTACGATAATTACGATGTAATTTATTTTTTAAACCTGGCTGTGAAATAACTGATTCATATTCGATACTGTCAAATGATTTAATAAACGTCCAACGCTCTAATAAAGTACGACATTCAACTACATCAAACGTCTGCTCACGTAATGGTTTAACTACACGTGTATACACTTGAGACGAACAAATAATTTTTACTCTTTGTTTACGTTGTTGAGTAATTTCACTTAATAATGATTCGGGGAAATCTTTCCACTTTGTACTATTCCATTCGTTTTGAATTTCATCTATTGCAAAAATAATTCCTTTTTCACCGTTACGAATATCATAAAATTGTCTCCAATCAACAAATTGATCAGTTTCATTTACGTATCCGAAATTCGTATAAATTAAGCACTCAGGAAATTTTTTTCTCATACGTTCGAGGTACTCAACCATAGCAACTGTTTTTCCATAACCTTGACGACCACAATACATAGTTACACCGTATTCATTAAATGGTCTTCCATGTTTTTTATAAAACTTTAAATCTTTAAAGAACCAATGAAAAAATATAAAAAACTTTTTAGAAAAACCAATCTCTGAATATATCTTTTTTAACTTTTTGTTTTTAATAATAAAAACCTCCAATTTGGGTGTGATTGATTATATATATAATTGTGCGCCGTCGTAGTCTCGGCATCCGCTCGAGACGTTTACGACTTACGCACACAATCAATTTATTGTAGGAATTTTTGCGATTAACCAATTCAGAAATGCCCAACCAACTGAAATAGTATAGATTGTAAATATTAAAGCGATTATTTGAATTACTGTATCTACAGGCATAAAACAAGAAACAACACTCAAAGCATTAAATAGGCTCCCTACCTCTGTAACACCGTTGAAAATGGTCCTTAAGTTCATAACAGGTAGTAAACCCATTAGACTTTCCAAAATGAAAAATAAAGGTTTTATTATTGCGTCTATAATCAAAAAATAACCACCTTTATATATAATTAATTTCTAACTCCATCTACTTTATTTAACATTGCTATAATTTTTCTATAGGCATACCAGCCAAACAAAAACCAAAGTAAACCACGCATGATAGGCATGTAATAGCTAGATGCTTGTAACAAATAATCCATAGATACAATTGTTAAGCTCTTACCATAAATCGAAATTTTAATATCACTCCGCATACAACTACCTACAGAACCTTTTAAAAAGCTGAAATCGGGTAAAAGAACAAGTTTATTACCCATATCAACCATGTTTGATAAACTGGCTGCTAATGTTGTGGGTATGAATAAAGCCTTTAATAAATCCATAAATGCAGTTGGGATAGCTTTAATAGCATCTAATATGCCTTTTAAAAGCCCTGAAATACCAGTTAAATCAGGATTAATAGCAACGTCACCAGGCTTTGTTAAATCCTGTACACCGATACCCCCATCAACTTTAGGAATATCATTTTCCCATGTGATAGATGGATTTTTCCAAACTATATCGGGATATTTGACATTTGGTATTGCTAAACCTGTTGATTTATCTATTGGAATACCGTCCTTAAATACAACATCTACATCTTTTGTACCTGCCTCTATACCCGGTAAGACACCAGTTGGCACAGGTAATACAACTCCTGCATCTTTCATTCTCGGAATATCTTGTTCTTTTAATTTCTTCAAAGTTTGGTCATAAATTGCTGAATCATCTGGAGCAAAAACATTAACGTCATTACCCGTAAGAACATTTATAACTTTAAATTCAAATGGTACGGCAGAATAGGCATGAGATAGAGATATTATTGCACTTAAACTGCCTGATTCACCGGCTTTTATCATTTGTTTTCTGTCATAACTACTATTAGTTTTTAATTCAAATTTACCAAGTTTTATATAACCACTAGTTCCATCATTTATAGAACTCCACGTAGAACTAAAAACTTGCATTGGTTCTGGATGCCAAGTTGATGTACTAAAAACTGCTCTATAAGGATAATTAAATTTAAAATCCGCAGCCGTAGAACCTTTAAAAGAAACTGTATAAATTTCTCCAATAATTGTAGATTTATAAGCTTCGTGAAATTTATCAAAAACACCTGTTATAGAATCCCAAATATCATCAGACAAACCTCTTATCGTTGAATCAACTTCCATAGATAATGCAACAGCCGTTTCAAATCCTTTTCTCGATATATCTGACAGACCATTCCAAGCTGACTCAGCATAGCCTTTAAGGTCTTCTATATCTGTTTCATACACTGTTTTATATACTTGCAAAGACCCTGCACCTACTGCACCGATACCAGTTACAAGACCAGTAAAAGCCTTTTTAACAAATTCAGTTCCTAATGTTGCACTCGCAGCGTTAACAAATTGAATTTTTGCAACTTGTGGTGTAAAAAACATAAGTACTAACGACAAACTAATTAATGTTTTTTTAAACAATTAAACCCCCACCCTATTTAAAAAAGGATTGGGCATAAGCCCAACCCATTTTGATCACAAGAATTTATATACGATACGAGGGATTAATGAAACTCCCACCATGATAGCCATAATACCAATTCCGACTGGTAACAATACTCCAATGTTATCTGATACGGCAGATGTAATTGGTGCAACTTGTTCAGCAGTTAAAGCATTACTTTTCATATGTAACCACCTCCTTTAGCGCAAAAACTGTTTGATAAACCACCATAAACAAATGACAATCACCATTAGTGGTATGAAGAAAACGCTATATGTCAAAATTGCATCACATGCACTTGAGACCAGTTCCAAAGATTTATTAATACTAGTTAATAAATCTATAGTTGCTTGTAAATTTTCATTTACTAAATCTAATTTTTCCTCTAATGCTGAAGTACCAACTCCTGACCCATCGGGCAGGTTTTCAAGATTATCAGAAAATGTTTGTATAGAATCAGATAAATCTTTATTAGTTTCAGTAGATTGCTTTAAAGATTCTTCGGTAACTTTTTGAATATCTGATAAGCTATCTTTTAAAATTTCATTTGAATCTTTATTTGATTCTTCTAAAGTTTTTTGAATACCTAACAAAGTATTGTGTATATCCTCAGATTCTATCGAATCCTTTACAAGACTTTCTTTAATTGATTCATCCATAATTACTTAACAGCAACTACATCACTGACTGTAAAAGTTGGCTTTCCAAATCGTTCACCCACATCAACCGTAACTGTACATTTTTCCCCTTTACGCAATGTATTAAGTGGTTGCATTTCAGTAAGAACTGGCTTTACATCAAGTTTAAAACTTTCCAACCCGTCGGATAATGTAACACTTGCAAAATCAAAAGCTTCACCATTTTTTTGAGAAATACCCTTGTTTCGTTCTGCTCTGATAAAAGTTAATCCTTGTCCCTTTAACATGTAATTTCCCCCATTTTTTATAATTTAGTATATACGGATATTTGTTCTGTTTTTTTCAGTATATACGGATATTTGTTCTGTTTTTAATATACAAAAAAGGCGCTGACAATGCAACACCTTTTTTCAAAATTCTTCATTTTTTTCGTTTTTTTCTTCTAATTCCAATTCTTGTATCAGCTTTTTAGCAGCATCTGTCAGCAAAACTGACCTACTAATATCTAACTCTTTTAATTTTTCTAGTATGTCCTTATCTATGGTGACCATTATTCTCTCTTTATTTGATGTTTGTTTTCTACCCATAAGATAACCCCCTTTTAATAGAGCGCTTCTTATAGTATAATAAATTTAGGTTTGTTTTAATAGTTTTCTAGGTCTGTTCTTAATTCGAGGACGGACTTTTTTTCTTTTTTATATTCATTATTATTTTTCCGATATTCATTAGCCAATTTATTTTGATCATACATATCTCTTTTTAATTTAGTAGGATTTTCAATTGTATTATTAATATCAACATTTTGTATCTTCGACTTACTCAACGCAACACGCTCTTCAAAAGTAACAATTTGCTTCCCTTTCAACTTCTGTTTTCTTTCATATTCAGGCATAGCTTTACAAAGTTTCTCTATAGCATGTTCCAAACTATAATCTTCTTCGGTTAATACTGCCGTTCTTAATCTACCTAAAATTTGAGGAATTTCACGCTCAAAATTGGATTGAACGTCCTTGTGTATAGTTAAACCATGAGTAGTGTTAAATGCAAAGTGCTTGTCCAATTTAGTAAGCATAGACCAATGTGCGCTATCATGATGATATTTCCCCATTAATAACGACCATAATCTTGATAAACCATCTACACTTAAACAATAATTAAAATCATCAAATAATTTTTTTAAATCCTCATCATCTTCACATAAATCAGCCAAAAAAGGTCTTCTTACTTCTATTTCAATATTCCAAACCTTGTCGGGATTAATACCATGTTTTTCATATAACTCATAAAAATAATATTTTTTCTTATCTTCTATTTCCTTCGATTTATTATAAATACGCATTGCCAACCTACTACGGTCACCAACCATCATTGTTCCAAATTCGCCACTACAAACATCTAATTTATAATAATTTGGTTTATTATCTTTTTTTATATTTTCGGGATAACTAAATGTTTTCATATCTTCTAAAGTCCAATTAAATTGATCACTATGTACAGCGAAGTCAACACGATTAATCCTAACTTCAGAAGGTAAAAAACCTAAAGCCCTTAAAACCGAATGTGCTTCATGATATGCACCTTCAACACCTTTTTCCCATAATAAAAACTGATTTAATTGTACCCTCATAGGTAATTGATTTTCTCTCTCGTTTTTACTGAAATAAATTGCCATAGAATCATTTCTCAAAGAATATTGATATAAAGGTGGATTCCCTGTATTAATTTCAAAAGATATTGGCTTTTTATATGCATCTATTTTACACTGAATAACCGTTTCTGAATCGCCATCATCTTGTTTCGATAAACGTCCTGCTATTAAAGAATCTCGCAATCCACAATCCATTACATCATCATAATGATAACTACCAAAGTTTAACCAAAGTGTATCTATATTGTACAAATAGTTCTTCTTATCCGGCTTATAACGCTGTTTCCCTGCGGATGTATAGCCGTTTTTCTTAGTGTAATTCGATGGCACTTACTTACCCTCCTTTCAACTTTTTGGAAAAACACACTTTCGCTAATGTGTGTTTCATGTTAAAGCCTACAGCCATAAGGATTCTAAAGCGAAAATACTACTCTACTATGACCCCATATTATAAGGCTTGGGGTCATTTCATTTTTTTCTTCTATCCACCCATTAAAAAGATTTAAAGATTAAAAGCGCTAATAAGATATGAGGGGTAGGATTCCAATTCTAAAATTATAAATATTACAATATTTAACTAATTGAATTAGTTTATAGTTAACAGTTGCGCTTGGCATTCGCCAATCACTAAAGGCGCTTATACATGCAAGCATGTGAGAACGCTACGCTCTTAAAACATAGGACTATTGTTCTACAAAATAGATCTTGCTGCCAGCTGATATTATCAAAATTCTAATAACAAAAACATTAATTTAACGATTTACAAAATACCTTTTTCCTTGAATACCTTACGAATGCACTCATTAATTAAATTACTTTTTTGTTTACCGTCTACTTTATCTATAATTCCTGCTAAATCTGCATCAATATAGTACGCTCTTTGTATTCTTTCATGATTTTCTTTATTCAAAATTACATCAATCATATCTAGTTCACTATCTTTTGTTTTTTTAACAGTACTATTATTTCGGTTTTCTTTTTGCACCTTTTCTTTTTCAACAATCGGTTTTGTAAGTTGCTTTATTGCAGAATTATCAAATAACTCTAAGAAGTTTTTATTATCATTTTCCTTGTCGTATCCTTCTAAAATCGGTTCATAAATTTTTTTACTAGAATGCCATTTATAACCTAATTTTTTAATCTTCAATTGTACTGTTCTTTCAGATTTATTTAATTCTTTAGCTATATCAATTA
>NZ_JBSFFY010000133.1:0-6842 GCF_053596315.1 Streptomyces sp. NPDC001732
TCGTCGAACACGGCGCGCAGCTCGGAATCGACGTCGAAGTCGTCAACAGAATTCCCGGAGTCCGCGGCTTTCACGTCGTGAAAAGGCGCTGGGTAGTGGAGCGGAGTATCGGTTGGATCATGATGCACCGACGTCTCGCCCGCGACTACGAGACCCTAACCACCAGCTCCGAAGCCATGATCTACGTCGCCTCGATCGACAACCTCGCCAAGCGCATAACGGACGAGACCACGCCAACCCGGCGAGGGACCCACTAGGGCATAAGAGGCAATTCGCCCACACTAAACGCCCTCTGACGGTGTCGTCGGCTGCCCCAATCGCTGTGACGAGGCCATTTGCAGCAACGGAGGCCGTCACTGTGCCGATTCCCGCCCGAACGCCGCCCGATCCCAACAACCTGACGACACACCGGGCAGCCTTCCATTACCCGCTGTTTACGCGCTCTAGCATCCCGTGAGGAAATGATCGGCGCCCTTGGGCTGCGGAAGGCGAGAGAAATGATCGCACGAAGAGATGTGCTCGTAGCCGGGGCCATCGGTGGGACGGCCCTGGTTCTTCCAGGACCTAATGGGGCGGTGGCACTCCCGATCGGGACCGCGATGGCCCCGAGGGCCGGGTCTGCTGCCAAATTCCCAGTCCCCACTCTGGACCCCACGACCATCCCGAAATACGTCACCGCCCTGGTGATCCCGCCGGTGATGCCGAAGGCTCGCCACTCGCACCGGCACGGCATCGACACGTACGTCATCGGCGTCCGGCAGTTCAGCCAGCAGGTATTGCCGCCCACTCTGCCGTCCACCACTGTGTGGGGATACGGCTCGCTCGGGGACAACAACACGTTCAACTACCCGTCGTTCACCATCGAGGCCAGGGTCGACCGGCCTGTCCGGGTCACCTGGGTGAACGATCTCGTCGACAGCCAGGGCCGTTTCCTCCCGCACTTGCTGACGGTCGACCCCACCCTGCACTGGGCGAACCCGCCGGGCGGTAAGGCCGGGCGTGATTCCCGGCCGACGTTCACCTCGACGCCGGGTCCGTATACCGGCCCCGTGCCGATCGTCACTCACCTGCACGGTGGGCATTCCACCGAGGAGAGCGACGGCTTCACCGAAGCGTGGTATCTGCCACGCGCGAACAATATTCCTCCTGGATTCGCCACGGTGGGCTCGTTCTACAACGAGTTCCGGGAGAAGTTTGCCGATACGCATGGCCTGAAGTGGGACCCGGGTACCGCGACCTTCCAGTACGCCAACGACCAGCGGGCGTCGACCCTGTGGTTCCACGATCACACCCTGGGTCTGACCCGGCTCAACGTCTACGCCGGACCCGCCGGGTTCTATCTGCTGCGCGGCGGCGAGTGCGACCTGCCCAAGGGGGCTCTGCCCGGACCGGCGCCCGCTTTCGGCGATCCGCCGGGCACCCGGTACCACGAGATCCCCCTGGCCATCCAGGACCGCTCGTTCAACTCGGACGGCTCGCTGTTCTACCCCACGAGCCGGGAATTCTTCGACGGGTTCGCGGGGCCGTACATTCCCACCACCGATGTATCCCCCATCTGGAACCCCGAATTCTTCGCCAACACCATGGTGGTCAATGGGCGGACATGGCCAAGCCTTGAGGTCGAACCGCGTCGCTACAGGCTGCGCTTCCTCAACGGATGCAATGCCCGGTTCCTCATCCTGAAGATCGCGGACAGTCCGACCGTCCGGCCGGCCCAGTCGGCCGTTCCGTTCTGGCAGATCGGCAACGAAGGTGGGTTCCTGCCCGCACCGGTGCAGCTGGAGCGGCTGTTGTTGGCCAACGCGGAGCGGGCCGACGTCATCGTCGACTTCACCGGGATCCCGGAAGGCACCGAGCTGTACCTCATCAACGAGGGCGCGGACGAACCCTTCGGCCGGGGCGAACCAGGCGTGGACTTCCCCGTGGCGGATCCGGCCACCACCGGGCAGGTAATGAAATTCGTGGTCGGCCCGCTGGCGAGCAAGGACACCAGCGTCCCGCCGGATCGGCTCAGGCTGCCCAGGATCCGGCCACTCGGCTCGTCGAACGTCACCCGTCGGCTCTCCCTCAACGAGATGCAATCCAGCAGTCCCCAGGTGCCGCCGGGAACGCCGGTCCAGACTTTGCTCGGGACGGTCGACTCCGCTGGCAATCCGGTGTTGCTGGGCTGGGCCGACCCGGTCACGGAGAACCCAAGGCTGAACGCGACCGAAACATGGGAGCTGCACAACTTCACTGTGGACGCCCACCCGATCCACATCCACGAGGTGGCGTTCGAGGTGGTGAACCGGCAACCGTTCAACGGGTCACCCATTCCGCCGGAGAGCTGGGAGCGTGGCTTCAAGGACACCGTGATCGCCTATCCCGGAGAAATCACCCGGGTGAAAGCCCGGTTCGACCACCCCGGTCGCTTCGTCTGGCACTGCCACATCGTCGAGCACGAGGACAACGAGATGATGCGCCCGCTCCAAGTCGGAGGCAGGCGCAAGAAGGACCACTGAGCCTCTTCCAACCTCATACCTGTGCTGCTCATCGGCCTGCTGACGACTGAACGCACCGATCTGTAGTGAGGTCGTGACCAGCAGATCCGCAGTCTGTCCCGGCGGCCCAGACGCTTCGCAGAGCATGGTCAGCGGTGTTGACAGCCGGGTTAGAAAGGGCTCAGCGCTCCGGGAGCTCCCATGAGGCGAACCAGTGGGGGAACGGTCCGGCGGAGGGCGGGAAGGCGAACGGCGGGGTGCGTTCTGTGAGCAGGCGCAGCACGAACTCGCCGGTGCCGCAGTCGAAGCGCTGCCACTCACCGTCCAGGTACTGCACCAGGACCGGCCAGTCGTCGGGATCAGCTGGTCCGGTCAGCCAGTGGAAGGTCAGCTCCTGCTCGGAGGTCCCCCATATGAGCACGCCGCCGGGCGCGAGGTGGACCGGGTATGGCCGGTACAGGTCGGCGTACCGCGCCATGTCCTGGCCCCAGGAGACTAGATCCGTGCCCAGTGCACCCGGCACCAGCAGGTCCAGGTACTCGTCGAAGCTGCCCGCGCCGAAGGCGTCGACGATGTCCTTGTAGTCACCGGGCAGCGCGGTGTCCAGCGCTGCCTCCGTCGCGGCCCAGTCGACGCCGCACCGATCGGGCTCCGTCCGCCCGGTGGCCTCCCGCAGCAACGCCACCCACCCGACCCCGGGCGGGCGGGTGAACGCGCGCCGGGCGAGGATCACGACGCGGCGCGGGCCATCGGCGGTGGCCGTCACGCCGTATCCGAACCAGTGCTCGGCCAGCACCCACCCGCGCAGCTCCAGCAGCCCGCCCTCCCCGCCGATGGGGAGCCCACCCTCCCCGCCCACCGGCGGACCGTCGGGCACCCCTGCCGCCCTACCCCCGACGACCCACGCACGTACCGGCAGACCCGCCCCGCCAACCACGTCCGCAGCGACGCGCTCCAGCTCGGCCAGATCCTCCACGTCACTGGGCACGCAGACATGCCCTGCCCCATGAATGGGCAGCGGGCAGTGCAATTCGGGCGCGCGCCAGGCGTCGTTCAGACGGGCGCGCAGAGCTGAGGCGTCCACGCGGCCAAGTGAACAGCACGGCACTGACATTGAGCCTTATCAACCTGTATCAGCAGTACGCCGTTGGGCTGACAACAGGATGAAGCCCTGGTAGGTGGGCTTTCAACCAAGATCACCAGTCTGCCAGGAGCTTCCGCGTGCTTGTCTACCCGTCCGGTATCGACCTGTCCAGCCGCACTCTGCAGCACCTATCCGGTCTCCTCGCAGGCCACCGTCGACGGATCGGCTCCCGCTGGCGTCGCCTGACCTGTGGCCGGCAGGCCGTGCTCGTCCTGGCCCACCTGCGCTGCGGCGACACCTACGCCCGCCTCGCAGCAGGATTCCGCGTCGGGATCGCGACGGTCCACCGGTACATACGCGAGGCCGTGGACCTCCTGGCCGCTCTCGCGCCCACGCTGGAACAGGCCATAACGACGGTGCGGAAGAAGGCGTAACCTTCGGCGACTGGCACGAGAACAAGTCCTCCATCCCCAGGGCCACCCAGGACGCGCTCAAGAGTCTGGAATGGATCGGCCGCCGCGAGAACTTCTGCATCTGCGGACCGTCGGGCACGGGAAAGTCGCACTTCACCGAGGCTCTCGGGCAGACCGCGGTCAAGGCCGGACTGACCGTCGCCTGGTTCACCATCGAGGACCTCGGAGCCCTGGTCCGCCGCCACCGCGCGGACGACCCCATCGCCCGGGCCCTCGCGAAGATCGTCCGCTCTGACCTGATCATCGTCGACGACATCGGCCTCCTGCCCGTCTCCGAGGACGCCGCCGAGGGCTTCTACCGCCTGGTCGACGCCGCCTACGAACGACGCTCGATCGCCGTCTCCAGCAACCTCCATCCCTCCGGATTCGACGAGATCATGCCCAAGACCCTCGCCACCGCGACCGTCGACCGACTCCTCCACCATGCCCACGTCACCGTCACTCAGGGTGACTCCTTCAGGTTCACCGAAGCCACCAACGGCAAGGGAGTGAAGCCCTTCAGCTAACCCACACCACACCAGGGCGGGGAGGTATCTGGCCGCCACCGGGGAACTTCCACCGGCCGTCAATGGGGAGAACTACTGGCCGCCTCTGGGGAGAACTACATGGCCGTTGACAGTCCCGGAAGCTGACGCGTCGGACGTTTCCGCAGGCGGTGCACTCGGCGGTCTCCTGCGTGCAGACCGAGCAGTACCAGTCCTGGCCCTTGCGCTGGAGGGTTCGCAGCTGCTTGCCGCACTCCGCGCAGACCGGTGCCGCGATCGCCGAGGCGCCGGCCTTGCGGAGCTCGATGAGCAGATCGCCGATCGCCCGGGGTGCTGGGGACCGGCCGTCGGTCAGGAGCGCGGGCCGTATCGCCAGGGCCTTGGCCAGGCTCCGTGACTTCGCGCGGCCGCCCGCGACCGCGGTGACCACGGCCCGGATCCTCTCGGCGCCGAGTTCCTTCTCGACATCGGTGACGAGGTCTGTGATCAGGCCGATCGGGTCCGCGACGGCGCGATCCAGCTGGTCAGCCGTGGTCAAGACCTGTCAACTCCTCTGATGCGAGCACGTTTTGGACGCAGTCCGCCGAGCCCCTCCGTGTCGGGCACCGAGCCACCACCGGCTGCCTTCTTCGGCTTCTTCACGACCCCGGCCGCCGCGATGGGCTCGATGAGGTCGTCCATGGTGCAGTCGAAGATGTCGAGCAGGGCCATGAGGATCTTCAGGCTCAGTCGCTCCGGTCGCTCGACGACGAGCCGGTAGACCTGGCTGGAGGACAGCGTGATGCCGCGTTCGGCGAGCGGGGGCAGGAGGTCGGTGGTGGAGAACATCCCGCGGTCGGCCATGACTTTGCGCAGGTGCCAGTGGTAGTCGAGCTTGGCGGCCATCGCCGGATCCCTCCTGTCAGGCCCCGGCGAACGTCGGCGCCAGTGCCTTGTGCAGGGAAGTGTTCATGAAGTCGTCGCTGACGTGCGTATAGATGGCCAGGGAGCTGTCGCACTCGTGGCCGACCTGCTCCTGAATTATCTTGAGTTCAACCGACGGATAACCCGCTGACCAGCGAAGGTGCGCTCTAGACACCGTCGTCAACGTTCGCGAAGTTTGCCGAAGATCGGCAACGTCTCGCTCAGCAGAGTTACGAGATCGATACTCCAGGCTGGACAGAACACACTTCCCGTCCAAAGCGCTCAAGGGGAAGCAGTGCATGTACCATCCTCAAACGGTTCCTGACAATGGTGCGGCATCGGATCGTATTCGTCTATCAACTCCCAGACCACTGCGATAGCGGCGCGAGCAGAAGAATCGGAAACATCGGTTCCGCTGTGCACAACAGAATTTCTCGGCTTTAGCAGGTCATCCCTTATCCTGGCAGGAAGTGTCATGCCGAGACCCTCGGCAAGCCTCATCCTGGGGCCGAGCATACGGGCGCGCTCTATGCGTGCCCTGACTTCGAGGGGTGGGTATTGCGTCGACAGCCGAGCGGTGATGCCGTTAGTCAACGCGACTTCTGCGGCAGTTGCCGCATCAATCAAAGCAAGACGTCTCTCGCCAGTTGCAGCAGCTCGCATGGCTGTTGTTAGCAGAACCCGCGACAGAGATGGTTTATCGTCCGAGCTCGTGTGCTCCAGGGCGTGGGACCATTGCCATCGAGATGTGCGATATGGCTCATGGATCGCGCCAGCGTGATAGGACGCAGAAAGAAGCACGTCGTTGTGGCCCGATGCCGCCCAGAGGGTTTCTCCCTGACCGAGTTCGATAAAGTCGGTCGGCCCCTCCGCGATCACTGCGAGCCAGTCTCGTAGAAGATGTTTCCACTGAGCTATGGCACGATCAAAAGCGACTAGCTCATCTCGTGAAGAGATAACGGTATCGACAAGCGTGAGTCCGATTGCCCGGATGGTCACAGACCGGGTTTCATTGATGTAGCCCCAGTCGACCTCCGGCCAGCGCGGTTCCTGCAAGTGCTGCTCGTTATAAGGGGAACTAAGGGGCCCAGACCCCATTACCCAGCCAGGGCATGGCCCTGGTAGCACTGCATGGCACTTGATACCGCCGATAGTGGTTGCGTATCTGAGAGTGAGGGCGTCGATCGAGCTGTGCACCCCCTCACATAGGGGGATGACGAGGTGTTGTTGGCTCATGTTCGCATCTTTCGCGCGGGAGACATTAATTAACCGTCCTTTTCCCGACTGTCGGAGTTGTCAAGAGGATGTGCCATTCACCGTCGGGTTACTGAGGTTGAACTCGTGATGTCGTGTCCTCGCTCAGGCGGATCTGATGGTCAGGCCGGTCTCGGCGAGGCAGCCGTCTATGAGGTCGCTG
>NZ_JBSFFY010000134.1:0-6778 GCF_053596315.1 Streptomyces sp. NPDC001732
GTCCAGCCCGATACCCCTACACACGGCGCGGCCACTCCTTCGCGGGACGGGCCCGGCGAACCCGCCCCGCTTCCAGCACCACCCCGCTGCACTCCTCACACCCAAGCCGTTGACCAGGCAAAACATCAAAGTTTGGCTGGAGTACCAGGTGGCTTCTCCAAACCCCAGCTGGCTCGGCTGTATTTGCGGCGTGGGTGAGATAGATGAACGCCTGGAGCTGCTGGGTTACTCGATCACAGGGGACGTCGGCGCGCAGATCCTGCCACTCCTGTACGAACAGGGAAGCAACGGCAAGAGTGTTCTTCTGGATGTCATGGTCGGACCTCTCGGGGACTATGCAGATGTCGCCTCCTGCTGGCCCGGCCTTTCGAAAGGCCCCCCGCCGATCTTGCCGAGCTGCATGGCGGACGCCTCATCGTCTGGTCCGAACTGAGGCCCGGAGACCGCTTCGACGAGTCCCGCGTCAGGTCACTCACCGGCGGAGACCGGATCAAGGCCGAAGGATGTGGCAGGACTTCTTCGGTTTCGCCCCTATCCACAAAACTGTGGCTGCTCGGCAACCACCGCCCCGAGGTCGGCACCGGCAGCTACGCGTTCTGGCGCCGGGTCAGGCTGATCCCGTTCGAGTGGATGTTCACGGACCGTCGGAAGGTCGACAAGCTCGCCGAATTCCTGGTCGCTGAAGAAGGGCCCGGCATTCTGCACTGGCTCGTGACCGGAGCGCGCGGCTATCGGAACGGCGCTCGCGACCTGAACGGCCCCCGCAGGTACGCATCGCCACCGACGCGTACGCGCAGACCGAAGACCACGCGGGCCGGTTCCTGCGCGAATGCTGCACCGTGGACCCTGCCATGCGTGCCGAACAGACTCAGCTCTACAACAGCTACCGGAACTGGTACCGGCTCGAGGGCACCCACCCGATCTCCTCGCGGTCGTTCGCCGCGCGTGTACGTGCGACCGGCGGTATCGCCACACCCAAAGGGATGACCCTGTCCAATCAGCGCAAGTTCTACCCCGATATCGGGCTGAACAATGAATAGCGAAGCGGAGTCCCGGCTCGCCGCGGCGGCTGCCGTACGACCCTCCGCTGAAGAACTGCGCGCCGATGCCCCCCGTCCCCCGAGCCGTTACGCACTCGGGGGACGACGGGGGCCGCTGACCTCACGCCGTGGCATCGAGGTCGCGGGCGAGGAACTCTGCCAGCTCCTCGACCGCGGCTTCCGCGCCGTCGCCCTCTGCTGCCAGCACCACCGAATCGCCGTGCTGGGCCCCGAGGGCGAGCACGGAGAGCAGACTCCGGGCATCGACCGCGCTCTGGCCGTCCCGGCCGATGGTCACCTTGACCCGCTGCCGGGTCGCTTCCTTCACGAACAACGAGGCCGGGCGGGCATGCAGACCGCTGCGGGTACCTATGACGACAGTGCGCTGATGCATGGTGAATTCTCCTGTGTGGTGATGGGACAGCGGGGTTGCAGGGAAGTCCGTCAGGCGGCGACGGAAACCTTGGGCTCTTCGCTCGCCGGGGCTGGCCCCTCCGTGGCCCGGCGCATCCCCTTGAGGAGGACAACCAGGGCGCCCGCAACCACCGTACCGGCGGCGATGGCCAGCAGGTAGAGGAACGGATTGCCGATGAGCGGCACCACGAAGATGCCACCGTGCGGGGCGCGCAGTGTGCAGCCGAACGCCATCGACAGCGCACCGGTCACCGCGCCGCCGGCCATCACCGACGGGATCACCCGGAGGGGATCGGCGGCCGCGAACGGGATCGCGCCCTCGCTGATGAAGGACGCACCCAGGACCCAGGCCGCCCTGCCGTTCTCCTGCTCGGTCTTGCTGAACAGCCTGCCGCGCACGGTGGTTGCGAGCGCCATGGCCAGCGGCGGCACCATGCCGGCCGCCATCACCGCTGCCATCACCTTGAGGCTGCCGGGCGTCGGGTCTGCCAGGCCGCCGACCGCGAAGGCGTATGCCACCTTGTTGAGCGGCCCGCCCATGTCGAAGCACATCATCAGGCCGAGGACGATGCCGAGAATGATCGCGTTGGAGCCGGAGAGCCCGTTGAGACCATCGGTCAGAGCTCGTTGGAGCGAGGCGATCGGCTTGCCGACGACGATGAACATCAGGAAGCCGACGACCACCGAGGCGAGCAGAGGAATCACCAGCACCGGCATGATGCCGCGCAGTGTGGGATGGACCTTCACTCGTTGGATCGCCATCACTGCCGCACCGGCCAGCAGACCCGCTGCGAGCCCGCCGAGGAAGCCCGCGTTGATGGTGAGCGCGATGGCACCGCCGACGAACCCGGGGACGAGTGCGGGCCGGTCCGCCATGCCGTAGGCGATGTACCCGGCCAGCACCGGCACCAGGAAGGCGAATGCGGCTGTCCCGATCTGGTTGAGCAGAGCGGCCCAGCTGTCGGCCTCTCCCCAGACGAAGTGGTCCGCAACGGACTTGGCGCCGGCAATCTCGTATCCACCGATGGCGAACGACAACGCGATGAGGAGGCCGCCTGCGGCGACGAAGGGCACCATGTAACTGACGCCGGACATCAGGTAGGTCCGCAACCGGATGCCGAAGTGTGCGGGGTCGCCACCGGCCGCGGCTCCGTCGTGCTGCTCAGGGGCGCCGCCCGCGGCCGTGCCGACCTCGCCTCGCTCCGCTTTGCGCCTGGCTTCGGCGATCAGCTCGGCAGGTCGGTTGATCCCTGCCTTGACCCCGGTGTCGACGATGGGCTTGCCGTTGAACCGTGCCTTGTCGCGCACCTCGACGTCATGCGCCCAGATGACCGCGTCGGCAGCGGCGATGAGCCCTGGATCGAGCCTCTCGAAGCCGGCTGAGCCCTGCGTTTCGACGTCGAGCACCACACCTTCGGCGCGGGCTGCGGCTGCCAGCGACTCGGCGGCCATGTAGGTGTGCGCGATGCCAGTCGGACATGACGTGACGGCGACGATCCGGAAGGGTTCGTCCTCCGGTGCAGCGCTGTCCGGGGCAGGGCCGTTCGCTGCTGCGCCGTCCGGGGGCGAGGCGTCCGGATCCGGTCCGGCCGGAACGGCCTCCTCGCCGCGGATCAGGGCCGCGGCCGCGCCGGGGTCGCGCTCCGCGCGCAGGGAGCTCGTGAAGTCCGGGTCCATCAGCCGCCGTGCCAGGGCGGACAGGATGGTGAGGTGGTCATCGTCGGCCCCTGCCGGCGCCGCTATCAGGAAGATCAGATCGGCGGGACCGTCCGCCGCACCGAAGTCGATACCCCGGTCGCTGTGGCCGAACGCGAGTGTGGGCATGGTGACATGCTCGCTGCGGCAGTGCGGGATGCCGATGCCGCCGTCCAGACCGGTCGGCATCTGTGCCTCGCGGGCGGCGACGTCGGCGAGGAAGCCGTCGAGGTCGGTGACGCGGCCCTCGGCGACCATTCGCTCAGCGAGCGACCGGGCGGCTTCGTGCTTCGTCGCGGCGGACAGATCGAGATCGACCAGTTCCGCGGTGATCAGTTCACTCATCGCGGGGCTCCTTGCTTGTGGACCGTCCGGTGGGCGGTTCGGGGGGACACTCGGGGCGGTACTGAACGGGTCGCGGACGCATTGCAGTCATGAAGCCGGCTCTGCAAGGGGGCGGTCGAGGGGGACATCGGTGGTCGTGGTGACCGCCGCCAGGTCGAGATCCGCAGGGGTCGGCATGACACTGCCCGGCAGCTGCACGGCCGCCGCACCGTGGGCGACCGCTGCGGCGAGCGCGGCCGGGCCTCTTCCGCCAGCGGTGAGGAAGCCCGCCAGGGAGGCGTCGCCCGCTCCGACGTTGCTGCGGACGGTGTCCACCCGGGCGCTGCCGAAGTACGTTCCCGTACGGTCGACCAGCAGCTGACCGTCGGCCCCGAGACTGGCCAGAACGGACCCGGCACCCCGCTCGCGCAGCTCCTCCGCCGCCTTCACCGCATCGCCCACCGTCACCAGCGGGCGACTGACAGCCTCGGCGAGCTCCTCCGCGTTCGGCTTGATCACATCGGGGCGCTCCCGAAGTGCCGCGGTCAGCGCCGCGCCGGAGGTGTCGAGGGCGATCCGGGCCCCTGCGCTGTGGCTCCGGGCCACCAGCTCGGCATACCACTGCGGGGGCAGCCCACGCGGCAGACTGCCGCAGCAGGCAATCCAGCCGGTGGCCGCCGACCGGGTCCATACGGCATCCAGCAGGGCCTCTGCCTCAGCCATGGTGATCTCCGGGCCTACCGCGTTGACCTTGGTGAGCGTTCCATCGGGTTCGACGAGTGTGACGTTGATGCGCGTGCTGGCGACGATCGGTACTCCGACCGCCTCGATACCGTGCTCCCCGAGCAGTTGGGCAAGCAGCGCGCCCTCAGGCCCGCCGAGCGGCGCGACAGCGATCGTAGGGTGGCCGGCTGCCGCGACCGCGCGCGAGACGTTGATGCCCTTGCCTCCGGGGTCGATTCGGTCGCCCGTGGCGCGCAGCACGGCTCCGCGGGTCAGCCCAGGCAGCTCGTACGTACGGTCAAGGCTTGGGTTGGGGGTCACGGTGAGGATCATGCGCGCGCCACTTCCGTGCCCTGGCTCTCAATGGCGAGGGCGTCGTCGGAGTCGAGTCCGGTGTCGGTGATGAGCAGATCGACCTGCGTGAGATCGCCGAAGCGGGCGAAGTGTTCCTGGCCGAACTTGGCGGAGTCGGCCAGGAGCACGACCCGGCGGGCGGCGGAGATCATGGCGCGCTTGACGGCCGCCTCGGCCAGGTCGGGCGTGGTCAGACCGCCCTTCGGCGAGAAGCCGTTGGTGGCGAGGAAGACGACGTCGGCATTGATCTCGCTGTAGGCATTCAACGCCCAGGCATCGACGGCGGCGCGCGTACGGTGCCGGACGCGGCCGCCGACGAGATGCAGCGCGATGCCGGGGTGGTCGGCGAGCCGGGCAGCGACCGGCAGCGCATGGGTGACCACGGTGAGACGGGAGTCGAGCGGGATGGCCGCAGCCATCCGTGCAGCCGTGCTGCCCGCATCGATGATCACGCTGCCGTCGATGGGGATTTCACCGAGAGCGGCGGCCGCGATGCGCTCCTTCTCGTCGGTGGCCACCGCATCGCGCTCGGCCAGAGGGGGCTCGAAGTCGAGTCGCCCGGCCGGGATCGCACCGCCATGGACACGCCGCAGCAGCCCGGCCCGGTCGAGGGCTTTCAGATCACGCCGCACAGTCTCGGCGGTGACCTGAAACTCCTCAGCCAGGGACAGCACGTCGACCCGGCCGCACTCACGGGCGAGGCGGAGGATTACTTGCTGTCGCTCCGGTGCATACATGTTGTTTTAGGTCCATTCCATGCCCGACTGTGTGGCTCCGCGGAGACATTACGCTGACAAGTCGGCAATGTAAACAGACTCGGGCATGTGCGGGCCTGAACAGACATGGTCAAGCGGTCGGCGGCCTTCTGCCCGCGGTGGGAGGAGCCGTTGTCGACGATCCAGAACACCCTTTTGTCGCTGGCGTAGGGCTCTTGGCTCATGACCTGGGTGACCAGGTTCATGAACGGGTCGATGCCGGTTCTGGGCTCGGTGCGGCTGAGTGGCCTCGAACGTGGTGAACCCGCCGAGCACCCCTGTACCGAAGAACGGCCGCACCAGCCGGCGTGCCGCCCACACCTCGCTGATCACCACCATGAATACGCCGATCACCGCACATCCGACGGTATTCTCGGCCAGCGTCGTCCACGGGAAGCCGCCCGGGGCGGTGGGCCAGATCAGCGTGGCGCCGTAGCGGGCGGATGCCCCGATCGCACCGCCGAGCGCGACCACGGCGACGACGGAACCTTGGGGATTCGGGCCCCCATGGGCACATGTCTCCTGCCTGCTACCCGCGCCAGGGTATCGCCGCCGCCCCCGGCGGGCCCACCGCACCCTCGGCGGGCCCGCCGGCCCAGGTCTTGCCCGGGGGCTGCTTGGTGGTCACGTTGATGCGGTTGAACAGGTTCGTCAGACCGATCGCGAGCACCAGCGCGGAGAGCTGCTTCTCGTCGAAGTGGCGGGCGGCCTCGTCCCAGATGGCGTCCGGCACCGGATCGGAGCGGTCGCTGAGCCGGGTCGCGTGCTCCGCGAGCGCCAGCGCGGCACGCTCGGCGTCGGTGAAGTACGGCGCGTCGCTCCAGGCCGACACGGCGAACAGCCGCTCGTCGCTCTCCCCGGCCTTCCTGGCGTTGCATACGTGCCCGTCGACGCAGAAGGTGCAGCCGTTGATCTGGCTGACCCGCAGACCGACCAGTTCGAGCGTGGTCTCCGGCAGCCCGCCCTTGCTGATGGCCTTGACCAGGCCCAGTACGGGCGGCAGGGCCTCGGGAATGATCTCGGCCGGGTTCTCGATACGTGCCTGCATGATGTCCCTCTATCGCCCTCCGTCACGGTCGCGGCGGCGTTCGCGGTGGCGTTCTTGCCGCGCCCTCACTGCACTGACGGACGGCGAAGGGGAAGCGTGACGAGCGGCCCGTTCGCCGCTTCGCGGCCGGGGCGCGCCGGGGTCCTCACCGCGTACGCCGGAGGGAGCCGCGCAGCCCGTTTTCCTCGGTGGCCCTGGCCCTGAGCTGCCGTATCAACGTGGAGTCCCCGGCGGCGTCGTCCTCGCGGGAGCGGCACCGCGCGCATTCGCACGGCGGCCAGCGCAGCGGGTTGAACTCGGGCAACTCCGGTGCCGGATCGGGCTCCTGCTCCCGCACCCGGCCGGGGCCGGGCTCCGGGAGTTCGATGTCGGTGATCTCCAGCGGAGCTGAGACGGCGGGCAGTACGGCGGCGCGGACCACGAAC
>NZ_JBSFFY010000135.1:0-6496 GCF_053596315.1 Streptomyces sp. NPDC001732
CGTCTCCAGGCCATCGAACGGGACACCGACGTGGCCTGACCAGTGGTGCACATAACTCCGTACTCGGTGGTGCACTCAGACGAGTACGCGGACAGGGTTTCTCTTGACGACTTCGACGTCGATTCCGAGATCTGCGCCGTGCTCAACGACGGCGTTCTTGAAGCCGGTGTCGACCCAGCTCTTGGAGATGCTGGGGTAGGTCTTCTTCGCCTGGTCGAGAAGGCGTATTCCTACGGCGTTTTCCGAGAGACTCGCGGCAGCGACGGTCACTGCGAGGAGCAGGCCGATCGTGTCGGTGAGGATGCCTCGCTTCCTGCCTACGATCTTCTTCGCGGCGTCGGTTCCCTGGCTGGTCAGGGGCACGTTGGTGGAGGTCTTCACACTCTGGGTGTCGATGACGGAGGCCGTCGGTTCGGGTTTTCGTCCCTCTTTCACGCGGGCCAGACCGGTCAGGTCGTAGTTGAGCTGGGCAAGGATTCCCTCGTCGCGCCAGGCGGCGTAGTAGGCGTAGACGGTGCCGTGGTTTGGGAAGTCGTGCGGGAGGTATTTCCAGGGAATTCCGGTGCGGTTCACGTAGAGAATCGCGTTGAACACGTCGCGGAGGTCGACCTTGGCCGGCCGGCCAGTGGGCCTGCGGTCGAGCCGGGCCTTTCCCCAGGCCGTCAACGTCGGCTCGATCAAGGCCCATCGGGCGTCGGACAGGTCGCTGGGGTACGGCTTCGGCTGGCTCACGCCGCAGCTTTGACATGGGAGGGCCGGAAGGTGCCGTTCCTCTGACTACCAGGAGGTTCTGTCACATCTTCAAACCAGACGGAATCCCGGCAGCAGAAGTGAGCGAAACGGACGGCAGGCCCTGTGCGGCGGGATGCGATGAAGTTCGCATACTTCCTAAAATTGACCAAAAAGGGGCAGTGCTGAAAGCGGCTTTCCGGAATAAACCTACGTAAACGCCCTCTAAGTGGGCGGTTCGTAAGGTGATGTCTGTTTCCGGGGGACTGTAAAACGTTCGGTGTAACTCCCGATCATGGAAGATGCATCGATGACCAGCAGCAACGTGACCGAGGTTGAGACCGTCGAGCCGTCTGAGGCCGTGGTGCCGAAGTCTGTGGACGACCGGCTGATCGACGAGCTCGTGGGCCGGGCTCAGGCCGAGGGCCTGCAGCTGACCGGTGAGGGCGGGCTGCTTCAGCAGCTGACCAAGCGGCTCCTGGAGTCCGCTCTCGAGGGCGAGATCACCGACCACCTCGGCTATGACAAGCACGATCCCGCCGGGAAGAACGGCGGCAACTCACGCAACGGCACCCGGGCCAAGACGGTGCTGACCGATGTCGGCCCGGTGGAGATAACTGTGCCCCGCGACCGCGAGGGCTCCTTCGAGCCGAAAATCGTCAGGAAGCGGCAGAAGCGCCTTTCCGACGTCGACGAGATGGTCATCTCGCTCGCCGCGAAGGGCCTGACGACCGGTGAGGTCCAGGCCCACCTCTCGGAGGTCTATGGCGCCGACGTGTCGCGCCAGACGATCTCCACGATCACCGACAAGGTCCTCGAAGGCATGGCCGAATGGCAGAACAGGCCCCTGGACGCGGTCTATCCGGTGGTCTTCATCGACGCGATCCACGTGAAGATCCGCGACGGCGCCGTGGCAAACCGGCCCATCTACGTGGCCCTGGCCGTCACGGCCGAGGGCCGGCGGGACATCCTGGGGCTGCGGGCTGGTGATGGCGGCGAGGGTGCCAAGCACTGGATGCACATCCTCACCGAGATCAAGAACCGCGGAGTGAAAGACGTCCTCATGCTCGTCTGCGACGGGCTCAAGGGCCTGCCCGAGGCGGTCGAGGCCGTCTGGCCCCGCACCACCGTCCAGACCTGCGTGGTCCACCTGCTGCGGAACTCCTTCCGCTACGCAGCCCGCCAGGACTGGGACAAGATCGCCAAGGTGCTCAAGCCCGTCTACACCGCGGCGACCGAGGAGGCCGCACTCGAGCGGTTCGCGGAGTTCGCCGACGCGTGGGGCAAGAAGTATCCGGCGATCGTGCGGCTCTGGGAGAACGCGTGGGAGGAGTTCACCCCGTTCCTCCGCTTCGACACCGAGATCCGCCGCATCGTCTGCACGACGAACGCGATTGAGTCCGTCAACGCCAGGATCCGCCGGGCGGTGAAGGCCCGCGGCCACTTCCCGAATGAGCAGGCCGCCTTGAAGTGCGTCTACATGGCGATCATGTCGCTGGACCCGACCGGCAAGGGCCAGGCCCGCTGGACCATGCGCTGGAAGACAGCCTTGAACGCCTTCGACATCACCTTCGACGGCCGGCTCTCCGCAGCACATCAGTAGCCCTCAACAACCCGATTTACACCGCTCGTTTGACAGACCCTGGCACAACACATCCAACGACCAACCCAGCTCAAAGTCACCGGTATTGCTACTAGGGCCTGTCTCCTTGAAAGGCTATGGGCGCCATTCCTGGCGATAGGCGGGGTGTTCGGCGTATGACTGGGCAAGGACTCGCAGCGCGTATGTCAGGCCGGCCGAACGGGAGTCCGAGGGGTCCATGGCCTTGTAGTCGTGCGCCAGCTGCTCGGTCAGGTCGAGCATGGGGAGATGGCTGTCGAGAAGAGCCTCGCCGCCCAGGGTGTCGGACACGTAGGCATAGGCGTGGTTGTCGTCCATGATGCGTGCGACGAGGAACTGCACGAGGTCGTCCATGCGGCCATCTTCGCGGGCAAGGCGCTTTGGCGGTCAAGTAGCTGTCCAGATAAGGTTGGCGGCGAGGTGCAGTGCGGCCTGGTAGGCGATGGCGAGCTTGTCCGTTCGCATGGGCAGGCCGCGCCACTGCTTGAGTCGGTTGATGCACCGTTCGACGGCGTTGCGCTGCTTGTACGCCTCGGCGTCGAAAGCCGGTGGGCGGCTGCCGGCGCGGCCTCGCCGCAGACGGTGGCCGACCTGGTCGGACGGCTGAGGGACGACAGCGCGGATTCCGCGTCGGCGGAGGTGATTCCGGATCGCGCGGGATGAGTACGCGCGGTCCGCCAGGACGGCCTCCGGTCGAGTCCTCGGTCGTCCGGGTCCGCTTCGCGGAACACGGATTGCGGCCATGACGGGGTCGAAGGCCGGGGCGTCGCCCGCCTGGCCTGCGGTGGTCGGGGCTGTGGTCGGCCTACGTCGGCCCGTGGCAATGCAGTTGCCTTAGGGCTGCATGGCCGGAGGGGCAGCCCAGCTTCGACCTTCGGCGGGTTGACGCCCGGGACATGCTGACGCGGGTCTCAGCTGACCCGGCGGGCTGACCAGGACGTAGCGCGACTACAGTCCCGGCTCGTGACCGATGCTGCGCACCGCACTGCTGCGGACGACGATGCGCTTCTGGAGAGGCTGCACGCCATAGCGTGGGGCTTGGAGAGTGTGCCTCCCTCTCCTGGCCTTCTTCCGGATCAGCCCTTCCCTCCTCTCACGAAGACAGAAGTGGACCTTGCTGAACACAGCCTCGGGTATCCCCTGCCTGAATTGCTCCGCCGTATCTACACCGAGGTCGGCGACGGTGGGTTCGGGCCGGAAGGCGGCCTCGCGTCGCTGACACCGCGCCGTGTTCCACATTGGCATCTGGGGGACTGGCCTTGCGCGACGACCCTCCACGCCAAGCGGACGGAGTGGGGGGCGCCGGCGTCGTGGTTCTTCTTGACGAACGGCGGCTGCACGATGGAGTGGTACGTCTCGCTGATAGCGGTTGATCACCCGGTCCTGCTCTGGGATGCCGACGGCTGGGAACCGGACTGGGGCCAGGACCCTCATGACGGCCTGCGATATGCGGCGCCATCGCTGCGCCAGTGGCTGTGGACCTGGGCAGACGGCGGCAATGTCTGGGACGAAGCGCTGGCACTGCCAGATTAGGGGCCAGCGGGCGCTGGCAGAGCAGACGCATCAGGCGCAGCGTGGCCCTGGCCTGCGGTGGTCGGGGCTGTGGTCGGGGCGAGCCCGGCCGCCTAGTTGAGGACCTGGACCTCGCCAACCGCGGCGGTGAACGCGGTCTGTCGGGTCTCGGTGAACTCGCCGCCGTCGCCGAGGGCGGGGGCCGTCCACGTGACGGTCCAGGTCGCGGTGGCGGTGCCCTTGTAGCGGCCGTCCGGCTGGTCTGCGGCGCTCCGTTCGTAGCGGTGGCCTCAGTCCGGGGACGTGGACTTGCCGCGGTCGGCGCTGTACGGGGTGCCGGGGCCGTGGCAGGTGATCGTTGTGCCGTCGCCCATGTCCCACCGGGTCGTCGACACGTTCGCGGTGGCGG
The DNA here is from genome assembly GCF_053596315.1 of Streptomyces sp. NPDC001732. Lineage (NCBI taxonomy): Bacteria > Bacillati > Actinomycetota > Actinomycetes > Kitasatosporales > Streptomycetaceae > Streptomyces > Streptomyces sp. NPDC001732. The sequence continues at coordinate 4,272 of NZ_JBSFFY010000135.1, forward strand.
TGACGGTGACACCGCCCGCGGTCGCCTTCGCGGTCGCCGGTCCGTACGACGACGTCGAGCGGGTCACCCACATCCACATCAGCATCCCGACCACGTACCGCCCGGCCGCGCGCGGACTGGCCACCTTCGGGCCCACCAGCTTCATGGAGTCGACCGCGCGGCGTGCCACCAGCTCGGGGTCGATCGTGCGCGTGGCCGGGCCGGCGGCGCCGGTCGGGACGAACGTGAAGCCGACCCTGCCGCCCTCGCACCAGACGCGGTAGATGGCGCCGTCCTTGGGCGTCTTGCCGTCCCAGGCCAGGTTCTCCGCCGGGGGCTGCGGTGTCGCCTTCTCGTACGTGCACTTGAGAGCTGGGGCCGCCGAGCCGCCCGAGCCGCGGTTGCACGGCAGCACGGCAGTTCCACGCCCGCGAAGGACACCTACGAGTCCCCCGCAAGCACGCCGAGCACCTTGGAACACGGAAGACAGCCCGACAGGCCGTCAGGGCGGCGCTGACGGGCCCGTGGTGGTCAAGCTCGGCACCTGGCTCGACAACGTCCGCAAACGCGCCGCCAAGCTCTCCGCCCTCGGCCGGATACAGGGCACAGTCCCCGCGGTGCACCAAAGCTGCCGACGACGACCGCTGCGGCTGGATCTTCCACCGCAGCGCGGCATGCGCCCGCTCCCGGGCACGGTGTTCCTGCTGCTCCTTGATCTCCAGTTCCCGGATCCGGCCCCGGACCTGCCGCAACTGCCACTGTCCATGCTCGCGCTTGAGGCGGCCCTGGAGGTGTGATCGCGGCCGGATGTCTCCGTCGACGCCGCACGCGCGAAGCCCGTCGCCCTGACGGATCTCTTCGCGGAATGCGTGCGGGCGTACGTACCTGAAGGGCGGGTCGACGTCGTGACGCCGGGTGCCCATGCCGAGCGGGTCAGCCAGGTCGCGCTGCGGTGTGCGGACGCCGGTGAGGTGATGGGGCGTCTGATCGCGGAGGGTGTCGTCGGCGACTTCAGTGCGCCTGACGTGCTTCGGTTCGGATTCACGCCGCTCTACCTGGGGTGCACGGAAGTGGAGCGGGCCGCGCGGGCATTGGCAACGATCTTGGGCTGAGATGGTGTGGACTTGGTGATGCTCTACCTGGTAGATGCAACCAGTACGGCTTCGCAGATCATCCTGTCTTCTCAGTTGGCTCTTAGTTTTTGACGGAGAAGAAGGAAGTTCATGCGCACTCGTACTCGTACCCGCATAGCAGCCGTCGGCGCGCTCGCAGCACTTTCCGCGCTCGCGCTCACCGGCTGCAACAACGGCGACGAGGCCGACGCCGCTGCCGGCTCGTCCGCCCCCGCGTCGGACTCGGCCTCGACCGCGGCTTCGCCCAAGGCATCGTCCGGGAGCAGCTCGAGCACGAGCGGCGGCGGCAGCTCGTCCAAGGACGGGGGCGGGGGCGGTGGCGCCACTGCGGCCTGCACCCTCCAGACGGTCTCGATCAAGTTCCTCATGAGCGATCACCAGGCCACCGAGCAGCAGGCGGCCAACGGCACCCTCAAGCTCACCAACACCTCCGGTGCCACCTGTACGGTCGTCGGTCCCACGACCGTGACTGCGACCGACGACGAGAACAAGGCCGGCCCGATCTCCGCGGACAACTCCGAGGAGGGCTCGGACGCGGTCGACATCCCGGCGGGCGGCTCGGCGACGGCGGACATCGGCTACAACAACCTGAACACCGAGGGCACCGCTCGCGACACCTGCCCGGTGGGCGCGTCCACCGTCAAGGTCGGGCTGCCGGAGCAGCCGGACACCACGGTGAACGTGCTGAAGGCGGACGGCTCGCAGGGCGGCTACTTCAGCGTCTGCGGCGACAGCTTCAAGGTCGGCGCCTTCACGGTCGGCTAAGGGCCTGCAGATCAATAGCACGTCGATTCCGGTTCTGCGCCTGCGACATGTGCTACGAGCCGCTGACCTGCAGTGACGTCGCACCGAGCAGGTACCAGGTCGACGCTACCGGGGCGTGGACCCGCGTGTTGTTCGGAGACGCGCCCTAGCGAAAGTGTGTGCGGAGATGGGTGTGCCGGGTGCTGTCACGTTGGCTGACCAGGTGGGATGATCTCCGGGTTGGTCATGGTGGGGGAACCGTCCGTGGACAGTGCGCCGTCGTACAGGGGGCACCGGTACCCGGTCGAGGTGATCTCCCACTGTGTGTGGCTGTACTTCCGCTTCCCGCTGTCGTTCCGCGAGGTGGAG
>NZ_JBSFFY010000136.1:0-6271 GCF_053596315.1 Streptomyces sp. NPDC001732
GTCAGGCCGAAGTCCTTGGTGACCTGTCCGACCGAGCGGTCCCCCGTCGGCACAGTTCGACGATCCCGGCCTTGAATTCCGGCGTGAACGAGCGGTGAGGACGCGGCTTCTTGTTCCCCATGCTCTCCATGATGGACATCATCCTTCCGGGGCCGAAGCCACTGATCTCCGATGTCCGTCAAAGCGGATCAAGCCCAGTTGAGCCAGAACCCGCTTGGCCCGACAGAACCCCTCGACAAGGTTCATCGTCCGAGATCAGATGGCACTTTCGTAGTTCCTCCCCGGGGAACTCGACGTCCTCCCGACCCCAGGACGGCAACGCACGCCCCAGTACCTCCTGCCCGATCCCGTACAACCGGGCCAGAACCTCCCGCACCGCCGCGTTCAGCACAACCTCGTCATCAGCCCGCAGGCCCCGCTCTCGTGCCGGGGCCGGGAACCACGCCACCGCCAGCACGCCCACAGGGTTTTCGCGTCCATCCCGTAACAGGCCACGACACGGCCGATCAGAGACGACGTCATCTCCCCGGCAGAAGGAGCGACACGACGGAGTGCCGACGGTCGCGGACAGAATCGCGCAGACAGCGGCGGCCATGGTCCTGGAACTGTCTCCAGGACATCGACCGGTACGAACTCCCCTCCGGATCCGACCGGCAGTGCTGACTGGCACACCTACTTGCTGTGCCAGTCAGCACGCGCCTTCTTCGGGCTCATGCCCAGTCAGTGCCCAGCTTGCGCAGCGCGTCCCGCTGGTCCTGGGTGAGTTTGTCGCGCCGGATCTGGGTGTTTGAGATCCACACGCCAGTTTCACAACCACCGGCTCGGTCTTGCCTTCGATCGCGATCCTCTCGGCGTGGCCGCGCGGTACGGGCTGGTGGGCGTTTTCCCGTTTTATCCACCGCGCGAGGGCAGCCAGGCCTCGCTGGCCTGCTGCGCCTGCCTGTGCAGCTGTGGTACGTGCGTCTGCGCTTGGATGTGCTGGGCTTCGGCGTGGGCCGGCTGCTGCTGAGCGAGGCCCTTGACAGCCATGGCCGCGGGGTGGCTCCCGAAGCCATCGACATTGCTCACAGGTGGGTTCTGGCAGGCCAGGGCCAGCACGCTGTTCCTGGACCACGATTCCGGCCGCAGCACCGTCCCTCGGCTGCGGACCGCTGCGCGGGGAGCCGGCGGCTGGGGTGGTCGGTGATGTGCTGCCCGCACGATGATCAGCGTGACTGTCCGCTCCACACGGACTGATCAGGACTCGATAGGCGCCCCACTAGGCCGGCTCCGACGTCACCGAGAATTGATCAAGGATCTGGAACTCACAGTGCCTGATCCGTCCGATCTGCGGCGCTGATTGCCCTCGTGGGTGCCGGTGGAGCTTGCCTACTGTGTCCGTGTGAGTGACGTGATGAGGGAGCGGACGGGACGGGTGGTCGTGCTGGTGCTGCCCGAGGTGAACCTGTTGGATCTCGGCGGCCCGGTCCAGGTTTTCTATGCTGCAGCCCACTTGGGCGGCTGCTACCGGCTGGAGTACGTCGCCGAGACCGGTGGGGTGCGCTCGGCGCAGGGGCTGGAGCTCGCCGGGCTCCAGGCGCTTGCGGCGACGCAGGTGGGACCGGGTGATCTGGTGCTGGTCCCGGGGCCACGGCTGACTGGATCCGACCGGTTGGTGTCGAGCACCGCAGTGCGATGGCTGCGGGATGCCTATGACGCGGGGGCACGGGTGGCGTCGGTGTGCAGCGGCGCCGCGGCCCTGGGAGAGGCAGGGCTGCTGGATGGGCGGGCGTGCACGACGCACTGGTCGCTGACCGGAGCGATGCGCGAGCGGTATCCGGCAGCCCGGGTCCGCGAGGCGGCCCTGTACGTCCACGACGGGCGCATCAGTACCAGCGCGGGCATCTCCTCCGGGATCGACCTTGCGCTGTCCCTCGTCGAACGCGACCACGGCTCGGAACTGGCCGCCGCCGTCGCCCGTGAGCTGGTGCTCTATCTACGGCGGGACGGCGATGCTGCCCAGCTCAGCCCTTTCCTGCGCTACCGCGACCATGTGCAGCCCGCCGTGCACCGGGTGCAGGACCACCTGGCTCAGAACCTGGATGCCCCGCACTCCCTTGACGAGCTCGCAGCCGTTGCCCATCTGTCGCCACGTGGTCTGACGCGGGCCTTCACCACGGCCACGGGGATCACTCCGCTGGCCTACCAGCGCCGGCTGCGCCTGGAACGGGCCCGGGTCCTGCTGACGGACACCGACCTGACGGTGGAGACGGTCGCTGCCCGTTGCGGCTTTCGTGACGCACGGCAGTTGCGCCGCCTGGTCACCGAGAGCTTCGGCATTCCGCCGTCCCGGCTTCGCACGCAGTTGCGCCCCGCCGGTTGAAACGCCCGCTGGGAATGGCTCCTGACGCCTTCCCTCGGCCACTTCCTTTCTTGTTCTCCCCATGGCGGCGGTTGCGTGTGCCGCACCGCCATCGATCAACCTTTTTATGGAGGTATGTCATGTCAAAATTGAACCGGGGGCGCCGGGCGGTCTGCCGTGCGGGCTGGGTGCTCATGGGCACGGTGGTGTCGGTGGCATCGTTCGCCGGGATCGCCTTCGCAGGGTGAGCACGTCGATGGCGGACAGTTTCACCCCCCACCTGCCGCGTCGGACGCGCGTGCCTGGCCGACCGCGCGGGCCGTGCCGACCGGCCGGATCACGGTGGCCGTGGTGGTCAGCAACGAGGGGTCCGTGGCCACCGACGTGATGGCGCCGTACCAGGTGTTCGCCGAGTCGGAGAAGTTGTTCGTCTGCACCGTGGCAGTCGGGCGCCGCGTCTCCCCCTGTCCGGCGGGGCCCAAATCCTGCCCGACCACACGTTGGCCGAGGTGGACAGGGGAGAGGTCCCCGAGCCCGATGTGGTGGTCGTGCCCGCGGTGACCGACCCGGCCGACGCCAAGGAGGCGCGGCTGCGGGACCGGATCGTGGAGCGGCACCGCAAGGGCGCCCGTGTTCTGGGAGTATGCGCGGGCTCGGAGCTGCTGGCGGCCTCCGGCTTGCTGGACAGGCGGAACGCGACCTCCTTCTGGTCCAACATCAGCTCCCTGAAGCGCCAATACCCCCAGGTGCACTGGAAGCGCGGCCAGCGATATGTGGAGGACGACCGGGTCACCACCACTGCCGGCGTCACCTCCGGCACGGTCGGAGCCCTGCAGGTCGTGGAGGAACTCGCAGGCAAGGACGAAGCCACCCGAATCGGGAAGGACCTGTCGTATCCGGGCTGGACTTCGGACGGGCCAACCACCATCCCGGCCAACCACCTCACCCCCGGCGACCTGCCGTACGCGCTGAACGCCGTGTTCCCCTGGCTGCGCTCCACGGTGGGGATCGGCCTGATCGACGGCGTGGATGAGATCGACGCCGCAGCCGCCTTCGAAGCGTACGGTGGGGTGTCCTTCAGTGCACGTACGGTGGTCCTCAGCAGCCGTGGCATAGTCACCACTCGTCACGGCGTCGTCCTGGTCACCCGGCCGACAGGTGCCGGCTCCCACGGAGTGGACCGCTTCGTGGTGCCGGGCGTCGCGGAGGTGTCGGCCGTCGACACGTCGCTGCGCACCTGGGCGCACCGCAACAAGCTGGCTGTCGAACTGCCTGGCGGGGGACGGCATGACGGTGGGTTCGGCTTCGATCCTGTCCTGCGTGACCTCGCCCGCCACAGAGACCGCTCCACGGCCCGGGTCACGGCGAAGTTCTCGGAGTACCCCTCCTCCCACCTGACGCTCACCGGGGCGGCCTGGCCCTGGCGGTCGACCCTGCTGGCCGTCGCGGCGGCCGCGGTCAGCGTCGGTGCGGGGTTCCTTCCGACGACGATCCGGCGGGCTGTGCGGCCCCTGCGGGCGTCATGACAGCGCGTTGCACCATGGGGTGCTCTCCCAGCCCACGGCTCCTTACCGGCCCGAACCCGCTCGCGGCGGGCGGGACCAGTAAATACGCGACCGGTACCGGGGGATGAACGGATGAGGCAGGCAGCGGGTGCCTTCGGGTGTGGGTGAGGTGGCAGGCGCGCCCGCCGTGAAGCAGAGCGGTGGTCTCCTGATGGCGGCCCAGGATCATCAGGGTCCGCACGCTGGTGGTGAGAGTGTCGATGGCCGGGGTACGCACGGTGACGAACGCGGAATGGCAGGCGAGACGTTCCTCGTCGCTGCGTGCCGGGTCACCGGGTCCGGGCGGTACCGGGGGAGGTGTGGTGGCGAAGTGCTGCCAGTCCTGCCGGGTGGTCACCGGCCATACCCTGCGAGCAGGGTCCTCGCCGACGGGCGTGTTCCCCTCGTGTCCGTACCGCTCATCCACGCCTGATTGCGCAGCGGCACGGCCGCCTGAACCGGACACGGCTGTGTCCCTGCAAGAGCCAGGCGCCCGGCCGGAGAGGATAGGGTGGTGAATACTGCGCTGGCAGAGGTTCTTTCCGTCGTTCTTCTTGTGGTCGTGCTGGCGTGCGCGGTCATCCGCCCGTTCGGCTGGCCCGAGGCGGTCGTCGCCGTCCCGGCCGCCGGCGTTGTCATCGCCACCGGGGCGATCTCACTGGACCACGTGGCTGACGAGGCCGCCCGGCTGGGACCGGTGATCGGGTTCCTGGCGGCCGTGCTGGTCCTGGCCCAGCTGTGCGACGACGAGGGGCTGTTCCACGCGTGCGGCGCGTGGATGGCCCGCACCGCGGCCGGGCGGCCGCGCCGCCTGCTGGCGCAGGTGTTCGCCCTCGCCTCGGTGATCACCGCCGTGCTCAGCCTGGACGCGACCATCGTGCTGCTGACACCGGTGGTGTTCGCCACCGCTGCCCGGCTGGGAGCCCGGTCCCGGCCGCACGTGTACGCCTGCACCCACCTGTCGAACACCGCGTCGCTGCTGCTGCCGGTCTCCAACCTGACCAACCTGCTGGCGTTCGCGGCCAGCGGGCTGAGCTTCACTCGGTTCGCCGCCCTCATGGCGCTGCCCTGGCTGGTGGCCATCGGCGTCGAGTACGTCGTCTTCCGCCGGTTCTTCGCCACCGATCTGGACGCTGGCGCCACGGCCCCGCCCGCCGCCGAGCCGCATGAGGTCCCGGTGTTCGCCCTGGCCACGGTGGCGTGCACGCTGGCCGGGTTCGTGATCACTTCCGCTTTCGGGATCAACCCGGCCTGGGCGGCGTTCGCGGGCGCCGCCGTCCTCGCGGTCCGCGCCCTGGCCCAGCACCGCACCACGCCGATCGCCATCCTGCGCGCCGGCGCGGTGCCGTTCCTCGCTTTCGTCCTCGCCCTGGGCATCGTGGTCCGCGCCGTCGTCGATAACGGCCTCGGCACGGCCCTCGGGCACCTGATCCCAGGCGGCACTGGCCTGCCCGCCCTGCTGGGCATCGCCGCGCTGGCCGCCGTCCTGGCCAACGTGATCAACAACCTGCCCGCGGTGCTGGTGCTGCTGCCACTGACTGCTCCGTCCGGACCCGGCGCGGTCCTCGCGGTGCTGCTCGGGGTGAACATCGGGCCGAACCTCACCTACGCCGGCTCGCTGGCCACCCTGCTGTGGCGGCGCATCGTCCACGCCCACGACGCCGAGGTGGAGCTGAAAGAGTTCACCCGGCTCGGCCTTTATGCCGTCCCGGCCAGCCTGGGCGCCGCGGTACTGGCACTGTGGGTCTCACTGACCGCAATCGGAGGAGGCTGACCCCCATGGCCGTGGTGGTCTGGATTGTCGAGGGCACCTGGCCCGCCTGCGTGGACGCCGCCCGCACCCACGCCCCCGAGGGCGCGGACATCGTCCTGCTCCACATCACCCCGGCCGACGTCCCCGGCGCGGCACACGGCGCGTTCGCCGGCCTGCTCGGCCGCGGCCACCCCGAACGCGACCCCGGCACGACGCTGGAGCACATGGCCGCCGCCTCCGCCGACCAGTTCCTCGCCGACGCCGCCCAGCGTCTGGGCCGCCCCTGCACCCGGACCGAGCGCACCGGCCGCGTCGAGCGGGAAGTCGTCGCCGCAGCCGAAGGCGCCGACCTGCTCGTCCTCGCCCGCGACGGCGACCGCACCCATCTGGGCCCCCGCAGCCTCGGCCCCGCCAGCCGCTTCATCGTCGACCACGCCCCCTGCCCGGTCCTGCTGGTCTGGCCCGAGACCGCGCCCGGCATCGCCACCATCCCGCCCGGCCCGCCCCACCACCGGTAGCGCCGCTTGCCCCGTGTCAACTAGTACTGCAACGGTGTTTTGCGTGACGGTTGGGCAGGTTGCTCGTTGATGTTGTTATGGGTGGGGACCTTGCTGATGCGCGGGTGTGGGCGGG
>NZ_JBSFFY010000137.1:0-6210 GCF_053596315.1 Streptomyces sp. NPDC001732
GCTGGTCTTCGAGGACGAGGCCGGATTCTCCATGACGCCGCCGCAGGCGAAAACCTGGTCACAGCGTGGCCGGACCCCGGTGGTGCGGGTCCGAGGCCGTTCCCGCAGACGGATATCCATCGCGGCCCTGACCTGCTACAAGCCCGGCCACCGGTCCCGGCTGATCTACCGGCCGCGAAGGGACGACGGCCGCCGCGACGGACGCAAGAGCTTCTCCTGGCGCGACTACCGGGACCTGCTGATCGCCGCCCACCAGCAGCCCGGCGGCCCGATCGTCCTTGTCTGGGACAACCTGAACGTGCACAAGGCCGCCGGCCTGCGGGAGTTCGCCGCCTCCCGGGACTGGCTGACCCTCTGCTACCTGCCGCCTTACGCACCCGACCTCAACCCCGTCGAAGGGATCTGGTCCCTCCTGCGACGCGGCTGGCTCTCCAACGTCGCCTTCAGCACCCCCGACCACCTCGTCCAGCGCATCCGACGCGGTCTACGCCACATCCAGTACCGCAGCGACCTCATAGACGGCTGCCTCGCCGAGACCGGCCTGACCATCAGATCCGCCTGAGCGAGGACACGACATCACGAGTTCAACCTCAGTAACCGGACGGATCACAGTCGGCCCCCGGTAGATTGAGGTGACAGGCTCCCAGCACGTCGAGGACCGCCGCCTGAGCAATGTCCTGCGCAGCCTGAGCGCGACGGCTCCCCCGCCCAGCCTCAGGGACTGGCTGCGCCGGACACCGCGCTCCCTGACCATCGAGTACCTTTCCCGGCTCGAGGACCAGAAGGTGGTCCGTGTCCGCAGGTGGCGCGACCCCGGTGGCCGTGCCCGCCACGACATTCTCTTTGTCGACCTGCCGCGCCGCCGGGCGCTGCTGGCCCGTCTCGACAGCGTGGTCCGCCCCGGCTCCGCAATGCCGGAGGCCGCCCACAACACATCTCTTGCCCTGCTCGTCCAGGCTGCGGGCCTGGCTCCTGCCGCCTATCCAGGCTTGCGGGGTATCACCGGTCGCCGCCGCTTGGCAGCCCTCTCCGCCCCTGCCCCTTTCATGCCCGCCAGCGCCAGAACTTCCCTGGACGCCGACGCGGAACTCGCAGCTGCGCTGACCACCGGTGCCGACGCTCTCACCCGCCAACTCCTCGGCGAGCTGAGCGACCTCTACGCCGACTTCACCACCGGCGGCCACAGCCTCGCCCACGGGCTGGACCCGGGCAGTTGGTCCGAGGGAGGCACTGCCGGCACCGGCCACCACAGCAGCGGGCACGGAAACGGCAGCCACGGCGACTGATAAACACCAACAAGCGAAGGCGTGCGGACGCGAGGGGCCTGGGGGAAGCGTCGTACAGCGGGCAGCGGCGGCCCGACTCCACGACTGCGGGCCGGGGAGCTGGAGGAGCGGCGCAAGACCCTGCTCGACCTGCCGGAGGCCGGGATGGTCTGGGAGCCCTGCGAGGAAGCGTGGGAGAACAAGCTCGCCGTGCTGCGCTCGTACCGGCCTCCGCGAAACCGACGAATTCGCTGAATCTCGGAGAGCTCTGCCTGGGAACTGGTGGCGATACTGCCTCTATGGTGTTGAGCCTGACGTGGGTTCGCTCGCTACGGCTGGGGCTGTTCACGAGTCGGTCTGAGCTGGGTGAATCGCCAGCTCTGAAGATCACTTCCCGTTCGATTGAAGATCGTTTCTCAGTGGTGTGACACCTCCGCTCCGTATTGCGTTGGAGTTCGTACAGGTGAGCACGGCAGAGTGGCGTGGTGAGCGAACTGTGGGCACGCACCCTGACCTGGGCAGAAGTCGATCCGTTGCGACACCCGTTCGAGCTGGACGAGGATGCGGCGGAGGCATTGGCCGATCGTGTCGCACCCTTGCTGCGCAGCCCTGAGGCCGTCGAAGAGCACTGGTGGCGCTCGCTGGACCCCGTCACCGAGTTCCTGGTGAACCGGTACGGCCGGTGGGCCTGCGGTTGGAACTGGTCGGTGGGTGAGGGCGACACCGACGGCGGGGTCGTCGACGTGTGGTGCTGCGCCCGCCACTCCGGGACGACGGCGGACACGACCGCCCCGGTGGCCGTCGCAGCCCTGCTCGAGTGGCGTGACTGGATCGAGGATTTGGCGGAGCGCTTCTCCGCCTTGGCGCCGCCATCGCACTCAGCGGTGTCCCTGTCCTCTGTGGATCCCTGGCATTGGGAGCGCGCGTGCACGCGGCTGGTGACCGTGGTGGCCGACAGGACGCGGGCCGAGAGCGGCCGGTACGGGCACTGCAAGCAGGTCCTCGGATGGTTCCTCGCCTACAACGGCATCGACGAGGAACGAGCCCGGGAGATCGTGGAAAGCGCAGTCGGCGGCCGATTCGGCAGCTGGATCGCACCGGACGTCGTAGCGGTCGACACGGTGAGTTCGCGGTTCGCCCGGACCGTGGACGGAAACCGATGACGTCCGGCCCCGGCCACCATCGGGACGCGCTCGCCGACTGGCTGCGCATTCGCACACAGATCTCTTGGCCGTGCTGGAGTGGCGCTCGCCCCGGCGCGGGAGCACCGGCATACGACGGCTTCCGGGACTTCTTCACCACCACACGCGGCAGCCGCGACGCCGAAGGGACCAAGCAGATCCTGACCGCCCTCGACCTGGCCCTCGCCGACGCGGCACAGGGCAGACGGCTGAGCTTCGACCTCCTGGAGAACTGGCAGCGGACAGTCCTGCACCAACCTTCCGCCCCTTTCCGCACAGTGCCGGCCTTCGCGAAGGACGGGCGGGAACGCTATGGCCTGCCACCCAACACTCCGGTGTGGTTCGAGCGCTGTTTGTCCGAGAGCACTCAACCGGACCTGCCCCTCCCCTCACGTGCCGCCCGGACCTACCTCGACGTCCTGTTCTTCCATCCGTTCGAAGACGGCAACGCCCGCGCGGCCATGCTGGCACTGGCCTTCGTCCTTGCCCGCGAAGGCGCCCCACTCGACCAGGTACACCCACTGCAAGCCACCCGCTGGGCCGACGACGCCGACGGCGCGGCCGATCTTGCGGTGCTGCTCGGGATCCTGGTCACCGCGGCGGAGCGCCGCCTGTCCAACGGAAGGCAGTCATGACCGAACGAGACGTCATTCTCAATGAACTCGCCCAGGGTGTCTGTAAGCTTGTCGTTTAACCTCGTCTGGGGCCGTGGGTTCAGCCTCCGAGGAGCCGACGGCCGCCGACGGTATCGAAGCCTCAGCGGGCCGGCTCGACACCCGGCTCCTCGACCGGAGCTGAGATCGGGCCCGGGTCCTCGGTGTCGGTGTCGAACGGCGGTGCCTTTTCGGTCCACTTCATCGACGTGACCGTCGTGTAGCTCTGCAGATCGCCCTTGCTCACCCCGTCACCGCTCCGGGTGGCCACCGTCTCGGTGCCAAGCGGCATGCCCGTGGACTTGTCGAAGATCAGGCGGATTTCGACGGGCCCGTGGGGGCTGGGGAGCGCGACGGCGTAGCCGGTACGGCCGGTGTGGTCCTTGACGTCGCCGAGGGAGCGCACGCCGGGTTCGGCGGCGAGGAGGCGGTAGGCGGCGGCGCGCAGGGCCGGGGTGGACGGGAGGGTCGTGGCGAGTCGGACGACTGTGTCGACGACGATCCCGTCGAGGATTTCCTTGGGGGCGTTGTAGTCCTTGTCGACCAGGGTGAACAGGCGCTTGCGGAGGGCCTGTTCATCGGTGGGGAGCGTGGCCAGGACGCGGAGCGGGATGTCGCCCATCGGGACGATGTCCCCGGTTCCGCCGGGGGCGTCGTGCTGGATCTCGCCCTTGCCGGCATAGGTGAGGGTCTCCCCCTCCAGGTTCCACGACGTGGGGGAACCGTCCGCCTTCCACGCCGCCTCGTCGGCCTTCGTGGCCGGACGTGCCCCCAGGTCCAGGGACTGCGACCACTGCTTGTTCTCGGCGGCGGCCGTCCAGTACCGGTGCTCGGTGCGGGCGGCGACGGTGTAGTGCTTGCCCGGGACCTTGTGGAGGGAACCGATGTGTTCCTCCACGTACCAGTACGTGCCGGAACCGGCCGGTTGCTGCTCGACGTGGGAGGCCGCAGCGAGAAGGATCTGGCTGCCGGAGCCCGAGGTCGCGGAGGGGGCGGGTCCTGGCTTCTCCGGCACGGTGTCGGTGATCACCACAGCCGCCACCGCCGCCGCGGTGGCCAGGGCGAGACCCGGGACGAGAGAGCGGCCCGCCCTCCGCGGCCGGGCGGTGGCGCGAGCCGTGCGCATCGCGCGCGGACGGCTCGTGAACGTTGCGAGCTCCTCTTCCCGGACCGCCGACGGCGTGGGACGGCCGGGGTCGAGGTGGGCGGGGCGGGCGGCTGTCAGACGGTGCAGGATGTCGTTCTTCACCGGGCTTCCTTTCCTACGGCGATCCGGACTCGGGTGGACACGCGCCGCACGTCTGCGGCCTCCTCCGTGGGTAGGGGGACCGACGCGGCCTGGGTGAGACGTCTGCGCGCCCGGTGCAGACGGACCCGCAGGGTGATGGGCGAGCAGCCGACCACCGCGGCTGCCTGTGCGGGGGTCAGGCCCTGCCACCCGGAGAGGATCAGCAGTTCCCGATCGTCCTCCGGCAGCGTGGCCAGCGCGTTGAGCAGCGCGTTGCGCTCGGATACCTCCTCGGCGATGTCCGCCTCGGCGGGTTCCGTCCAGGAGCGCAGCTCGGCGGCGAACGACGCGCGCCTGGCCTCCGCCCGGATGTTGTCCCGCAGGATGTTGCGGGCGACCGCGAGCAGCCATGGCAGCGGCGGCTCGGGGACGTCGTCCAGCTTGCGCCAGGCGACGGTGAACGCTTCGTTCACCACCTCATCGGCGACCTGTCGTCCCGCACGGCTGACCACGTAGGCCCACACGCGTTGCCGACAGCCGTCGTAGATGGCGGTGAAACGATCCGCGTCGTGATCGGGCACTGCCGCACCTCCTGTCCCTCCTGGTGTGCTCTGTCGTTGGGTAGTGGGCCGAACGGGCTGATCGTTACAGCGGCATGCCAGGAAATACGGCCGAGAGACGAGGCGTACGTCACATCAGGGTCCGCAGTCGCGCCCGACGTCCTCGCCGGAGCAGTCGAAAACATCGATACTTCTCCGGGGCACTGCGAGGGTGCGTCTGGAGTGGTGAAGGACATCACCGTCGAGGTGGTCCGCCGCAACCCGGACGACGAAGGCAAGGGCTTCGTCCCACAACCGAAGCGGTGGGTGGCCGCGCAGCGGGACGCGGAGAGGTGGGGGCGGCTGGTGCCCGCGCAGCGGCTGCTGTTGGAGAGCCTGGGGGTCGAACCGGCTGCGGAGGGGGCGGCGGCGGGTCGGGGGCACGATGCAAAGTGGGCGCTCGGGCTGACGGCAGCGCGGGCTTTCCATGCCCGTGAGGGGCACCTGAGGGGCCCGCGCAGAACGTGCGAGGACCGGCCGGCACTCAGCGCCACCGGTCTTTCAACAGACCTCGCACGGTCGGAGGTGTCGTAGGGATCACCACGGCACCGACCGGACCACGCACGTCCTGCCCGAGCAAACGCGCCGCCCCGGGCCTCTCAGAGGGCGTTTACGTAGGTCTATTCCGAAAAGCGGCTTTCATTGCTGACCCGCTTTGTGGTGGTTCGAGCGGCATGCGAGTTTCGTAGCTTCTCGCCGCTCGGAGCCTGCCATCCGTTTCGCTCACTTCTACCGCTGGAAGTCCGTCTGGTTTGAGGATGCGACAGAATCTCCCGATGATCGGCGGAACGGCACCTTCCGGGCCTCCCGTGTCAACGCTACGGCGTGAGCCAGCGCAAGCCATACCCCAGCGACCTGTCCGACGCTCGATGGGCCCTGATCGAGCCGACCCTGACGGTCTGGAGAAAAGCCCGGCTCGACCGCAGACCCACCGGCCAGCCGGCCAAGGTCGACCTCCGCGACGTATTCAACGCGATTCTCTACGTGAACCGCACCGGAATCCCCTGGAAGTACCTCCCGCACGATTTCCCGAACCACGGCACCGTCTACGCCTACTACGCAGCCTGGCGCGACGAGGGAATCTTCGCCCAGCTCAATTACGACCTGACGGCACTGGCCCGCGTGAAGGAGGGACGTAAACCAGAACCCACAGGCTCCGCCATCGACACCCAGAGCGTGAAGACCTCCCCCAACGCGCCTGTGACCAGCCAGGGAACGGACGCCGCGAAGAAGATTGTGGGGCGGAAACGAGGTATCCTCACCGACACGATCGGCCTGATCCTC
>NZ_JBSFFY010000138.1:0-6154 GCF_053596315.1 Streptomyces sp. NPDC001732
GGCGGCTCCTCCACGATGACGTGCGCGTTCGTACCGCTCAGACCGAACGACGACACCCCCGCACGCCGCACCCGCCCCTCGTCCCGCCCCCACGGGCGTGCGTCCTGCAACAGCTCAAGCCCACTGCCCTCCCACTCGATCAACGGGCTCGGCTCCTCGGCATGCAGCGTCTTCGGCAGTACTCCGTGCTGCAACGCCAGGACCATCTTCATCACGCCGATCACACCGGCGGCGGCCTGGGCATGGCCGATGTTCGACTTCGACGACCCCAGCCACACCGGACGGCCCGCATCCCGCCCGGGGCCGAACACCTCGGCCAGGGCACCGGCCTCGATCGGGTCGCCCAGCGACGTACCCGTCCCGTGCGCCTCGACCGCATCGATGTCGGCCGGAGTGAGCCGGGCCGCCTCCAGCGCGTCCTGGATCACCCGCTGCTGCGACGGACCGTTGGGAGCCGTGAGCCCCTGGCTGCGGCCGTCCTGGTTGACGGCGCTGCCCCGCAGCACCGCCAGCACCCGGTCGCCGTCCCGCTCGGCGGCCGACAGCCGCTTCAGGACCAGGACACCCGCGCCCTCCGCCCAGACGGCGCCGTCCGCGGCGGCCGAGAAGGACTTGCAACGCCCGTCTCCGGCAAGGCCGTTGAGGCGGGAGAACTCCACGAACGGAGTGGGGGTGGACATCACCGTGACCCCACCGGCCAGCGCGACGTCGCACTCGCCCTGGCGGAGGGCGGAGGCGGCGAGGTGCATGGCGACGAGGGACGAGGAGCACGCCGTGTCGATCGTGATCGCCGGCCCCTGCAGACCCAGCGCGTACGCCACCCGGCCCGACACCACGCTGCTCGCGTTGCCGGTGCCGACGTACCCGTCGAGTTCCTCCAGGCCGCGGCCCTGCTGGCTGCTGTAGTCGGAGCCCATCGTGCCGAGGTAGACGCCCGTACGGCTCTCGGCCAGTGCGTCGGGCCGGATGCCCGCCCGCTCCAGCGCCTCCCACGACGCCTCCAGCACCAGCCGCTGCTGCGGGTCCATCGACACCGCCTCACGCGGCGAAATACCGAAGAACCCGGCGTCGAACCGTTCGACACCGTCGATGAAGCCGCCCTCGCGGATGCAGCTCTTGCCGAGGGCGTTCGGGTCGGGGTCGTACACGTCCAGGGCGTCCCAGCGCTCCGGGAACGTCCCTATCGCATCGCGTCCACCCGCCAGGAGTTCCCAGAAGCCCTCCGGTGTGTCGACGCCGCCCGGCAGCCGACACGCCATCGACACCACCGCGATCGGCTCGTCGGCCGTCCGGTCGGTGGCCGACGGACGGGCGGCGGGGGCCACGGCGGCAGCCAGCGACAGCCGGTCCAGCAGCAGTCCGGCCACCGCCACGGGGGTGGGGTAGTCGAAGGCCAAGGTGGGCGGCAGCTGAACGCCCGTGGCGGTGGACAGCCGGCGGCGGAGTTCGACCGCAATCATCGAGTCCATGCCCAGCTTCTGGAACACCTCCTGCTCGCCGACGCTCTCCGGTCGGGCGCCGCCCAGCACGACGGCGGCCTCCTGCCGCACGAGCGTCACGAGTGCCGTGAGCCGCTCCTGCTCCGGGAGCGCGGCCAGCTGGTCGCGCAGGTGCGAGCCGGACTCCGACGCCGGGCCCGCGTGGTGGCGCCGGGTGCGCACGAGGCCCCGCAGCAGTGCATGGACCTCACCGTTCCGGTCCGCCTCGCGCTGGACCGCGGTGAGTACGAGCCGTACGGGCACCAGATGTGCCCGGTCTCCGGCCAGGGCTTCGTCGAGCGCCCGCAGTCCCTGGCGCCCGGTCAGTGCGCCGACGCCCTGTCGGCGCATCCGGGCGATGTCCGCCTGGCCGAGCCCGGCGGTCATGCCGCCTCCGCCCTGCTCCCACATCCCCCACGACAGGCTGACGGCCGCCCGGCCCTCGCCCCTGAGACGTGTCGCCAGGGCGTCGAGCCAGGAGTTCGCGGCGGCGTAGTTGCTCTGGCCGGGGCCGCCCAGGACGCCGGACACGGACGAGAAGAGGACGAAGGCGGAGAGGTCCAGGCCCCGCGTCAGCTCCGCCAGATGTGTGGCGCCCGCGACCTTGGACGCCATGACCCGGTGGAGGCGGTCCTGGTCCTGGTCGGCGAGCAGCGCGTCGTCGGTGACACCGGCCAGGTGGAACACGCCGGTCCACGGGTGCTCCGGGGCGACGTCCGACAGCAGGGCGGCCGTCTGGTCCCGGTCGGACACGTCGCACGGAACGACGCGGACGGTCTCGGCGCCGGCCCGGGTCAGCTCGTCCACCAGCTCGTCGGCCCCGGGCGCCTCCGGGCCGCGCCGGGAGGTCAGCACCAGGTGTCGCACGCCGTGCGCGCGCACGAGGTGGTTGGCCACGAGGTGCCCGAGTTCTCCGACACCTCCGGTGACGAGTACTGAGCCTCGCGGGTCGAACAGCGGCTCCCCGCCGTCCGTGGCACCGGTCGTGGCCGTGGCGGTCCCGGGAACGAGTCGTGGCGTCAGCACGTCACCCCGGCGTACGGCGATCTCCGGTTCGTCGGTCATGGCCAGCGCACGGGCGACCACACCGAGGTCGACGTCCTGGCCGCCGAGGTCGACGAGACGTATCGACCGGTCCGGGTGCTCGGCGCGCACGGCGCGGACGAGTCCCCACACCGTGGCGTTCGCCAGCCCGTCCAGGCGGTCGTCGGCCGAGGCCGCGACGCTGTCACGGGTGACCCAGACGAGCTCGGCGGACCGCAGCCGCTCGTCGGCGAGCAGTCGCTGGGCGGTGCTCAGCGCGCTCTGCGCCGACTCGCGGGCGGCGGTGTACGGCGCTTCGGGCGTTCCGTACTCCGTGGCGTCCACGACGACGGTGCCGGGGGCGGCCCGGCCCGCGTCGAGACGGTCCGTCAGCGCCTCGACGTCGGCGCAGCGGTCCACCGCCGAACCGTCGACGAGGCCGTCGAGGGACGGGGCGAGCGTGCCCCGCCCGCCGTCCAGCACCCAGACCGGGCCCGTCGGGGCCGACCGGTTCGGGTGCCGGGGCGGCTGGAACACGACTCCGTAGACGTGCTCCACCGGCTCGGCGGCACCGATCTGTTCGGCCGTCGCCTCGCGCAACCGCAGCGCGGCGACCTTGAGGAGGGGGCGGCCCTCGGCGTCCGCTGCCCGCAGCGTGGCCGTGGAGGTCGTACGGTCGAGATCCACCCGCACCCGCAGAGCGGCGCTCCGCACGGCCGAGCACTCGACCCCGTTCCACGCGAAGGGCAGCAGGACGCCACGGTCCCCGCCCTCGTCCTCCGCGCCCGTCTGCGGCCGCAGTGCAGCGAGGCCGTGCAGCGCAGCGTCCAGCAGGGCGGGGTGCACCCCGTACTCCCCCGCCTGCAACTCGTCGGGCAGGCGCACCAGTGCGTAGACGGTGTCGTCCTTGCGCCACAACTCGGTCAGCCCCTGGAACGCCGGCCCGTATGCCAGTCCCAGCCCGTCGAACTGCTCGTAGTAGTCGTCCAGTCGTACGCTCTCTGCGCCCGGGACCGGCCACTGCCGCAGCTCCTGGGCGTCGTCGTCCACCTGGCCGGCGCCGTGCTCCAGCAGTTCGCCCGAGGCGTGCTGTCGCCACACTCCGTCGACGGCTTCCTCGGAGCGGCTGTAGATCTCGACGGTGCGCCCGGAGTCCTCCCGGGCGGGGCCGACCACGACCTGCAGACGGACCGTGTCGCGCAGGACGAGCGGTTCGAGCAGGGTCAGTTCACCGACGCCGGCCGCTCCGGTGCGGTGCGCCGCCGCGAGGGCCAGTTCCAGCAGCCCGGTGCCCGGTACGAGCACGGTGCCGTGGACGACGTGGTCCTTGAGCCAGGGGTGCTCGGCCGGCGACAGCTTGCCGGAGAAGAGGTGGCCCTCACCGTTGGCCAGCACCG
Source organism: Streptomyces sp. NPDC001732 (assembly GCF_053596315.1). Taxonomy (NCBI): domain Bacteria; kingdom Bacillati; phylum Actinomycetota; class Actinomycetes; order Kitasatosporales; family Streptomycetaceae; genus Streptomyces; species Streptomyces sp. NPDC001732. The sequence continues at coordinate 3,899 of NZ_JBSFFY010000138.1, forward strand.
CGGTGGCGCCCAGCCAGGGGTGCTCGGAGTGTTCCAGGCCCACGGCGGAGAGGTCGCCGGAGGCCGATGCCGGCTCCAGCCAGTAGTGCTCGCGCTGGAAGGGGTACGTGGGGGCGGGCAGGGGCGCGGTGCCGGGGTTCGGGGCGACCTGGTCCCAGGCGATGTCCTGCCCGCAGACGTGGAGGTTTCCGAGGGCCTGCGCGAGCGTGCGGACCTCGTCCGCCGGTCGGCCGTCCCTGGTGTCCGCCCGCTGGGAGGCGATGAAGGTGCTGTCCTGTTCCGAGCAGGCCGCGCCCATCGCGGACAGCACCGCGGCCGGGCCGCACTCCAGGTAGCGGGCGACACCCGCCCGGTCGAGTTCGCGCACGACGTCCAGGAACCGGACCGCGTCGCGGGCCTGGCGTACCCAGTAGCGCGCCGACCGCACGCCTTCACCCGGCGGCAGGCTCTCGTCGTTCCATTCGCCGGTCACCGACGAGACCAGGGGAATGACCGGAGCCGCGAACCGGCAGCTCTCGGCCACCGTCTCGTACTCGGCGAGCATCGCGTCCATGTGCGGCGAGTGGAAGGCGTGCGACACCTCCAGTCGGCGGGTGCGCCGGCCCTGCTCGGCGAAGTGGCTCTCCACCGCCGCCACCGCGGCCCCGTCACCACTGACCACCGTCTGGGCGGGGCCGTTCAGTCCGGCGATCGAGATCCGGCCCTCGATGCCCCGGAGGACCTCGGTCACCTCGGACTCGGACGCCTCCACCGATGCCATCGCGCCACCGTGCTCGCACGCCTGCATCAGTCGGCCACGCGCTGCCACCAGCCGTGCGGCATCGGGGAGTTCCAGCACTCCTGCCACGTGGGCAGCCGCCAGTTCACCGATCGAGTGGCCGGCCACCGCGGCGGGCTGAACCCCCCAGGCCTGCCACTGCCGGAACAGGGCGACCTCGAACGCGAACAGGGCGGGCTGGGTGAACTCCGTTTCGTGTACGAGCGCCGCGTCCGCGCTGTTCTCGGCGGCGAAGAGCACCTCGGTCAGGGGGCGTGTCAGGTGCGGGTCGAGGGCCGCGCACACCTCGTCGAACGCTTCCCTGAAGGCGGGCAGGGCGGTGTGGAGTGCGCGTCCCATCCCTGCCCGCTGGCTGCCCTGTCCGGTGAAGAGCACCGCCGAATCGCCCGAACCGGCCGTCCCTTCGGTGACCGCCGGATGGGCCTGTCCGTCGGCGAGGGCGTTCAGCGCCGCCACGAGTTCCGTGGTGTCGGCGGCGACCGCGCTCGCCCGGTGCTTGAAGTGTGTGCGGTGGGCTCCGGCGGTGCGTACCACCTCGGCCAGGCGGATGTCCTCGCGGCCGGAGAGCCAGGACGCCCAGCGCCCCGCCTGCTCCCGCAACGCCGCCTCGTCACGCCCCGACACCACCACCGGGAAGACACTCTCGCCGACAGCTCTGGCGGCTGTTTCCGCCAGCGGCGGCTCCTCCACGATGACGTGCGCGTTCGTACCGCTCAGACCGAACGACGACACCCCCGCACGCCGCACCCGCCTCTCGTCCCGCCCCCACGGGCGTGCGTCCTGCAACAGCTCAAGCCCACTGCCCTCCCACTCGATCAACGGGCTCGGCTCCTCGGCATGCAGCGTCTTCGGCAGTACTCCGTGCTGCAACGCCAGGACCATCTTCATCACACCGATCACACCGGCGGCCGCCTGGGCGTGGCCGATGTTCGACTTCGACGACCCCAGCCACACCGGACGGCCCGCATCCCGCCCGGGGCCGAACACCTCGGCCAGGGCACCGGCCTCGATCGGGTCGCCCAGCGACGTACCCGTCCCGTGCGCCTCGACCGCATCGATGTCGGCCGGAGTGAGCCGGGCCGCCTCCAGCGCGTCCTGGATCACCCGCTGCTGCGACGGACCATTGGGAGCCGTGAGCCCCTGGCTGCGGCCGTCCTGGTTCACCGCACTGCCCCGCAGCACCGCCAGCACCCGGTCACCGTCCCGCTCGGCAGCCGACAGCCGCTTCAGCAGCAGCACACCGACACCCTCCGACCAGCCCGCACCGTCCGCGGCGGCCGAGAAGGACTTGCACCGGCCGTCGGGCGCCATGGCCTTCAGCCGCGAGAACTCCACGAAGAGGGAAGGAGTGCTCATGACCGTCACGCCGCCCACGAGAGCGAGTTCGCATTCGCCCTGGCGGAGGGCGGAGGCGGCCAGGTGCATCGCGACGAGGGACGAGGAGCACGCCGTGTCGATCGTCATCGCCGGACCCTGCA
>NZ_JBSFFY010000139.1:0-6136 GCF_053596315.1 Streptomyces sp. NPDC001732
TCCCCTTGCCGGTCCGACACGGGGAACCGGCGGGGGCGGCGCAGGTGGACATCGGGCAGCCGTGCGATTCCACGCGCTTGAAGTCGTCACTCACGACCGCTGGCTGTTTCATGAGGGTGTTACAGGAGTCCAGTCGTGTGCAACGACTCATGAAACATGATCGCCGCAGGTGAGCCACCAGGCCGTCCGGTGTTCCATGAGTGACCACCTACGAAACATCCGGCCTGCCGGGCCGGCGCGCCCTGGGCGACCGAGGCGCCGCTGGAGCGGCATGGGTCGCCCGGTGGCCCCGGTCGCGGTGCTCAGCTGGGAGGTGGAGGACGTCGCGGGGGATGAACTCGGCGACGGCCACGGCGACGACGTCAGTGGCGCGCCGGATGTCCTGGGCGATCCGGTTGACTTCGGCGCCGGTGAGGCCGTCGGGAACCCGGGCCGGGCCGAAGCTGCCCTCGGTTCCGTCGATCGCGTCGACGTCGAGGTGGAGTGCGACATGGGAACAGGAGCCTTTAGGAGGCCGGGTGAGTCACAGGGGCGAGACCGCGCAGGCCGGCCCAGTGGGAGGAGCGGAGGAGCGCGGCTGCCCGTTCCATGGTTGCCTGGTCGACGGTGGCGGCCGTCTCGTTGCCCGCGCCCAGGTCCTTGGCCGTGATGTGGAGAACGCCGGCGGCGTCGTAGTCGGCCGTCACCTCGATCTGCGGCACGCCGCGGGGTACGGGGGGCAGGGCAATTTCGAGGACCGCGAGAGTCCGGTTGCGTGCCGCGTCCTCTCGCTCGCCCTCCACGACGTGGAGCACCACTGTGGGCTGGTGGTCCGTGTGCGTGGTGAAGATCTCGGAGCGCTTCGTGGGGATGGTCTCGTTCCGCGGGAGCAGCTTCGTCGTGGTCCCGTCGTGCGTTTCGATGCCGATCGAGTGGGGGGCGACGTCGAGGAGCAGCACGTCCTTCACCACCCCGGTCAGGACGCCCGCCTGGAGCACCGCGCCATGGGCGACGGCTTCCGGGCTCAGGCCCTGGTAGGGCCCATGGCTGCCCGTGAGCCGGCGGATCAGGTCGCCCACCGCGGGCATCCGGGCGGCGCCGCCCGTCAGGACGACCTGGTCGATGTCGGCGAGCGTGTGCTCGGCGTCGGCGAGGACGCGTTCGACGGGGGTTCGGCAGCGTTCCAGCAGGTCCCGGGTGAGCGTCTCGAACTCCTCGCGGGTCAGTTCCTCTTCGAGGTGGACGGGGCCGTCCGGTCCGGTGGCGAGGTAGGGCAGCCGGAGGGTCGTGGTGCGCGCCGCCGACAGTTCGATCTTCGCCGTCTCGACCGCCTCGTGCAGCCGCTGGGTCGCGGCGACGTCGCCGGTGAGATCCACGCCGTGCCGCAGTCGTACGCGGTCGGTCAGGTGCTCGACGATCCGCTGGTCCCAGTCGTTGCCGCCGAGTCGGCTGTCGCCCGCGGTGGCGTGAACCTCCACGACGCCGTCGTCGAGTTCGATGAGGGAGACGTCGAGGGTCCCCCCGCCGAGATCGAAGATCAGGACGGTGCAGTCCTCCCGGTGCAGGCCGTAGGCCATCGCCACGGCCGAGGGCTCGTTGATCAGCCGCAGGACGTTGAGCCCGGCCTGTTTACCGGCCCGGACCAGCGCGGCCCGCTGGTCGTGACCAAAGCCGGCGGGCACCGCCAGCACCGCGTCGGTGACCGGGCAGCCGAGGTGGGCCTCGGCGTCCTGGCGCAGGCGGGCGAGGATCAGCCCGGCGACGTCCTCGGCGGTCAGCCGGACATCGCCCCGCGCGACACGCCAGCCGGTGCCCAGCTTCAGCTTCGCGGCGCGCGCGGTGGAGCCGGGGTTGGTGAGGGCCTGCCGCTCGACGGCCGTGCCGATGAGGGCGTCCCCCTCGACGGTGAGGGCCACCAGGCTGGGAGTGGTATGCGCGCCCTGGGCGTTGGGGATCAGCGAGACCTCGCCGCCTTCCATGACGGCGACGGCCGAGTTCGTCGTGCCGAAGTCGATGCCGACGGTGGCCGGACGTGCCGCGTCCGGTCCGCCGTCCGGCGGAGCCGTGGCCTCGGCGGCTTCGGTGTAAGGGGCGGTCGGGGGTGTGGCGTACCGCTGGACGAGGGTGGTGACGGCATCCGGCCACGGGGAGACACCGGGGAAGTCGTCCGTCGGCTCCCAGCGCGCGCCGATCCACTCCAGCAGCGCTGTGAGCGTGGGCCGTTTGCGGGGATCCTTCGTCAGGCACGCGCCGACCAGTTCGCGCAGCGGTCCCGTGAGTCCGTCCAGCCGGGGCCGCCCGTTGACCACCCGGTGGAGCACCGCCAGCGGCGGGCCCTCCCCGAAGGGCCCGGTACCCGTGGCGGCGAAGGCGATCACCGCCCCCAGCGCGAACACATCGCCGGCCGAGCCGACTTCGCTGCCCTCGGCCTGCTCGGGCGCCATGAAACCAGCCGTCCCCACCACCAAGCCGGTCGTCGTCAGTGCGGTGTCCTCCAGCGTCCGCGCAATCCCGAAATCGATCACCCGTGGCCCGTCGGCGGCCACCAGGACGTTCGACGGCTTCAGGTCCCGGTGCAGCACCCCCACCGCGTGAATGGCCTGCAACGCCTCCACCAGCCCCGCCGCCAGCCGCCACACCGCCCCTTCGGGCAACGGCCCCGTCAAGCCGACCGCTTTCGCCAGATCGGGCCCCGGAATGTAGACGGTTGCGATCCACGGCCGGTCGTCCTCCGGCCCGGCGGCCATCACCGGAGCCGTGAACGCCCCGCCCACTGCCCGCGCCGCCGCAACCTCCCGCGCGAACCGCCGTCGGAACTCCTCTTGCCGTGCCAGATGCGGATGCACCACCTTCACCGCCGCCGCCCGCCCACCCGGCGACCGGCCCAGGAACACCTCGCCCATCCCGCCGGCACCCAGCCGGCCCCGCAGCCCGAACCCACCCACCCTCTCCGGGTCCCCGGCCCTCAGCGGCTCCACCCCGGCCCCCCTTCCTCACCCAGCACCCACGGCCCGGCGCCGACGTCCGGCACCCCCACGCAGGTTACGTTCCCCCGGCTCCGGCCGTGGCCAGCCAGAGGGCCGAGTTCACCGTGCGGGCCCCGCATCCGGATGTGCCTGGCCGTACTTGCCGAAGGTGCGGACGGCAGCTGCTGCCAGGCGCAGCGTTCTCGGCCAGACCCTGCCCGGCCCGGCTCCTCACGACGCACCCGCTGGCAGCACGGCGTCCCCAGCCGCCCGGCGCGGGCCGGGCAGCATCGCCGACAGGGACAGCTCAAGGCGGGAGTCCATGTCCAGGCGGAACGTGCCATAGGGGTTGATGTTCGACCAGAACAGCGCGGTCAGGCCGCGCCGGTCCTCGACGGTGAGCTTCTTGGCCCACCTCGGCTCGGCCAGGACCTGCTGGAGCAGCAGCGTGTTGACGTGCACAAGCGCGGACTGAAGGAGGTGCAGCGCCAGCATCGAGGTCTCGGCGTGCTCCTTGTCCGGACCGGTCAGCGCCGTCCTTGCCGTAGTGGAGCACGGTGTTCGCGCTGTTCCAGTTCTCCACGACCTGGAGGCCGCTGTGGATCTCGCGGCGCAGGTCGGGGCTGGCCAGGTAGTCGCAGGTTCTGTGGAATCTGATTTGTCAAGTAGTTCAGTCTTTGCCCTGGTTGACGGCAACGATCGGCAGGAGCGTGGCCGTCGCTGGAACGCCGATCTCGCGGGGTGTCACCCCAGCTGGTGCGGGAACGTCGGCCAGCCGTTTCAGCAGCTGGTCGAGCGCGGCCTGACCGTCATCGACGGCGGCGCGTTCCGCGTCGCTGAGCGGGACGCTCGCCAGCATGCGCTGGAGGTTGTCCTTGGCCTCCAGAAGCTGGCCCTTGCTGGAGCCCTTCGGTGTGTAGAAGTCGCAGCGAGCACAGGCCGTCCGGTGCGGGCACTGCTCGAAGAACGTGTAGGTGCAGAACCCGTGACCGAGGTCGTAGTACTGCCCCGGCTCACCCGACGCGGCCGCTCCGGAGGTAACCGCGTCCCGGTCGACCAGGACCTCGATTGTCCGGACGTTGCGCTCGAAGTACCCGGCATCGTTGTAGGCCCTGGCCAGCGAGTTCGGGGTGATCTTGGCGTAATGCTGAGTAGCCTCCGGGCTCCGGTGGCCGAGCCAGGCTTGCAGCTCGAAGAGCGTCATCGGCTCCTTGGCGTTGTAGAGCTGGCTGGCGATCGTTGACCGGGCCCGGTGACTGGTGATGTTGCCCCGGACGTCGGCGGTCGGGACACCGGCCTTGCGGCAGAACGACGGGATGACCGCGATGTTGATGTAGGTGTTCGCGAGGCATTTGGCCCGGTGCGCGAACAGGAAGTCCCCCTGCTCACCCGTCTTGCGGTCCAGTATCTTCGGCTGGTGCGGCCGTGCATCCTGCCATGCCTCGATCGCCTTGCCCAGCAGGGATCGATGGGCTTGGTGAAGGAGGTGAGGTCTTGTGGGTGGGGACGTCCAGCAGGCAGACGGCGTCGCGCGCCAGCACCTCGTCGGAGTCGCCGGGAATGGGGAAACCGTCGTGCTGCCAGCGGATGCAGCCCGTGCGGAGGCGGGATGTCTCGCCGCTGCGCAGGCCGCCGAACAGCCAGGTCAGGGTGACGGCCCGGATGAGTTCGATCGGGTAGCACAGTCCGTAGGTGTTGGTCGGGAAGGAGGAATGCTCAGATCCTGTGGATCGGGTCGGGAGGGCGTACCTTCCCGGGTGATTGATCGATAGGTCACTGAGCAAGGCCGACATTGCAGCGTCGGTCGAGAAGGCCCGCCCTGTGCTCACCGTAGTCAACGATGACGGCACTGCGCGAGAAGGCTCCCTGCTGGACGAGATCGTCCGGGAGGGAGCAAGGCGGATGCTGGCCGCCGCTCTGGAAGCAGAAGTCAACACCTATATCGCCGAGTTGGCCCACGAGCAGGACGAGGTGGGGCGGCGTCTGGTGGTCCGCAATGGCTACCACCAGCCCAGGAAGGTCACCACCGCCGCCGGCGCGATCGAGGTGAAGGCTCCGCGGGTGAACGACAAGCGTGTCGACGAGACCACCGGCGAACGTAAGCGGTTCTCCTCGGCGATCCTGCCCCCCTGGTGCCGCAAGTCCCCGAAGGTCGCCGAGGTGCTGCCGCTGCTCTACCTGCACGGCCTGTCCTCCGGGGACTTCGTGCCCGCGCTGGAGCAGTTTTTCGGCTCCTCCGCCGGGCTCTCGTCGGCCACCTTCACCCGCCTGACCACCCAGTGGCAGGCCGACCACGCCGCCTTCCAGGAGCGCGACCTGTCCAGCACCGACTACGTCTACGTCTGGGTCGATGGCATCCACCTGCGCATACGTCTGGAGGAAGCCAAGGCTGCCGTCCTGGTCGTCATTGGCGTGCGTGCGGACGGCACCAAAGAACTGGTAGCCATGGCCGACGGCTACCGGGAATCGTCCGAGTCGTGGGCTGGGCTGCTGCGGGACTGCGCGAGACGGGGCATGCGCGCCCCGGTCCTCGCGGTCGGCGATGGCGCACTCGGGTTCTGGAAGGCCCTGCGTGAGGTCTTCCCCGCCGCCCGCGAACAAAGGTGCTGGGTTCACAAAACGGCCAACGTCCTGGACGCCATGCCGAAGTCGGCCCAGCCCGCGGCGAAGAAGGCGATCCAGGACATCTGCAACGCCGAGGACCGCGAGCATGCCGAGCGGGCCATTCAGACCTTCGCCAAGCTCTACGGCGCGAAGTTTCCCAAGGCCGTCAAGAAGATCACCGACGATCAGGACGTCTTGCTGGAGTTCTTCGACTACCCGGCCGAGCACTGGATCCACCTGCGGACCACCAACCCCATCGAGTCGACCTTCGCCACCGTCCGGCTCCGCACCAAAGTAACCAAGGGCGCTGGCTCCCGCGCCGCTGGCCTGGCGATGGTGTTCAAGCTCGTCGAGTCCGCCCAGGCGCGCTGGCGGGCCGTCAACGGATCCCACCTCGTCCCGCTCGTCCGCGCCGGGCCCGCTTCGAACGCGGCCAGCTCATAGAGCGCCCCGAGGCGGTGGCGGCATAACCGGAGCCCTCACTGTTCTGGCTACTGAGGTTGAACTCGTGGAGTCGTAGGGGCTGACGGCTGGTCGTCCGTGCGGTATCACCGGAGCATGCGGTATCCACAAGGGGGCGGGCTGAC
>NZ_JBSFFY010000140.1:0-6081 GCF_053596315.1 Streptomyces sp. NPDC001732
CCGTCTCCAGGCCATCGAACGGGACACCGACGTGGCCTGACCAGTGGTGCACATAACTCCGTACTCGGTGGTGCACTCAGACGAGTACGCGGACATCCTAGGCCGTGACGGCTACCAAGATGCGAACTCCGCTGAATGCAAAGGAGGTTCAGGAACATGACCGCACCGAGCCCGTCCCTGCCCACCGGCCCGAACACTGCTGCAGACCGGCGGGTCGAGGCTCTGAGGAAGGCAGCCCGCGACAAGCGCGAGCAGGCCGTCCAGCGCGCAGAGAACGGGATCCGGCGCCTCATCAAGGAGAACGAGAAGATCACCTTCCGGTCGGTCGCCCGCGCTGCCAGTGTCAGCCTCGATTTTCTCTACACACACGCGGACCTGCGGCGACGCATCGAAATGCTCCGCAGCCAGGAGCAGAGTCCAACCCGCATCCCAGCCGAGACCGCATCAAACCACGACGGCACGGTAATTCACACGCTCACCGAGTCCTTGCGACGCGAACGCGCCACACACCGTGAACGCGTCCGGGAACTCGAACAGAGGCTGGCCGCCGCCCACGGAGAGATCCTCCGACTCCAACGTCGACTTGGCGAGCGTGGAATCGGCGACAGGTGACCGCCTACGTTTCCGGGACACCGAAAGTGCGGACCACGCAGCTGTCGAGAATTACACCGAACCGCGTCGGTGAGTCCACTGTCGGAGCTTCGGTCACGAGATCCCCAGCGAACGTGAGAGCGTCCACGTCTGCCCAGCCTCCCCGGAACAGGACAACGCCAAGCTCGGCCTCATTGGGACCTGAGATCGTCACGCCAATGGAATCGGGATCCTCAACCCGACCTCGCTCCGTCTCCAGGACCTGAGGCCACGGCGCTGCCTCATCCCGCCAGGTCACAGCTTCCACGACCAGGCCAGCGCGTTCCCAGCGTCGCAGGCGCTCAGCGATTTCGATGGCGGCCCGATCAAGGTCAACGATGCGTTCCATGACGCGATATTCACCTATGTGAGACGCACCATCCACTGAATAGCATGCTGCCGACGGCGTCCGTAGCGTGCTGACCTGCGGTGGTTCAGCCCTTGCAACCATGAACGCCGGATAAATCAAGACCTTCGACTTCGACGCCAACCCGAACATCGACCCGGCCATCATCCACACGCTCGCCAGCTGCGAATGGATCAAGAAGAGTCAGCCACTCTGCCTGATCGGCGACTCCGGCACCGGCAAGTCCCACATGCTCATCGCGCTGGGCACCGAGGCGGCGATGAAGGGCTACCGGGTCCGCTACACGCTCGCCACCAAGCTGGTGAACGAGCTGGTCGAGGCCGCCGACGAGAAGCAGCTGAACAAGACCATCGCCCGCTACGGACGCGTCGATCTTTTGTGCATCGACGAGCTGGGATACATGGAACTGGACCGCCACGGCGCCGAACTGCTGTTCCAGGTGCTGACCGAACGCGAGGAGAGGAACAGCGTCGCCATCGCCTCGAACGAGTCCTTCGGCGGTGAAGTAGGCCGCCGACGAGGTGCCCCTGGCTGGGGTCCTTTTCCGACGGCCCCTTCCCGAACGGTACGGGCGCCTTTCAACGCATACCGCTCTCCAGTGAAATCATCTCCGGGTTGAGACCGTGGCCCGTCCTCTGTGGATTTCCCAATGGCAGTCGTGGCAGACCACAAGGGTCTTACGCCGACGCTGTGCCATGAGCCTTACCCAGGGAGAGGGTTCGGGTCGACCAGGCCGATTGAGATCTGCCATCTTGCGGATGTGGTGAACTTGCAGACCATTCCGCGATTCGCACATCTCACACTGGCCCGCCAAGAGCCGGTGGATCAGCTCATTGCTGCCGGTGTATCTCGTTGACGGGGCCTTGTCGACCAGGTCAGCAAAGCGTTGCCGCTTCAGTGGAATTCCGCCGAAGCGAGCGACCAGCGGCTTTCTTCCGTCACTGCGCTTGACTATGACCTGCATACACGTCCGTGGCCCGTCGGGCGTTTCGACGGTCGCCTTGTGTCGGCGAGCCATCTGGGTGACGGTGGACTGATGTTTCCTGGCCATAGTCTTGAGCATGGAAGTTTCCATGACCCAGTGCAGAAAGCCCAGGCGTGCAACGTCCTGGGCTAGAAGATAGTACTGGACAACTCCCCGGTATTCCGCTTGGTACTTCGACACGATCGAGTAATCCTGATCATGTATCAGCCCCCCGCGGAACGCCGGTTTTCCTTGCTTCATGTACAACGCGCACCGTTTTTGGATCACGTCCCGTGGCACGTACAGGCCAATGCAGCCATTGACCGCTCGACGCCCGCGAGTGATCTTCGTGTCGGCAAGCTGGGTTCGCAGCTCGTAGCCGAGGAAGCGCGCTGCCTGGCTGGCGGCGTGCGTGATCAGAGTCTTGGACTCCGAGAGTTCCAGCTTGAGTTCATCACGCAGGAACTCCTTCATCCGTTCCTTGATCTCCTGGGCTTCTCGCTTTGGCCCAGCGAAACCGAGCAGCCAGTCATCGGCATACCGGATGTACCGCAACCGTCGGTAGTCCGGATCATCGGGATCGGAGCTGGGGAGGCGTCGCAGCTGCTGCCGAAGCGCATGCACTGCCGCCTTGTCCCCCCGCCCCTTTGCCCGCCTGATCCTCGCCTCGACGCGTTGGTACTCCCGGCTCCGCCGGCGCAGCCTGCCCCGGTTGTAATCCGGCAACAGGTGCTGCTCAACAAACTGATCCAACCGAGCCAGGTAGATGTTGGACAGGATCGGCGAGGCCACGCCACCCTGCGGCGCACCGCTGAGCGTGGCGTTCCACCGCCAGTCCTCCAAGTACCCAGCCTTGAGCATTTGGCGGATCAGCCGCAAAAATCGTCCATCATGAATCCTCTCTCCCAGGGTCGCGAGCATTACCTCGTGATCCAGACTGCCGAAGCAGTCGGAGATATCTCCTTCGATGAACCAGTGCGTTCCCTTCCAGACCTCCACCACCTCATTGAGTGCGGTGTGGCAGCCCCGGCCGGGACGGAACCCGTGGGAGTGGCGAGAGAACTGGACGTCGTAGTACGCCTCCAGTAGGAGGCGGACAACCTCGGCGACCAGCTTGTCCGACCACGTAGGCAGTCCGAGCGGGCGCTTTCCCCATTCTTCTTCGGGATATAGGTCCGCCGCGCTGGAGCCCATCGGTACGTCTCGGCGCGTAACTTGCCGATGATCGTGTCGATCTTCTCCAGGGACATACCGTCCACGGTTTCCCCGGTGACCCCCGGCGTCATCGCGCCCTTGTTGGCGTAGATGCGCCCGTAGGCCATCAGGAACAATTGCGGGTTGAACAACTGCCGATACAGCCTTTCCAGCGGCAGACCTTGTCTGCCGCGTTCCCGGAGGACGTCCAGCACCGTTGCGGCGCTCTGCATTACGCATACCTCCCATCACCGGACGTCTCAATCACCTGTGCCCCTTCGCCCTGCGACCGGCTTTCCCGGCCTCCCTGGCAGGTCGTCACTCCTGCGACTACTACGGGCACTCCGTCGCCGTAGGGCTCGCGCCCCTTAGGCGATCCCGTGGTACGTCTTCGTTGTACGTATCGAGCACGACGTAGGCCGCCCACTCATTCCCTTGGCCTCCCTCGCTGGGAGGTGTTCCTTACCATGGAGGTTGCCCCGGCCTCCAACCGCGACCAGGGCATAGCAGGACGTCGAATTCAGGCGTCGTTTCGACGGGTGTCTCTCGCACCACTGGGAATTGGACTTCAAGCAATCAAGCCTTAGCCATATCGCGCGGGTCTTGCGGCACCCCGTCCTGAACGCCTCCAGACGGGCACCGCTTTCCGAGCATGCTGTTGTCCCCTCACGCTTTCGCGCTCAAGTAAGCCCGGCGACCCAAGAACCCCCCTCCAATTTCATCCCGACTGCGTCGGGGATACAACGAAGCGCCGTACGGCGCACGCTGGACCAAGACCTTCACCGACCCCCGCCTCTGCGCGGCCATCGTCGACCGCCTCACCTTCAACGGCACCATCATCGAGACCGGCACCGACTCCTACCGCCTCTCCAGCACCCGCGCACGAGCCGAAGAGCCTGCCAAGGCCGGCTGACCTCTGCCGCTACGTCTCGATGGTCCGCCGCCCTCACGAGCGGCGGACCATCCCCGCTCAGCCCGCCAAAGTGCCCTGGTGAAAGTACATGCACCAGCCCGTTTCCGTCATACGCCGCAGGGAGCTTCGCCATACTCGGCCCCGGACTCCTATCTCTGACCCACGGTGCAAAGCAGGCCGCCGGGCCCGCTGATGGTCCCGGCGAAGCGGGCCCGGCGGGACTCCGAGCGGGATAGAGGCCGGAATGTGCTGCGGCAGCCCGCTGGGCGCCGTGGGTGTTACTTGAGGTGTCCGAGGGCCTTGGCGCGACCCTGTGCCCAGCCGGCGAGGAGGACACCGATGGCGAGGGCAGCGATGTAAACGCCCAGGGCGCCCGGAAACGGTAATCCGCTGAGCACCCCACCGTTGTCGTGATCGATGAGCAGCCGGATCGCGGCTTGGCCGCTGAAGACTACTAAAGCCATTCCGGTGATCAGCAGAACGACGAACTTCATGATACCCCCTCAGTTTTTCACAATGCACTTGCATTGTAATAGACTGTCGATGGCGATGCAATGCGAACGCATTGGCTTGCCAGGGAGGATGCATGCCGAAGATCGTTGACCATGAGGAGCGCCGACACCGCCTGGCCGAAGCCGTCTGGACGCTGACGCTCCGCGACGGACTGGAGGGTGTGACGCTTCGCAAGGTCGCGGTGGAGGCCGGGGTGTCCATGGGTCAGGTGCAGCACTACTACGCCACCCGGGAGGACCTGGTCCGTGACGCGATCGACCGCGCCGTGCGGGCACTGAACGCCCGGATTGAGGCATCCATCAAGGCAACAGACCCGGCGAGCGCGGAGACGATGCTCCGTGAATGCCTGCGCGCGATGCTCGCCCGTGACCCGGAAAGCCTGCGACTACTCCAGCTGTCAGTCGCGGTCGTCGGAAGGGCGATCTCGGATCCGGCAATGGCCGGCGTGCTGGCGCCAGGTAGCGGCGAGCTTCTGGACTTCACCGCAGGACTCATCGCCGCAGCCCGGCAGGAGCGGGGCGCGCCAGCACGGGGCAACGGCCTGATCGACGCCGACATCTGTTGGAATCTGGCCACGAGCCTGGGGGTCGACGTTGCCCTGGGGCAGCGTTCTCCCGACGAGGCACTCAGGGTGCTGGAGTATCACCTGGACAACCTCCTGGGCTGACCACCGCCTCGCCCAGCGCATCACGCGGCGACACCGCGTTTCGTAGGTGGTCGCTCATAAAACAGCGAATCGACGTCGCATTCCAGCGCCTGTCAGACGCACCGAGCTCGGTGGACTCGGGGTCGAGAAGCCGCAGCGCCGCCTCTCGTCGGCCATGCACGAACCCTACGGACGCCCCCATCCCGTCACAGCGAATAGTTGACGCGGCCCTGGGAGCAACCGGCAGTGCCATCACTTCTCGTCAACAATCCGAGTTGGGTTGATCACCGACTGCCTTCGGAACCCGTGCACAAGTGCTGTCACTACACATCGATGAAGCCACGTGTCATTTGCTCCTGCCCGCCCGCTGGGCGGTCGTCGGCATGGCCGGCGCCTACACCCTCTCCTACGTAGCCGGTCTCGCACTCACCGCGCATCTGCTGCGCAGGAGGCTCGGGGAGCGCATCGACGACGGCGGCCTGCGCCGCATCTACGTGAAACTATTCTGCGCCGCGGGCCCGGCTGCTGGGCTGGGCTGGGCCGCAGCGCGTGCGTGTGCGGGCCTGGGAAGTGGAACGTGGCCCACGGCCGTCGCACTGGCTACCGGGGTGCTGGCGACAGCCGTGGGGTATCTCCTTCTCGCCCGGCTGATGAAGGTCAACGAGTTGCGTCGTCTGCCCGGGATGCGCTGAGTACAGGCAGACGGTGCAAGGCGTTGAGCCTTCCCCTTGATCGTGGACATCTGGAGACTGGGACGTGAGAGGTCGTTTTCTCCCGGTGTTTCATCCCGTGGATTGTGTTTCGTCCTGGGATGTTGGGTCGCGCCAGGACACGGTGGTTTCCCCGGTGAGGCG
>NZ_JBSFFY010000141.1:0-5984 GCF_053596315.1 Streptomyces sp. NPDC001732
CCTCGCCCACCCCTGCCGCCTCATCTTCGCCGACGGCGGACGCCCCACCGACGTCTCCGGCCCACACATCGAGGACGAAGCCGCCGTTCCCCACCGGGACTTCTGGAACTGAGAGCAGCTGCACATGCCGTTGAGCGGACACGCTGAACACAGTCCGTACAGGAACGGCTCTTTCTCCAAGGCGGTCGGCTCCGGGACCGGGAAACGTAGCGGCGGACCTGGTACTCGTCCAGTCCGGCCGGACCCTTGCCGGGCTGGGACGTCTCTTCCACGGTGTCGGGGTGGGTTGTGTGTCAGTGACGGGTGGTTGCATGTGTGGCATGTCCGATGATCTGCGTGGTGACGGTGAGGACTCCGGGCTCGTGGGTGTGGATGGGTGTTTGGCGGATCCGGGGTTCTTGGTGAACGCCGAGCCGGGGGAGGTATCCGGGCTGGTGTGTACCGAGCCGGAGTCTGTGGGGCGGTCGGTGCAGGTGGTGTGCCGGGTGTTGGCGCGTCTGCACCGGGATGCCGGGGCGGGGGTGCGGCGGCAGTTGCTGGCGTTGGACGCGGCCAGATATGGGGAGCGGGAGCTGTCGGCGCGGATCACCGCCGTCCCGGTCAAGGACGAACCTGTGGCTCGGTGGGAGGTGCAGTGGGCCACAGGCGGCATGGTCGACCGCCACATCTCGCTGCCCCTGTCCGGTCACACGGACTCGGTGAATGGCGTGGCGACGGGGGTGTTGGCGGGCCGTCCGGTCGCCGTCACCGGCAGCGACGACGGGACGGTGCGGGTGTGGGACCTGGCCACCGGCCAGGCGGTCGGTGAACCCCTCACCGGCCACACGGACATGGTGTTGACGGTGGCGACGGCCGTGGTGGAGGAACGCCAAGTTGCCGTGAGTGGAAGCGACGACGGGACGGTGCGGGTGTGGGACCTGGCCACCGGCCAGGCAGTCGGTGAACCCCTCACCGGCCACACGGGCTCGGTGGTGGCGGTGGCAACGGGAGTGGTGGACGGCTGCCCGGTCGCTGTCACCGGCAGTAGCGACAGGACGGTGCGGGTGTGGGATCTGGCCAGTCGCCGACCGCTCGGAGAACCCCTCACCGGCCACACAGACACGGTGTTGGCGGTGGAGACGGTGGTGGTTGACGGCCGTTCGGTCGCTGTCACCAGCAGTTGGGATGAGACGGTGCGGGTGTGGGACCTTGTCTCCCGTCGGGGCGGTGAACCCCTCAACGGCCACACCGGCCCGGTGCTGGCAGTGGCGGCAGCGGTGGTGGGAGGCCGCCCGGTCGCCGTTACCGGCGGCGACGACGGGACGGTGCGGGTGTGGGATCTGGCCACCCGCCGACCGCTCGGGGAACCCCTCACCGGCCATACGCGTGGGGTGTGGGCGGTAGCGATGGCGGTGGTGGACGGGCGTCCAGTCGCTGTCACCAGCAGTTGGGATGAGACGGTGCGGGTGTGGGACGTGGCCACCGGCCAACAGATCGGCGAGCCATTGGCCGGTCACACCAGCGGGGTGTTGGCGGCGGCGACAGCGGTGGTGGACGGACGTCCGGTCGCCGTCACCGGCAGCGATGACAACACGGCGCGGGTGTGGGAGTGGGCCACTGGCCCGGTCGGCAACCCCCTCGCCGGCCACACCAGCGAGGTGAATGCAACGGCGACGGCGGTGGTGGACGGGCGTCCGGTCGCTGTCACCGGTAGCTGGGACGGGTCGGTGCGGGTGTGGGACGTGGCCACCGGCCGACCGGTTGGTGAGCCCTTCGCCGGCCACACCGATGCGGTGGTGGCGGTGGCGACGGGCCTGGTGGATGGCCGTGCGATAGCCGTCACCGGCAGCAATGACCACACGGCGCGCGTATGGGACCTCGCCACCGGCCGGCCCGTCGGCAAACCCCTCAGCGGCCACACCGATGCGGTGGTGGCGGTGGCGACGGCGGTGGTGGACGGGCGTCCGGTCGCTGTCACCGGTAGCTGGGACGGGTCGGTGCGGGTGTGGGATCTGCCCACCGGTCAACCGGCTGGTGAGCTCTTCACCGGCCACACCGATGCGGCGGTGGTGGCGGTGGCGACGGCGGTGGTGGAGGGCCGTCCGGTCGCTGTCACCGGTAGCTGGGACGGGTCGGTGCGGGTGTGGGATCTGCCCACCGGTCAACCGGCTGGTGAGTCCTTCACCGGCCACACCGAAGCGGTGATGGTGGCGACGGCGGTGATGGAGGGCCGCACGGTCGCCCTCACCGGCAGCAGCGATGGGAAGGTGCGGGTGTGGGACGTGGTCACCGGCCAACAGATCGGCGAGCCGTTGACCGGTCATACCAGCGGGGTGAGGGCGGTGGCGACGGGGGTGGTGGACGGCCGTCCGGTTGCCGTCACCGGTAGCGGTGACCACACGGCACGAGTATGGGACCTGGCCACCGGCCGACTCGTGGACCGGGAGTTGGTGTTTCCAGCAGGGGTGAACACTGTGGCCATTGCCCCGGGCGGTCGTCTGGTGGTGGGGTTCGGCCACGAGGTGGCAGTGCTGACCCGCTGCTGACCAGGTCCCTGCATGGTGCGTCCCGGGGTGTCCGCCGCACGGCAGCCGATGCCTGGGGCGCGTCCACGTCAGCTGTTCGGGGCGGTGATGGGGGCCGGGTGCGCGCGGCCGGCCTGGTCGGCCAGCCCGCGGGTTCCTGCCACACGTGCGTACGCCCGCATCCGGATCCTTCCAGAGCCCGGGATCAGAGTGTGCTCATAGGATCGGGTGCATCGTTGGTTGGTGCGAGCCGGGTGCCGGGCGGAGCCTGGCATGAGGCAATGTCTGATGCGCTGCCTGTCGCCGGTAGTGAGTGGCTCGGGTCTGGTGGCGGCGTCGGCGGGCGAACCGGCGGAGCCGGTGGGCTGCACCGTGCACGGGCCGGCCCTGCGCGGACAACAACACCATCCGGGCCCGCCGTCAGGTGACCACCGACCCGGTGCCACGGTGCACGACCCGAACAGGCGCCACCCTCGTCGTCGATCTCCCGCACCCGTGCCCTTTCCGCCATCCGCACAGCTTGCTGGGATCCGGGCCGCATAGAGGCGAGCCCCGGCATGCCGGAGCGTCAAACTGCCCCGAGCGCCGCGGCTACAGCCTCTCGTACCGCCCCTTCGGCAGGGGCGGGTTTGCCCTTGGCAGCGGCCATTTCCGCAAGCGAGGTCATGGCCACCTCGGGCAGCCCGCAGCCCGCAGGCCGTGAATGCCGAGAACGCCGCCAGGTCCGGTGCGATGTTCAGAGCGAACCCGTGGCTTGTCACGCCGTGACGAATCCTCATGCCGATCGAGGCGACCTTCTTGTGCTCCGGCGTCCAGACCCCGACCAGACTCTGGGCCTTGGGCGGGGTGTCGCGTCGAACGGCCTGCAGGCCCAGCGAGTCCAGGCACTGACCAAGCCATGCTCCAGCCAGCGCACGATGTCCCCAGGGCCGCGCTCACGGAGATTGACCACCAGGTAGCCGATCAGCTGCCCCGGCCCGTGGTGGGTCGCCTGACCACCCCTGTCCACCTCAACCAGAGGAATCCCGGTTTGCACAGGCAGTTCATGACGCGGTGGCCGGGCACTGTAGGTGATCACTGGAGGGTGGGTGAGCAGTACCAGTCGATCCGCAATCAAGCCCTCTTGACGCTGTCGGACCCAGGTGCCCATCTGCTCAACCGCTTCGATGTAGGGAATCTCACCCAGATCAACCCGTTCCAGCTCGCGCTCGCCCACGCTCGACCTCTCGGCGCCGAACCCATTCAATAGACAGGTCAAGCGCACGCCGAACGAAGATGAGGCCGGGGCGAACGTTGCCCGATGCAGCAGAGTGGCCCTCTGGCTTGCCTTCCCGGCTCTTTGTCCAGGCCGGTGCTGGCAGCAGCATCCGGATCTCCGCTCGTTCTGTGTCCATCGCGTCCGGGGGACAGCGCCTGTTCCGGTCCGGTTGGATCGCAGCGTTCCCATATGCATGAGCGCGGCGATTCCCGCTGTTGTTGCCGCGTCCGGTCAGTTGGTTTGAAGGTCTGCCAGCCACCTCAGGACGAGGTCGTTGAAGTCGTCGGCTCGCTCCTGGTGGAGCCAGTGTCCGGCCTCCGGCCAGTGGAGGGACCGGCTGCGGGGGTCGGCGAAGGTCGTTTCCTCCCAGGCGGCCTGTGCCGGATGTGTGTGGATGGTGAGGACGGGGCATTGCCTTCTCCGGAGGTACTCGTCGGCGCCTGAACGTGTTGCGACGGAGCCTTCCCTCAGGAATGCCTCCAAGGTGGACCGCATCACCTCGGGGGCCGTGCCCAGGACCCGCCGCTGATGCCATTTCCTCAGGGCATTGGGCATTTACTTGCCTTCGACCGCGGCGAGCGCGCCGGCAACGTGCTCCAGCCCGTTGTCGGTTCCCAGCGCATCGATGAGTGGCTGCCATCGCCCGGACATCTCGTGGTCGGGCAGGCCATAGGGCGAATCCACGATGACTGCGGCTGCGACGAGATCGGGATGCTCGACGGCGAGTGTGCTGACGATCGCCCCGCCTTGCGAATGGCCGACCGCGATGATTCGGCCGACTTGCAGGAGGCTGACCAATCCCGCGAGATCTGTGGCGAAGTCCGTCGAGTCGAATCCTTCGCGCGGAACAGTTGAGCGCCCGTGACCCCTGTTGTCGGGCGCGATCACGCGGAAGCCGGCGTCCACCAGGGGGCCGATCTGCCAGCTCCAGTCGTGGGAATCGCAGCCCCAGCCGTGAACCAGCAGGACGGCGGTATCGCCGTCGCCCTCGTCCGTGTAGAACAGCCGGACATCCGTCAGGTCGGCATAGGGCATCGTAGTAGGCTCCTTCCGCCCGTGGATGACGTGAGCATCACGTCATTGAGGGATCTCCATGGCGTGATGGAGACCGCCCAAGGTTAGAGCCGTTGTTGGTCCCGTTCCGTCACCCGAACGGGGACTCTTGACGACGGGTCCGGTAGTGGCCGCAGGAGCGGAACGGTGCCCGCCGCCCGATGCTGACGTCGTGCGGCGGCATACCTGACTGGCCGGAGTTCCTGGCCGACGACGCCCGGTACGAGGCGCCGGTGGCGCGTGCGGGACTCGCAGGCCGGGAGCGCGCACCGACGTCGCGGATCTTCGACGACACCAAGCAGACACGTGAGGTGAGGATCCGCCGGTTGGGCACCGACTTCGCGTGGACCGAGCAGCCACCGTCGCGCACCCGGCACCACATCACCGACGTCATCGTCGACGCGGCCGTGCCGCCGGATTCGGGGCGCACCTCATCTCCTCGAACTGCTTCGTGCAGCGCAGCCGGGGCGACGAGGCCACACTCAGCCTGTTGTCGTTGTTCCGTAAGGACACGCTCCGCCGGACCGGGGCCGGATGGCGGCCGGCCTGCCGAGGGGCGGCACCGGGCCAGTCGTTGGTCAAAGTCCACAACATGGCCAATTTCATCTGTGCGGGAGTCGCGGCGCCGAAGGGCAGGCGGCCACGATGGAGTCGCGCCGTAAGCCGTTCATCGAACGTCCGCCGGTCGGCAACGTCGCCGAGTAGTCGTCCGACTCCGGGGGACGACGGTTCGGTCGTCGTCGCGCCCGAATTCGCCGATGTTGTCGTACGGCGCGTCCGGATCCGCAACGGCATGCGGCTGGAGATCTGGTTGCCTCGCCGCGGCAGCCGGTGCTGCTGGAAGCGGTTGTCCTGGACTGCCTGAGCTTCAAGGAGCCCGAGCTGATCATGCGGTCACCCGCACGGAATCCGGGGCGATGACGCGGGCTCTCGCGGGCCGCCGGATCCTGATCACCGGCGGCGGCCCCGTTATTGGCCGTGCCGTCGTGCACGGCTGCCTCGTGCACGGTGCATCCGTGACAGTCGTCGAACGCTCAAGCCGCCACGTCGCGGCGCTTCCGACTGCGGACCCCCGGTTACTGAGGTTTTCGGGTTGTCGTCGGGTAGTGACGGTTCATGATCCCTGCGATATGCCGGTGGTATGCGTTATCCGGAGGGTGGGGGCTTGA
>NZ_JBSFFY010000142.1:0-5932 GCF_053596315.1 Streptomyces sp. NPDC001732
AGTTCGCGCACCGCCGCGTACGAGCCCGCGAATCCGATCGCGGCGATGAGCACCGCCCCGGCGACCACGAGACCGATGAGTATCCGGTGGGTGCGAGTCAGCTGAAGCACCGCTCCCCTACTCATGCCCCCGCTGCCCCTCCTGTATATGCATCATCCAGCCACACTCTCACGAGGGACGACCCGAACCACGCGCTCGACGGAACACAGCGAGGGATCGTCAGCGAAAAGTGATCACGCGAGCCACACACCATTCGGGGGGTGGCACGGGCCGCCCTTGCTCCCAGCCTTACTTCTCCAGACTCCGCCGTCCCGACGAACTGCTTCCTCCATCACCCTGGCCAGCTCTCGGGCGGCGCACTCCTGCTCTTCGGCCTGGCAGCGGAGCTGCTTCTGAAGGTCCTGCCGGTCACCCCCTCTTCCTCCTGGAGACGGACCGCCACATCCCGGCCGGGAACGCACACGACCACGGCGGCTAGCAAGGTGCCAGCACTTCAAGAACCGTAGCCCTGCTGCTCATCGTCGCGCGGCGTCCGGCGACATGCAGGTACTGCCCCCAGGTCGGCATCCGCGACGACGTGAGCGAGGACGAACTCATAACCGCACCGAAGGAGCACCTGTGGGGCGACCAGCCCCCTGTCTCAGCGAACCGAGTCGGCGCCGATTCGTCTCTCGGCCGAGTTCGGTAGGACAGGACATCGGCTACCGGAGCGAGGGACGCGAGGCCTCGCCGCCGGCCGCCCTCCTGGCGACGAACCTGCGGCACAGAGCCGGCCTGCGCTGCCGTCCATCCGGCCTGAGCCTTCGGCTAAGGCGGTCCCCGCCGAACAACACCGCCGTCTCCGGCCTCACGGCCCTGCCAGGGCACACACGAGAGCGAAGACCGTCACGGAGTACCGAACGAGCACAGCACCGCAACGCGCTGCTGGAAGCCACGGCCGCGGCAGGCGAGGCACACGAGTCCCACCGGCCACAAATCCCCATTGCAGACATCTCTTTCCGCCTCTTCCGCCCTTATTTCGTCCCCGCTCCCCTTCAACGAACCACCACCACGAAGCCCCGGCCACCGGCCGGGGCTTCGTGCTTCTGGGAGGAGTTCGCCATGCCCACCTACGAGACCACTGTCCGCTTCACCAGCGACCTCGACCGCCTCACCCCAGAACAGCGCCGCCGCTTCCGCCGCGCGGTCGGAGCCTTCGTCGACGACCTGCGCACCGGATCCTTCCGCCCCGGCCTCCGCGTGAAAGGAGTACGGCGTGCGCCCGGCGTCTACGAGCTCACGTGGGCCGGGAATGGCAGGGCGACTTGGATGTACGGAGTAGAAGTACATCGCGGCGAGCGCCACATTATCTGGCAACGCATCGGCACCCACGACATCCTCGCCGGGCCTTGACCCGGCTGGCGCGCCAGGCGACGGCATCATCTCGACGGTCGTCCTCTGCGCGTACGGGCCGGACTTCCACGGGAGTTCTGGGGGGCTTGTGGACGACTTACCGTCGTCACCCGCCCAAGTGCCGCACCATTTGCTGGCCCACCCGGTTTTCGTCCGGGCTCTTGGTGAGCGGGACTTCACCACGGTGTTCGCCATGGCCCACGACGTGGGGATCTCCTTCAACCGGATCGCCGAAGCGTGCACGCTGAAGGCCGAGCGGGTCAGCCAGATCGCCCGGGGCGCCACATCCGTCACCGCCCTCACGACCGTCGAGCGAATCGCGGGCGGACTGCGCATTCCCGGTGCCCTCCTGGGGCTTGCTGCGCAACCCTGGGAGGACACCGCCGTTCTCAGCACGGAGCCCGACCATGGAGAAGACCCGATGAAGCGCCGCAACCTGCTGCGCGGCGCCCTGGCCGCCGGCCTCACCGCTCCTGCCCTCGCCGCGCTCACCGCCGCCCGGACCGACCTCGACCAGACCCTCTCCCCCGGTGCTTCCCAGGACCTGGCCGACCTCGAAGCCGCAGCCGAGAGCTACGGGTACGGCTACCACGGACAAGCACCCGCCCGCGTCCTGGCCGACCTGGTCATCGACTTCACGGCCCTGTACCCGCTCCTTGCCGTCCCGCAGCCCGCACCGGTGAGGGCCCGGCTGTGCCGGACGGCCGGGCAGATGGCCGGGATGACCGCGATCGTCCTGCACGATCTGGGCAGCCGCCGGGAGTCCCGCGCCTGGTTCGCCACCGCCGCCCGGGCTGCCGCCGAATCCGGCGACCCGCAGCTGCACGCGTGGGTCCTGGCCCGGGAGGCGATGGTGCCGCTCAACTACGGCGCCCCCAGGGCAGCAGCCGCCCTCGCCGACCAGGCCCGCCATGCCGCCGGCACCCGGCCGACCGCCGCTGCGGTGCTGGCGGCCGCCGTCGCCGCCCGCGCCTACGCCCTCAACCACCAGAGCGAGCAGGCCCGCGCCGCGCTCACCGCCGCCGACACTCTCATGAACCGGCTCCCCGAGCCCGAACGGTCGGACACCTGGCTGACGTACGGCGAGCAGAAGCACCACGTCCACCTCAGCCACGCCTTCACCACCCTCGGGGACACCCGCCGCGCCCAGGAGAGCCAGCAGCGCGCCCTGGAACTGTCCGCGCCGACCAGCACCATGACACGCACCCTGCTGAACATCGACGCCGCCGCCTGCTCCCACCACGACGGCGACACCGAACAGGCCTGCCGCCGTACGGTCGCTGCCCTGACCGCACTGCCCGTCGACTACCGCACCGGCCTGGTCCGCCGCCGCGCCCTGGACCTGTACGAAGCCATCCCCGCCCAGCACCACCACGAGCGCGCCGTACAGGAACTGCGCGACATCGTGGCCGGCTGACGGAGACAGTTCCGCCAGCCCCGTGAGCAAGGGCACCTGCCCCTCCCTCAGCTGGGAACTGCCCCGCCGAGGGAGGCAATGTGCTGCCCGGGCGGAAGACTGGCTGGACGTACGGTCCCGTTGCTGAGGGAGTGGCTTTTCCGATCGGAGCTTGAGTCCCGCGAAAAGGAGCAGGTCAGGGCGTTTTCGTCGAGGCTACGGGACTGACGGGACTCAGTTGGGCGCTTACGGAAACGGGGGCCCTCATGGTGGTCGACGGAGCCGTCGACGTGGGCTTCGAGGATCTGCTGGAGTCGTGGGAGGCCGCCTGGCCGGAGAGCAAGGAGATGGTCGAGCGCATCCGGACTGTCCATCCGCAAGCCGAGCTCGACGGCATCGACCTGATGGCACGGTCCACGATGACCGGCGGGCTTCGCGGGTTCATGCAGCTCGTCGAGCAGACCGGCGACTGGCAGTTGTGCGCGGCGGTCCGTGCTGCACGAAGGCATCCGGCACACTGATGATCCTGTGGGAGCGGGCCGAAAAGAACCCGGCAATCGTTCATCAGCCGCAGCAAGGCCGGACCGCGGGCGGGCAGGGGAATGAGGCCCTTGTTGTGCGCCGGCTGCGGGGCGGGTCGTACGGCCGCCGGTTTTCAGGTGGTGGCGGGCATTGTCCTTCCGGCGCCCTGGGACCGGGCGGTCTTCGCTCCGGCCTCGCCCGGTTTCACCGTCCGCGGATCGACAGCTTCGAGCGGTGAGCCGACCTTGTAGGGGCAGCGGGGTCGTCGGGCTGGTTGGGGCGGTCGTGCGGGAGCAGGTAGAACGTGCGGCGCACGAAAAGGCCGCTGTCGGGGCGCCGCGCCGCGTTGGGGGTGAGGTTGGTGTATCCGATGAGCCGGCCGTCGCGTTCGTAGCGTGGTTTGCCCTTGCGGGTGTTGACCTTGTCGAGGGCCTGGCGGACGTAGTCGAGGTCCTCCGGGTCCTCCAGCCATACGACCTCGGCCTCCTGGGCGAGATCGCCTTCCTTCGGCATCGCGCTCATCGGGCCTCCTGGTTGTCCGGTGCCGGGCTTCGGCCTGCGGGTGCAGCTTCTCCATCGTACGGGCCGCCCGGGAGGGATCCCAGGGCGTAGTGGCTGGTCACGGGGTTTCCTCCCTGTAGGTGTCGGGGTCGTCCGGGAGCAGGGCGAGGCCGGGGTAGAGCTTGGTGGCGTTGTTCTTGATCATTTCGGCGGGTGAGGCGAGTCCGAGTTCCTGGCGGATGCGGCTGGCGAAGGCCCGGCTCGTCGAGGGCCTGATGCCCTCGTCGGAGCACCAGCGTCCGTAGGTCTCGTACAGGAGTTTCTGTTCGACGCGCAGGTCGGGGTTGGGGCGGCCGCCGAGGCCTTTGGTGCAGCGTTCGCTGATGAAGCGGCCGATGTGGTCCTCGGTGGTCTCGTACGCGGCGGTGGCCACGCGGACGGAGGCCGGGCCGGTGAGCGGATCGCGGGTGGCGAGGTACTTCCTGGCGCCTTCGATGAGCCAGTGCAGGATGCCGGGGCCTTCGTCCCGGACGAGTTCGGCCGCGAGGTTGTCGATCTTCCGTTCGTCGGGGACGCGGCGCTCGAAGGGGATGATGCGCATGCGCCGCCAGAACGCGTGGCCTCCGGTGCCGACCTCGGGCCGGTGGTTGCCGAGCAGCCACAGCTTGTGAGTGGGGGTGAGGGTGAAGAAGTTCTGCCGCATGCGCCGGGCGGTGATGGTGTCGCCACCGGTGAGGAGTTTGACGCGGGCCTCGTTGAACTTGTCGTTCGGCTTCAGCTCGCTGCACACCACGATGCGCCGGCCGTGCAGTTCGGTGAGCTCGGTGCTGTGCTCGGTGAACTTGCCCTTCTCCATGAGGAATCCCGGCGGGGCGGCGTTCGCGTAGTCGCCCAGGATCTGGGTCATCACCTCGAGCAGGACCGACTTGCCGTTCGCCCCCGACCCGTACAGGAAGGGCAGGACCTGCGCGCCGACGTCGCCAGTGATGGAGTAGCCGAGCAGCAGGTGCAGGAGCCCGATGGTCTCCTGCCCTTTCTCGTCGTCGCCGAAGGTGTCGCGCAGGAAGCTGTTCCAGCGGGGGACGGGCATGGCGTGGGGGGGGCGACCGCGGTCGCCCGTGCGTGCATGTCGGTGAGCGGGTCCGGCTTGCGCAGCTGGCCGGTGCGCAGGTCGACCACCCCGGCCGGGGTGCACAGGGCGTAGATGTCGCCGTCCAGGACATCGGGGTCCAGGCGCAGGCCCGGGGCGGCCTGGGCCTGGTAGAGCAGGGCCTTGACTCCCGAGGTCGACTCGGAGTGCCGGCGGTGGGCTGCCAGCGCGCGGTCGCTGAAGCGTCCGTGCGGGTCGTGTTCGGGGAACTGCTCGGCCATTTCGCCCGCGGCCCACACCGCGGCTTCCTCACCGCCGGTCAGTCTCCACCGGTACTCGCTCCAGGAGTGCCAGCCCATCCCGATGACGTAGCGGAACCGGTCGCTGTAGAGCCGGGCGAACAGCTTGGCGTTGCCCCGGTCGGTCAGCGAAGCAGGCACCAGCCCAGGGTCGGGGGGCGGTGTGAGCGAGCCGTTGTGCTGGGCGGGCAGACCGGGGTGCTCATGCGGGAGGCCGGCGTCGAGGGAGTACCGGCGGATCTGTTCGGCCGCGGCCTCGGCGTCGAAGCGGACGGGTTCGGCGCTCATGAGCGTCCTCGGAAATCGGTGCGGTTCTCGGCAGGCCCCGCCCAGAACAACGGGACTGAAGGGACTGAAACTTCGGCTATGCGGCACAGAGCGTAGCCCACCCCGTCCCCGGGAGAGGCTGCGCCCGCGCGTGTCGGGAGATTCCAGTCCCGTCAGCCCCGTACTCGGGGCTGCTGTACGGGGGGTTCAGTCCCGTGAGCGACGCATGGTTTTGAGTCCCGTACAGGAAAAGAGCAGGTCAGGGCACGCCTCTCCCCGGGCGACGGGACTGACGGGACCCAGCCATGCAGTTATGAGCTGTTCAAGAAGTTAGGGGAGTTGCACATGCGCGCGCGTGTTGACATTACTTACCTAAGGGTTGTCCCGTAACTACTGGTCACGGGTGAGATGATCTTGCTGTGTCTGGTGTGATCAGGGCGTCGGAGCCCTCCTGGATAGCCCCGT
>NZ_JBSFFY010000143.1:0-5882 GCF_053596315.1 Streptomyces sp. NPDC001732
ATCTGGGGACGAGGCATTGACGGACATGACGGAGGCGCTCCTCGCGTTGTCGATGCGTGCTCGGTGGGGACCGACTGCCGGTCGGTCGCGGTCAGATCGTGTTGCGGTACGGCGGCATGAAACGCATGCGCGGCATCTGGTCGGCCAGCACTCCCCCGTCGACGACGATGCGCGCCCCGGTGAGGTACGCCCCGGCGTCCGAGGCGAGCAGCAGCAGGGCGCCCACGCACTCGTCGGGCCGGGCGTACCTGCCGAGCGGGATGCGCTCGCGGTAGGCGGACTCGAAGGCTTCCCGGTCGAAGGGGAATTCGCCGTCGATGGGGGTCTCGACCATGCCGGGGGCGAGGGTGTTGGCGGTGATGCCGTGCGGGGCGAGTTCGATCGCCAGGGTCTCGGTGAGGAGCTGGGCGGCTGCCTTGGAGGCGTTGTAGTGGGCCAGTCCGGCCTCCGCCACCAGGGCGTTCTTCGAGGTGATGGTGATGATGCGGCCCGCGATCCGGTCCGCCGTCATGTGCTCGGCGACGCGTCGGCTGAGGAAGAAGACGGCGTCGACGTTGACCCGCATGATGTGCGACCAGCTGGCGGGGGTGATCTCGTTGAAGCGTTCCAGCGCGGCCGTGCCCGCGTTGTTGACCAGGATGTGCAGCGGTCCGGCCTCGGCGCGCACGGTGTCGGCGAAGTCCGCCAGCGCGTCGATGTCCGCGAGGTCCTGTCCGTAGGTGCGGCACCGCCGGCCGAGCGCCTCCACGGCCGCCGCCGTCCCGTCGATGCCCTCGGCGCCCGGCAGGTCGACGAGGACCAGGTCGGCGCCCGCCTCCGCGAGGCCGACGGCGAAGGACCGGCCGAGGCCCCGGGCGGCCCCGGTCACCACCGCGGTGCGGCCGGTCAGGTCGAAGCGCTCGGTTCCGCGCGGCGGGAGGGCTGCGGTCATGGCGGGGTTCCTCCAGGCGGAGAGGTACGGGGAGGGGAGGCTCCGGTTCGGTCGCCGGAGAGGTCCGGGCCGCCGCGCGGGGACACTTGGGATCACGCGGCGGCCCGGCTGTCGGCCGGGCCCGGGAGCAGGAGGACTGCCCCGGGCGCCGTGCCGACAGGTTCGGGGGGGGACGGCCGGTCAGCCGTCCAGGCCCAGCAGATCCAGCGACGGCCGGTGGATGATCTCCTCCACCTTGTCCGCGTCGAGCGGCGGCAGCCCGGGGATGCCGGGGATGCGGGCGATCTCCCGCAGCCCCTTCACCGAGTCGTCGACCGTCGTGAACGGGTAGTCGCTGCCGAACATCAGCTTGTCGAAGACCCCGTAGTCCTGGACCAGCCGGAGGCTGTGCCAGAGCTGGAAGGGCCGGTAGTGCAGGGCGCTGATGTCCGCGTACACGTGCGGGTGCTTGCGGATGACCGCGATGCACTCGCCCTCGAAGGGGTGGCCGAGGTGGGCGAGGACCATCCGCAGTTCGGGGTGGCGGATGGCCACCGCGTCCAGGTGGCGGGGCATCGCCCACTCCAGGGGCGCGCTCGACACGAAGGTCGTGCCGGTGTGCACCAGGAGCGGGAGACCGTGCCGTTCGGCGTAGCCGTACAGCTCGTCGTACTCCTCTGCGGCCGGGTCGAAGCCCGCGTACATCGGCATCAGCTTGATGCCGCGCAGGCCCAGTTCCTGATGGCCGTAACGGAGTTCGTCCTGCCAGCCGGGCTGGGTGGGGTCGAGCGAGAGGTAGCCGATGAGCCGGTCGGGGTGGGCCGCGGCGTACGAGGCGACGGCGGTGTCGTCGACCCAGAGGCCGCTGCGCCGCGCCTTGCCCCCGACGACGATCGTGCGGGTGCCCTCGGGGGCGGTGGCGGCGTACTCCTCCCACTTCACCGTGAGGTCGACCTCGCCGGCGTGGGCGCGGGCGGAGTCCGACTCGAAGGGTTCGGTGAAGTCGTGGCTGTGCCGGAAGAGATGGGAGTGGACGTCGACGATCATGTCCGGTTCCGCTTCTCCCAGCCGTCCGCGAACATGTTCCAGAAGCGGTGGCTGGGCGGGTGTTCCTCGAAGACCTCGTCGACGAGTTCGACGCCGAGCCCCGGGGCGGTCGGCAGGCCGATGCGGCCGTCGGTGATCGGCAGGGTGCCCTTGAGGGCGTCGAAGACGTAGTCCTCCAGGAGGCCGTCGAAGGTCTCCAGGATCTTGAAGTTGGGGATGCCGAGCGTCGCGTGCACCGAGACGGTGGTGCAGAGCGGCGAGTTGGAGTTGTGCGGGGCCACCAGCATGCCGTGGGTGTCGGCGATCGCGGCGAGCTTCCTGACCTCGGTGAAGCCGCCGGCCATGGAGAGGTCGGGCTGGATGATGTCGACCGCGTTCGTGGCGAAGAGCTGCTTGTACTCGTAGCGGTTGTGGAAGTGCTCGCCGCCGGAGATCGGGAACGCGGCGCGCTGGCGCAGCTCCGCGTAGCGCTCGATGTGGGTCCAGGGCATCGGCTCCTCGAACCAGCCGATGTCGAACGGTTCCAGCTCCCGCACCAGCCGGGCCGCGGTCGGCATGGCGAACCGGGCGTGCCCCTCGATGAAGAGGTCCACGTCCGGCCCGACGGCCTCGCGGACGGCGGCCACGAGATCGACGGAGCGGCGCAGTTCGGGGCGCTCCAGCTCGTGCAGGCCGGGTCCGAAGGGGTCGAACTTGAGGGCGGTGAAGCCCTTGGCGACGGTCTCGCGGGCCTTGGCGGCGAAGGTCTCCGGCTCGCGTTCGCCGGTGTACCAGCCGTTGGCGTACACGCGTACGTCGTCCCGGCAGGCGCCGCCGGTCAGCCGGTAGGCGGGGACGCCGAGCGCCTTGCCCATCAGGTCGTACATCGCCTGGTCGAGGCCGGACAGGGCGACGCCGCCCATGTCGCCGCCGCGCAGGAAGTCGCCCTGGTAGACGCGGAGCCAGAGCTCCTCGATGTCGAAGGGGTCGGCGCCGATGAGGTGACGGCGGGCGATCGCCTCGGTGAGCTCGCAGACCTCACCGACCCGGTAGGGGTGGGTGATCTCGCCGATGCCGGACAGGCCCTCGTCGGTGTGGACCCGGACATAGCCGAAGTCGCGCCAGGAGGTGCCGAGCATCAGGGTCTCGACCCGGGTGATGCGGCCCGCGGGGCCTGCGGGGCGGGTGCGGTTGACGGTGAGCATCAGCGGGTCGCTCCGCCCATGGTGGAGGTGTTCTCCAGGTCGCGGGCGCCGCCGTCGGCGAGCACGGCCCTGACCGCGGCCTCGGTGCCCTCGACGAGGCGGTCCACGTCGGCGTCGGTGTGGGCGTAGCTGATGTGGCTGCGCTTGAGGTTGAGCGGCAGCTCGAACAGGCCGTGCTCCAGGAGCTTGCGGCGGTAGCCGACGAACAGCGAGGCGTCGTTGTTCAGCAGGTCCGCGTAGGTGCGGGGGGCCTCGCCCGGCATGAAGTAGCTGACGAAGACGGAGCCGTAGCCGGTGACGACGGCGGGGACGCCGAGGCGCTCGTACAGTGCGGTCAGCTCGGTGCGGGCGCGTTCGCCGAGCCGGAAGACGTGCTCGTGGACGGGTTCCTCGCGCAGCTTGCGCAGGGTGGCGAGGGCCGCGGCGACGACGGACGGGTGGCCGTTGTACGTGCCGGCGAAGAAGGCGGGGGCACCGGGGCGGGTGGAGAAGAGGTCCATCAGGTCGGCGCGGCCGCCGATCGCGCCGACGGGGGCGCCGTTGGCGATGGC
Source organism: Streptomyces sp. NPDC001732 (assembly GCF_053596315.1). Classification (NCBI taxonomy): domain Bacteria; kingdom Bacillati; phylum Actinomycetota; class Actinomycetes; order Kitasatosporales; family Streptomycetaceae; genus Streptomyces; species Streptomyces sp. NPDC001732. Next base: position 3,693 of record NZ_JBSFFY010000143.1, read on the forward strand.
CTTGCCGAGGGTGGTGAGGTCAGGGGTGACGCCGGAGATCTTCTGCCAGCCGCCGATGTCGTGCCGGAAGCCGGTGATGACCTCGTCGAAGATCAGGACGCTGCCGGCCTTCGTGGTCTCCTCGCGCAGCGTGGTGAGGAACTCCTGGTACGGCAGGAGCGCTCCGACGTTGTGCGGGACGGGTTCGACGATGACGGCGGCGATGTCGGAGCCGTGCTCGGCGAAGGCGCGGCGGACGGCCTCGCTGTCGTTGAACGGCAGGACGAGGGTGGCTTCGAGGACCTCGGGCAGGATGCCGGTGGAGATCGGGTCGTGGCCGCCGACCTTCTCGGGTGCGGAGATGACGTTGAGGCTGACCGCGTCGTGCCAGCCGTGGTAGCAGCCCTGGAACTTGACGACCAGGCGGCGGCCGGTGGCGGCGCGCGAGACGCGCAGCGCGTGGAACGTGGCCTCGCTGCCGGTGCTGGTGAGCAGCACCTTCTCGATCGACGGGATCAGCTCGGCGAGTTGCTCGGCGAGAAGGACCTCGCCCTCGGTGACGCCGACGCCCATGTGCCCGAGGGTGGCACCGGCCTCGGCGGTGGCGCGGGCCACGTCGGGGTCGTTGTGTCCGAGCAGCGGCGGGCCGAAGGCCGAGTGGAAGTCGGTGTACTCGCGTCCGTCGGCGGTGCGGAACCGGGCGCCGTCGGTCCCGGTGACGACCAGGTCGGTCAGTCCGGGAACGCTGCGCTGGCCGCTGTTCACTCCGCCGGGTACGACCAGGCGGGCGCGCTCGGCGAGTCGGGCTCCGGATCCGTTGGCTACCGGGCCTGAACTCATATCGCTTGCTCCTTGCGTCGAGAGTCGTCGGTTTTCGCAGGCCCTGCCCGGCCCGTGAGTCCCTGGCGCCATCCGCCCGGCAGTCGCCGCAGGAAGAGGTGATCCGTGGTGTTCGGGGTGGTGCGTTTCGCTTTTTCGAACGCTGTTCTGTAGAGCAGAACAGTGCCTGGATATTACGTGCGGCACCAGGGGTGGTCAACCCCTCAGGAGCCACCGGAAGGACCGTTTCCGCGCTTTCTTCACAGGCAAACCGCCGTACGCCCGCCCGGGAGGCACTAGGCTGTTCTGCCATGACGAACAGTGCTGCCCCAGAAGAACCGAAGTACTGGGTCAAGAGCGTGGCCAGGGCAGCGGACATCCTCGAGGCGCTCGCCGCCCCCTCCCAGGGGAACGGCCTGAGCGTCACGGAGGTCGGCCAGGCCTGCTCCATCTCCAAGAGCGCCGCCTTCGGCATGCTCCAGACCCTGCGCGCCTACGGCCTCGTCTCGGACGACGGCGAGGGCATGAACCGCCGCTACCGGCTCGGCATGAGCCTGGCCAGGCTCGGCGACCGGGCCCGTGCCCAGGTCTCGCTGCGCGGGGTGGCCCACCCCGTGCTGACCGAACTCACCCGCACCACCGGCATGGCCTCCCGGCTCGCCGTGCCCGAGGACGGCCACGCGGTCGTGGTCGACCAGGTCGAGCTCGACCAGCGCGTCCGGCTCGACCTGCGGATGGGCCAGCGCGAGCTGCCGCACTGCACCGGCCTGGGCAAGGCGCTGCTGTCGGCCGTGCCGCAGAGCGAGGCGGCCGCGGTCGTCGAGCGGTTCGGGCTGCCCCGGCGCACCCCCCGCACGATCACCGACCCGGCGACCTTTCTCTCGCACCTGCGCGACATCGCCCGGGTCGGCTACGCCCTGGACGACGAGGAGGACGCCGAGGGAATCATCTGCATCGGCGCGCCGGTCTTCGACGACCGTTCGGTGTGTGCCGGGGCCGTCTCGATCACCGGCCTCAAGCTCGGCCTGCCGGCCTGGCGCTACCAGGAACTGGGCGGCCAGGTGCGGGAGGCGGCGCGCCGGATCAGCGTCTCGCTCGGCTGGGTCGAGGAGCCGGGACAGGTCATATCCGACACCGACACGCCGAATTCCGACGGATTCAGCTCTTGACCGAACGGCGCAACCGGCCGTAGGTTCCCTGCCAACCCGGCGACATTCCCACGTCACCGGCGATTCACCCCCTTCCGGTCCGTTTCCGGCGCCTGCCCACCGCGCCGTGAACACCCGAGGACCGGACCCTTTTCAGCCATCCGCCTCATGGCAGTCCTCCGCAGGAACGCTCCCTCCCTCGTCGCACTTCTCGGAAGGCGAAGTCCGCATGAGCGTTCCGCCC
>NZ_JBSFFY010000144.1:0-5637 GCF_053596315.1 Streptomyces sp. NPDC001732
GAGGATCAGGCCGATCGTGTCGGTGAGGATACCTCGTTTCCGCCCCACAATCTTCTTCGCGGCGTCCGTTCCCTGGCTGGTCACAGGCGCGTTGGTGGAGGTCTTCACGCTCTGGGTGTCGATGGCGGAGCCTGTGGGTTCTGGTTTACGTCCCTCCTTCACGCGGGCCAGTGAGCCTCTTCCAACCTCAGACCGCGTTTGAGATCTGCCGTGTCCTGGGGCGTGGGTGAGCGTTGAGTCCACGTGAGTGCTGTTGGGGGCGGGTATCCGTCGGACTTGACGGATACCCAGTGGACGTTGGTTGAGCCGTTGCTGCCGCCTGCGAGGGTGGGCCTGAAGGGCGGTCGGCGGGAGAAACATCCCAGGCGGCGGATCGTGGATGCGATCTTCTACGTCGTGCGGACCGGGTGTGCTTGGCGGCAGCTTCCGAAGGACTTCCCGCCGTGGCCCACCGTGTACTGGTACTTCACGTGGTGGCACGATGACGGGGCGGTCGAGCGGGTCCACGATGCCCTGCGCGGTCAGGTCCGCGAAGCTGACGGCCGCAAGGTGGAGCCGAGCGCAGGGCTGATCGACTCGCAGTCCGTCCGCACCGCCGACACCGTCCCCATCGCAGGGTCCATACCATTGCTTGATGGCAACACCAGATTTCATCCTCGGGGTCGGGGTCGGTGGATTCCTTCCAGGTCTTGGTGCGCTGGAGGCGTTGTCACGTTGGTGGGGTGTTGATCGGTTGAGGGCGCGTCAGGGCGTGTGTGTGGGGGGCCTGGGTCACGTTGCGGTGGGCGGGGTGGTGGCGCCGGTGAGCTGGTCCCAGATCACGAAGCGGACGGTCATCTCGGTGCGGTGGTCGGGGGCGGTCATCCGGTGCTGGTGTGGCCGGAAGTGGGGTGAGATGCCGCTGAACGCGGACAGGAATCTCTGAGCTCCGCCGACGCTGCGGAAGCCTTTCATGGCGCGTTCGCGCTGGCTCGTTGGCTGGTGGGAGTTCTCGGCCCGGTTGTTCAGGCCCTTGTGGGAGCGGTGCTCGACCGAGGGCATCACCTCGCGGTGGGCCGCCCCGTAGGAACGGAGCCTGTCCGTGACGATCATCCTTGGCACGGCCCCGATTCCTTTGAGGAGCCGACGGTAGAAGCGCCTGGCCGCGGCCTTGTTGCGCCGGTTCCGGACGAGGATGTCCAGCACGTTGCCGTCCTGGTCGACCGCGCGCCAGAGGTACTTCTGCTCGCCGTTGATCGTGATGAAGACCTCGTCAAGGTGCCACTTGTCGCCGGGGCGGGGACGTCGGCGGCGCAGCGCGTTGGCGTAGGACTGTCCGAACTTCAGACACCACCGGCGGATCGTCTCGTAGGACACGATGACGCCGCGCTGCAGCATCAGCTCCTCCACCTCACGGAATGACAGCGGGAAGCGGAAGTACAGCCACACGCAGTGGGAGATCACCTCGACCGGGTACCGGTGCCCCTTGTACGACGGCGGCGTACTGCCCACGGACAACCCCCTCCACCATGATCAACCCGAAGATCATCCCACCCGGTCAGTCAACGTGACAGTGCCGCACGACGTCCTCGCGGAACTCCTTCGGATACGGCTTGGGCACTGCAACATCCTTCCAGGCCGCCTCTCAGCAAGCCAGGTCAGGTGTCACTTATCCGTGCATCAGTCCCTCTCGGGCGAGGCCCAGAATGCGTCACAGTTAGTTCGGTCAACGGGACGTGTTCGTGGATGCAGTCGGTTCCGTAGGCTCGCCCGCATTCGCCCAGCGCCAGCTTTCTCCGCTCGAAGTGGGACAGGAACTCCTGCCATTCCTCGGCGGTGACCGCGTCCTTTGCCGTCTCGGCACCGCTGGTGGCCCAGGCCGCCTCCGTCGGCGATCTCCTCCAGGTTCTGCCGGTGGTGTTCCACCTTGCTGTGGTGCGGGCGCCTGACCGCGGACCTGTCCTACCCGCTCAGCGGCCGCACGCTGGTGAGCCGAAGCGAGGAGTGATGAGCCGGACAAGCCCGCGCGGAGTCCTGTGTGTTGGCGACCGCGTTCGTTTCGACGGGCAGGTGCACACGGTGGCAGGGCTCGCGAGCACCACGGTCCGGCTGGTCGACAGCCACGGGGCACCGTCGCTGATGATGTTCACCCACCTCATGGCCGCCGAGGACTTCGAGCTGCTCGACTCCCAGGCCACGACGCCGGGCCTGCCGCCGTTCGGGCAGCTCGACACGGTTCCCGAACCCGTCTTACGCAAGACCCAGTTCTTCGAGCGGCACCTGATCGAGGTTGAGACTGGGATGCCGTCGGATGCGCCCGCGGGCACCAGTCCCCGGGCGGAGACCTGCGGGGAGAACCCGAGCCGGTGCATCAGCCGGGTGGCACCCGAGACGCTGTAGGAGACGAGGAACTTCCTGCCGATCAGCGTGGTCACCCGAGTGGCCGTCCACACCTGGTCCTCCACCCAGCCGTGCGCGGCCGGCCCCTGCTGGAGATACACGGCCAGCTTCTCCAGGCAGCGCGGGGACAGGCGGCATCGCGACCCGCTCGGACCACGGGAGGCCAGAGCCTGAACACCACCCTCCCGCCACCGTGGGCGCCACTGGTAGGCCGATTTCAGGCTCACCCGCAGCCGCCGCACGGCCTCCGGCGGCTTGATCCTCTGCTCGAACAGCTAGGCTGCCTACATACGCACCGTCTCCCGGCGCCGACGTCCCGCGGCGGTCAGCCCGCCCCATCCGCATACCTCACACACCACGGGATACAGCCACCACCCCAGGCCCTTCAGGGACTTCGCGCAGATTCACCCCAACAATCCGAAGTCAGTAGGATCCAAAGGCCCGCATCTGCGGCCCGTGAAGCGAACACCTTCACGACCGGTGGTGCGGGGCTATGGATTCGCTTGCGAGAGCCCATAAGACGGCCCGCGGTCGCGGGCCGTCCGTGACCAGTGGAGTTCGAACAACATGAGACCTGTACGTCCGCGCCCCTACGCGTGCATAGGAACCCTCCTCGCCGTCGGCCTCCTGGCCGGCTGCTCCTCGTCGGACGGGTCGGCCGAGCCGACGCGTTCGGAATCGTCGTCCGGCCAGCCCGCGCCCGGGAATGAGAGCCCTAAGGCGTCGTCCCCGGCCTTCGCCACCCCGTCCGAGTGCGACGGCCTCCAGCTCAAGGGCGGTACGACCCTGGCCGGTTCGGCCCTGTCAAAGTGCCTGGTGGCCGCCCTGAAGGCGTACGGATCGGGGACGGAGGCCGTACAGTCGGGGGACGAGTCGGGGACATCGCGGTTCCTCTTCGGGGACGAGCCCGCGCTGGCCGGGTCGATGACGGGGCCGGAGGGGGAGAAGGCGTACGTCTTCAAGGGCGAGGACGAGTGGATCAAAACGCCGGGGCTCGGCAAGTGGGTCAAGGGGGACAAGAACAGCAGTGACCCGCAGGAGCAGATCGTGGCCGCCACCGGGAAGCTCTACCGCGCGCTCGCCGATCCGGAGATGACGGCCCAGATGATCGCGTCGGCGCCGGAGTGGACCGTCGAGCAGGAGCGGCCCGTGCTCTCCCTGGAGAACGGGGAGGACGTCACGGCGTGGCGGATCGTGAACAAGAAGCCGTACACGTTCATGGGCGCGGCCGTGCGCGAGCACATCCTCTGGTTCGGGGACGACTTCACGCCCTACGGCGGGCAGGCCGAGTCCCGGACGGCCGGCGTGATGAGCACGACCACGCAGCACTTCTACGACCTGGGCAAGCCGGTGACGATCGAGGCGCCCGAGTAGACCTCTCGCGCTCCGCGTTCCGGGGCCGGTGGACGCCTCCGGAACGCAGAGCGCGCACGGCCGGGCGCCTACAGCGGGACGATGACGAGGGCCGTGTCGTCGTCGGAGCCCGTCGATGGCAGCAGATCCGCCAGCAGCGCGTCGGCGAGCACTTCGGCCCCGGCCCCGTGGTGGCGGGCGAGAAAGGCGGCGAGCCGGTCGAGCCCGGTGTTGATGTCCTCGTTCCGGCGCTCGATCAGGCCGACGTCGAAGCTGGTCACGGCGATGCCGTCACTGCCCAGTAGTACGCCTCCCGTGCGGCACCGGCCCGGCTCAGCAGACCCCGTCCCCACCTCCCGCGTTCGCCAGCAGTACCGGCAGCCTAGTGAACTGGTCTTCCGCCAGGGCGGCTTCGGCGACGAGGTGACGAGGCCCGCCCCTTCATCAAGGGGCGGTGAGGATGCTGTGGGTGCCGATGCGGCGCCAGATCACGTGCGGTGTGTCGGGGCGGAGCGCTGCTCCGTATTGCCAGGTGGCGCGTCCGGCGGGTCCGGTGCCCATGGACCAGGTGAGTTCGTAGATGCCGGAGGCGCGCTGGATGCGTTTGATGCGGAGGCCGGCGCGGAATTGTCCTCCGGCGCGCAGGTCGGGGACGAAGGCGGCCAGGACGATGTGGCGGAAGCGGCGGCGCTGGGCGGGGGTGAGGCGGTCCAGGTCGGTGGTGAAGCGGGGGCAGGTCTCGAAGGTGGGCACGGTGGTCTCCTCCGGGGTGGCACGACGAAGCCCCCGGCGGCTGCCAGGGGCTGAGGGGGTCTCGTTCGGGTTGAAGGGAGTCGGTGACCTGATGCGGGGCGGCCTCGGCCGCCGGTAGTGGTACGTGGGTGTGCACCAGGTGGCGAAGAACGACGTCTGCTGGCGTCTACCGGCGGTTTTTGAGGTTCCTGTGGCGTGTGTGGCCGGGGGGCGCGCAGCATTTGCATGGCCCTGGTGGTGTCCGCCGGGCGGGCACGGTGTCGCCGAAAGCGCCCGCCGTGCGGGATCGGCCGTGAAGTTCCGGTGAAGTCTCCCGCCCTGCGGGATCGTGCTTTTCTGCAGGTCAGGGCCGGTGTTCTCTGTGGGGATGCTGAGTGTCGCGAAGGTCCAGAGACGTAATGCGTGGAAGTACTACGTGCGCGGAGTTGCAGTGGGGGACGGGCGTCTTCCCGCCGGCCGGTCGTTGAAGGCTGCGCAGGAGCAGGCCGGGCTGCCGCCCGGGGTGTGGATGGGGCGCGGCCTGCCCGCGCTCGGGCTCACCGCCGGGCAGAGGGTGACAGGGCGGCAGATGGAGCTCGTCTTCGGGATGCTCCGCCACCCGGACGCCGACCGGATCGAGCGCGAGCTCCTGGACGACGGCGCCGACCCGGCCACGGCCCGGCTGGCCACCGTGCTCGGGCAGCCGGTCGAGGAGATCGAGCAGCGCAAGCAGACCCCGCTGCTCGCCCTCGACTTCACCTTCCGGCCGCAGGCGTCACTGGTCGTGCTGTGGGCACTGGGAGACGAGAAGACGCGCCGGACCATTGAGCGGGCGCACGAGCGGGCCGTCGCCAAGACGCTGCGCTGGCTGGAGGACGAGGTCGCACAGACCCGGTGGGCCTCCGGCCGGGGCCGTGCGAAGACCCCGGCCCTGGTCGTCGCGGCGTTCCGGCACTTCGACAACAGGAACGGATTTCCTCTCCTGCATGAGCACTGTCTGATCGCCAACCGGGTACAGCGCCCGGACGGCTCCTGGTACGCGCTGGACACGGTCCGCCTCTACCAGAATGTGGTGGCGGCCGACACTCTCTACACCCTCACGATGACCACCGAGGTGTGCGAGAAGCTCGGGCTGGCGACCGTGCCCCGGGAGGTGACGCCGGGCCTGCGCCC
>NZ_JBSFFY010000145.1:0-5043 GCF_053596315.1 Streptomyces sp. NPDC001732
CTCGCCGACTGCTTCCCCGCCGTCGACTACTTCGAGAACAGCGGGCTCCCCTTCGTCATCGCCCTCAACGGCTTCGACGGACACCAGCCCTACACTCCCGACGAGGTCCGCGAAGCACTCCAGATCGGCCCGGACACCCCGATCATCACGACGGACGCGCGGCACCGCGCGGACGCCAAGAGCGGTCTGATCACGCTCGTGGAACACGCCCTCATGGCGCGGCTCAAGTAGGCGCAAGTCGGGTTTTCCGTACGGCAGTTGCCGTAGTCATACGGGGGTGGACTGTGTCCTTTGACACGATCCACCCCCGTATTCATAACGTTTCGACAGAGAATTGCCCCCCGTTCGACACCGGATGCATCCGAATGGTGCCGCTGCGCTCACATGAGCCCCGCCTTTTGACGGGGCTCGCTGCTTATGCCCGTTTTATCCGAGGTCCGGGCCACTCGGAATGGCAGGTTCCGACTGTTTGGAACGCGACCGGTCCCCGTGCTGGAATTCGTCGAACTCCGGAGTAGTACGGCCCTGAACGAAACACGGCACAGCGTAGGTGCCGACGCCGAGAGGTTGTTGGTCGAGTGAGGCGAAGCAACGAGGGCGCCACGGCGCAGCGGGAGCGGGGCAATTTCACTCCGCCGACGCCTGCCGTGACGCCGTCCGCGGAGGCGGCGGTGTCCGGCGGCAGCACCAGCCGCCTGTCCCCCCGCAACTGGCGGGTGCCCACCCGGCTGAACGCCATTCTCCTGCTCCCCGTCCTGGTCGGCCTGGTCATGGGCGGCTTCCAGGTGAAGGGATCGATCGACACCTGGCGGGAGGCGCAGGACGCCGAGAAGACCGCGCTGATCGTGCGCGCGGCCGCCGAGTACGGCCAGGCGCTGCTCAACGAGCGCGACCTCTCCGCGCAGCCCCTGCTGGCCAACAAACGCGACTCCGAGATCATCGGCCGGGTCCGGGCCACCACCGACGCGGCCGGGAAGAAGTTCGACCGGGCCGTGCAGGACCTGCCCGAGAAGCAGGGTCTCGAACGGCGGCTCCAGCTGTTCCGCCTGGAGGAGCCCAAGCTCCCCGAGCTGCGCAAGGCGGCCTTCTCCGAGGGCATGGACCCGGTGCGGACGGAGGAGGGCTACATCCAGGTGCAGCACTCCCTGATGGAGTTCTGCAACGAGCTGGGGCTCGGCACCGGCAACATCACCAGCTACGGCCGTACGGTCTACGCGATCGAGCTGGCCAAGGCTGCAGAATCGCTTCAGCGCGCCATCGGCATGCACCTGCTGGTGCGGCCGAGCCAGAAGAGCGCCACGTTCGACGCCCAGGTCAAGGCGTTCGGCTCGTACAACTACCTGGAGACGATCGCGCTCGGCGAGTTCCTCTCCGGCGGCACGGAGGCCGACGCGGCCCGGCTGAAGCAGGTCATGACCGCGAAGTCGAAGGAAGCCGCGGAGAAGCTGAAGAAGGCCGGGGAGAAGGCCGCGGGGTCGGGGACCCCGTTCGTCGCCCCGCCCAGCGTCGACGGCTCGGTCTTCGACGGCATGGTCCAGCAGATCGGGCAGGGCAAGTCGCCCGAGAAGCTGGCCGAGAAGGGCATCACGCCCGAGACCTGGATGGTGGCGGCCACCGCCAAGTTCGACGGTTACACCGCGGTCGAGGACGAACTCGTCGACAAGGCCGTGACCGAGGCCGCGGAGATCTCCTCCAGCGCCAGGAACGACGCCGTCATCAACGCCGCCGTCGTGCTCGTCTCCCTGCTGGCCGCCTTCGTCCTGGCCGGCCTCGTGGCCCGGCAGATGAGCCGCTCGATGCGCCGGCTGCGCACCGCCGCCTTCGGCATCGCCGAGCAGCGGCTGCCGGCCCTGGTCGACCAGCTCTCCAGGACCGACCCGGGCCGGGTGGACACCCGCGTCCAGCCGATCCCGATCCACAGCCACGACGAGATCGGCGAGGTCGCCCGCGCCTTCGACCAGGTGCACCGCGAGGCGGTCCGGCTCGCCGCCGAGCAGGCCATGCTGCGCGGCAACGTCAACGCGATCTTCACCAACCTCTCGCGCCGCAACCAGTCGCTGATCGAGGGCCAGCTGACCCTCATCACCGATCTGGAGAACAACGAGGCCGACCCGGACCAGCTGGAGAACCTCTTCCGTCTGGACCACCTGGCCACCCGCATGCGCCGCAACGGCGAGAACCTCCTGGTCCTCGCCGGCGAGGAGCCGGGGCGCCGCTGGAACCAGCCGGTCCCGCTGGTCGACGTGTTGCGGGCCGCCTCGTCCGAGGTGGAGTCGTACGAGCGCATCGAGCTCTCCGGGGTGCCGGAGACCGAGATCCACGGCCAGTCCGTCACCGACCTCGTGCACCTGCTGGCCGAGCTGCTGGAGAACGCCACCACCTTCTCCTCGCCGCAGACCAAGGTGCGGGTCACCGCGACCCGGCTGCCCGACGGCCGTGTGATGATCGAGATCCACGACAAGGGCATCGGGCTCACCGGCGAGGACTTCGCCGACATCAACCACAAGCTGGCCAACCCGCCGACCGTGGACGCCGCGGTGTCGCAGCGGATGGGTCTGTTCGTGGTCGGACGGCTCGCCGACCGGCACGGCATCCGGGTCCAGCTGCGCCCCTCGGGCGAGCAGGCCGGGACCACCTCGCTGGTCATGCTGCCGGACGCCATCACCCACGGCGGCGGTGGCGACCCGGACTCCGCCACGGACGACTTCACGGTCTCCTCGATCATTCCGGAGCAGCAGGGCTTCGAGCAGCAGCCCCCGACCCGGATGCGCACGGCCGCGGAGCTCGGCTTCGACGACTCGCGCTACGAGCAGCACCCGGCGGGGACGGCGCAGCTGGACCCGGTGGGCCGTTCCCTGATGCGCGAGGAGCGCCGGGCGGCGCTGGAGGCGCAGACGACCGGTGAGCACCCGCAGTTCCCGCAGGGTCAGTACACCGACGGCCAGTACACCGAGGGCCGGTACGCGGCGAACGGCTACGCCCAGGAGCCCCGGCCCGAGCAGTACGAGCGGGCACCGCAGCAGGAGCAGGACCAGTACGGTCAGGTCCCGCAGCAGGCCCCGTACGACGGCGGGTACGAGGGCGGGTACGCCCCCTACCGCGGCGACATGGGCTTCGCCGAGCAGCCCGGCCCGGGTCTGCCCCATGACCATGCGGAATCCGCATATGCCACCGGCGAAACCGCCCAGCCGTCCCACGGGGAACACGGGGAGCAGTTCGCCGCTTCGCCCCAGCAGGACGACTGGCCGAACCAGGCCGCCCAACGGGGCACGTACGACACATCGGTGCAGATGGAAACGGAATCTGCCCCGAGCCTCCCCGCCGAGTCCCCGCAGAGCGTAGGCTTCGACCGTCCGGGGCCCACCCCGAACTCCGGCCACGAGCTGACCGAAGCCGGTCTGCCGCGCCGGGGCGGTCAGCAGCACTGGCAGCCCACCGGTCGCGGGAACCGGCCCGCCGCGCAGCAACAGCCGCGACAGCAGGAGGAACTGCCGTCGCAGCCGTCGCCCGCGCAGCAGAACGGCGACGGTGCCGACGACTGGCGCTCGGCGAACGACGAGCACTGGGAGCGGGCCGAGAAGCTCCGGGATCCGAAGGCGGGCGGGGTCACCCCGTCCGGTCTCCCCCGGCGGGTGCCCAAGGCCAATCTGGTCGAGGGTACGGCTGAGCAGACCCAGCAGGGCGGCCCCCAGGTTTCCCGCGCCCCCGAGGACGTCCGCGGCAGGTTGAGCAACCTGCGGCGGGGCGTGCTCCGGGGACGCAGCGCGGGTTCGGACGACAGTAATACCTACGACCAGGAGCGTTAGTGTGAGCCCGATGAGCCAGGCGGCGCAGAATCTGAACTGGTTGATCACCAACTTCGTGGACAACACCCCCGGGGTGTCCCACACGGTGGTGGTCTCCGCCGACGGACTCCTGCTGGCCATGTCCGAGGGATTCCCCCGCGACCGCGCCGACCAGCTGGCGGCCGTCGCCTCCGGGCTGACCTCGCTGACCGCGGGCGCCTCCCGCATCTTCGAGGGCGGCGCCGTGAATCAGACGGTGGTGGAGATGGAGCGCGGGTTCCTCTTCATCATGTCCATCTCCGACGGTTCCTCGCTGGCCGTTCTCGCCCACCCGGACGCCGACATCGGCCTGGTCGGGTACGAGATGGCCCTGCTCGTCGACCGGGCGGGCAACGTCCTGACCCCGGACCTCCGCGCCGAACTTCAAGGAAGTCTTCTTAACTAATAGACAGACAGTGCGTTTCGCGCCATCGCGCCATACAGTGCGGTGGCGCGGACCCACTGGGATCGGGACCGGCAGGCGGAGGAGGAATCGTGACAACACCCCCAGGCGGACACCAGTACGACGGTGGTCACAACGTATCGGGTGAGCACGGGGACAACCGGTTCAACTTCCCCTCCGCACCCAGCAGAGGCGCCCAGCAGCCCTACCGGCAGCCGCAGCAGCCCCACCAGCAGCCGCAGGGAACCCAGCAGGCCTCCGGGTGGCCCTCGCAGCGCCCGCACCGCTACGACGCGCCCCAGGCCCCCCGCATTCAGCCCGTGCAGCCGCGGCAGGCACCCGAACCGGCCGCGCCCGCCGCGCACAATCCTCTGGTCCGTCCGTACGCCATGACAGGCGGCCGGACCCGACCGCGCTACCAACTCGCCATTGAGGCGTTGGTCAGTACCACGGCTGATCCGTCCCGGCTGCAAGGGCAGTTGCCCGAGCACCAGCGGATCTGCCGGCTGTGCTTCGAGATCAAGTCGGTCGCCGAGATTTCGGCACTGCTCTCGATACCGCTCGGCGTTGCCCGGATCCTCGTAGCCGACCTGGCTGAGGCCGGACTCGTCGCTATCCATCAGCCCGGCGGCAACGAGTCCGCCGGCGGCCAGCCAGATGTGACACTGCTCGAAAGGGTGCTCAGTGGACTTCGCAAGCTCTAGCGGCGGAGCAGCCCGCTCCACTACCTCGGCGAAGATCGTGGTGGCAGGGGGCTTCGGCGTGGGCAAGACCACGTTCGTCGGTGCCGTCTCGGAGATCAACCCGCTGCGCACC
>NZ_JBSFFY010000146.1:0-5013 GCF_053596315.1 Streptomyces sp. NPDC001732
GTGGGCTCTCCTGCGCGACGACAGGCTGTTCACCCCCGTCCCGCCCGTCGCGCAGGAGTCTTGACTTCGTCATTGAGACTCCTGGCAGACACGGGCGATCCTGGTCGAGAACCCGTCCACCAGGAGCTTCGTCGTTCCGCAGAACTGCCCAACGCACTGGCATCAACGACAGGTTGAAAAAGGCTCACTGCCTCCTGTCTGCGACCTGGGCCACCTGCGATGCTCCGGCCCGACCAAGACCTGCACCCTGGACAGGGGCCCCGGCCGTGGTACCTCGCGCGTCAACCCGCACTACCTCGATGTTCACGTCCACCGACAGAACCGCGATGTCCGCGATCGATGGGAACAACAGCTCCTTCAGCCGGAGCACGACCTCTTCCGCGGCCCGGAATCTCAGCCCCGTTATGTTTTTTCGTGGTCCTGCAAGAGGGCCGCCGGCCTCCGGGCCCGGCATGACTTTTGCCCCCTGTCGATCGGATGACCTGGGGGGTGGTGTCACCGGGCCCGAGGGGTGCCGTCGGAGACGCTGATGAGAGGTCCGACCGCCGCCCGGCCGGGCGCAATGCCCGGCCGTTCGCGGGCGGCAGGTCTGCATAACGTGGATGCGCGAGAACGGCCCCGAAGCCCAGGCCGGCACCGGTATCGAGCAAGTGGGGGCACCGTGATCGACACCAGCAGCGTGGGCGTCTTCCTCGGCCTGGACGTCGGCAAGAGCACGCACCACGGCCACGGGCTGACCCCGGCCGGCAAGAAGGTCTTCGACAAGCCGCTGCCCAACAGCGAGCCGAAACTGCGGGCCGTCTTCGAGAAGCTGGCCGCGAAGTTCGGCACCGTCCTCGTCGTCGTGGACCAGCCCGCCTCCATCGGCGCCCTGCCGCTGACCGTCGCCCGCGATGCCGGCTGCCAGGTCGCCTACCTGCCCGGCCTGGCCATGCGCCGGATCGCCGACCTCTACCCGGGCGAGGCGAAGACCGACGCCAAGGACGCCGCGGTGATCGCGGACGCCGCCCGCACGATGCCCCGCACCCTGCGCTGTCTGGAGCTGACCGACGAGATCACCGCCGAGCTGACCGTCCTCGTCGGCTTCGACCAGGACCTCGCCGCCGAGGCCACCCGCACCTCCAACCGGATACGGGGCCTGCTCACCCAGTTCCACCCCAGCCTGGAACGCGTCCTCGGCCCCCGCCTCGACCACCAGGCCGTCACCTGGCTGCTGGAACGCCACGGTTCCCCGCAGGCTCTGCGGAAAGCCGGACGCCGCAGACTCGTCGAACTGATCCGCCCGAAGGCCCCGCGCATGGCCACCCGGCTCATCGACGACGTCTTCGACGCGCTCGACGAACAGACCGTCGTCGTTCCGGGCACCGGCACCCTCGACGTGGTCATCCCGTCCCTGGCCCGCTCGCTCGCGGCCGTGCACGAACAACGCCGGGCCCTGGAAGCCCAGATCAGCGAGCTGCTGGAGGCCCACCCTCTTTCCCAGGTCCTGACGTCGCTGCCCGGCGTCGGCGTCAGGACCGCCGCAGTTCTCCTGGTCACCGTCGGCGACGGCACCGGCTTCCCCACCGCCGCCCACCTCGCCTCCTACGCCGGCCTCGCCCCGGCCACGAAGCAGTCGGGCACCTCCATCCACGGCGAACATGCCCCCAGAGGCGGCAACCGGCAGCTCAAACGCGCGATGTTCCTGTCCGCCTTCGCCGCCCTGCACGACCCCGCCTCCCGCGCCTATTACGACCGCTGCCGGGCCCGGGGCAAGACCCACACCCAGGCCCTCCTCCGCCTGGCCAGGCAGCGCATCAGCGTCCTGTTCGCCATGCTCCGCGACGGAGCCTTCTACGAATCACGCCTCCCCGAAGCGGTCACCGCATGACCAGCCCGGTCTTGACCAAAGACATAGAGGCACCCCCCCGGATGACTGCCTATTGTTCGGGCGCTCTCAAACGCCGCCGGAAGACGCCCGGCGCGTTCGCGCTGTCCCTGATCAGGACGACGGCCCTCGATGAAGCCGCCCGGCACGCTCCGGGCGCGGACGGGCCGCCGTCGGCCAACTGGGAGCTGCACCGCACACTGACGGAAACGCTGGAGAGCCGACAGGAGGACGGCACTCTGCGCGAGAGCTCGCTGCTGCTGGTCGAGTGGCTGATAGCCGAACTGTGCGCCTACGTTGCCGGGCAGGTCGGTGACCGGGCATGCGAGCACCACACCCGGCCTCTCCACAAGACCCGACGGCATCGTGGTGATTGTCCTCATCCCGTGGCGTCCCAGGGAGTGGGAATCGCCAGGCCCTGGTAACGGTGGCGAGTTGGCCTCGTCCCTCCACGCCTCCACCGACCCCGAAGTAGCAGCCCGCCGCTCCTTCCGCGACGGGCTGCGCCTGTTCCGGATCCCGCCACGCATCGTCTACGACCTCCAGGAATTCCTCGACCCCGAAGGCAACAGAGATGCCTTCGGCCCCGAGGAACAACTGGTCGGCCTCTGGGGCCCGGTGTGGTTGCGATCGAGTGGTCAAAGGACGCGAGCCAGTGCGTCCGGCCCCACGAAGTGCAATGGTGGATCGCCACGCAGGAACCGCAGCACCTCCTCCACGGCACTTGCCCCGAGCCGCTGCCGGCACTCGGCGGTGCCCGCCGCCTGGTGCGGGGTGAGCAGCACGTTCGGCAGGGCCCGGAACGGGTGGTCCACCGGCAGCGGCTCCGCCTCGAAGACGTCGACCGCCGCGTCCAGCCGGCCCGACGACAACTCGGCGAGCAGCGCCTCCTCGTCGACCAGCCACGACCTCGCGGTGTTGACCAGACCGGCACCGTCGGGCATCAGCGCCAGTTCGCGCGCACCCAGCATGCGCCGGGTCTCGGCGGTGGCAGGGGCGTGCACGGCGACGATCCGGCTGCCACGGAGCAGTTCGTCCAGCGGCACCACCCGTACCGCGAGCCGCTGTGCGTCCTCGGCCGTCAGATACGGGTCGGTGACCGCCACCTGCGCCCCCAGTGCGCTCGCCAGCTCGATGTACGCACGACCGGTGCGGGACGCTCCGATGACGCCGATCGCACAGCCCTGGATCTCGTGCCGCGGCGGGGCCTGGCCGGCCTCGTCCCAGTCGGCTCCGCCGCGCAGCGCGTGGTCGAAGCGGTGGATGCGGTGCAGCAGGGCGAGGGTGAACGCCAGGGCCACCTCGGCGACCGGGCGTGCCATCTCGTCACCGGCCTGGGTGACGAGGATCCCCCGCCGGAACACCTCCTCGGTGATGTACGGGGCGACCGCCGATCCGGTGTGGGCCACCAACTCCAGCCGGTCGGCCGACGCGAGGAGCCCGGCGTCCACCCGCGGCGCCCCCCACGAGGTGATCAGCGCACGGGCGCCGGGCAGCGCCGCCGCCACCGCCGCCCGGTCGCGATGGTCGTCCGGGACCGCCAACTCCGCCGCCCGCTCCAGCTCCCGCCACACCTCGGCGGTGAACAACTGGGCGCGCAGCGCGGGCGGCACGGCGACGACCACCCGGGGCCGGCCGGCCGGGTCAGGAGAGCCAGGCATCGAGGTGCTCCGCGACGAAGGCGTCGTCGGTCAGCCAGGGGTAGGCCGTGGCGACCCGGCTGATCTCCTCGGCCTGTCCGGGGGACAGCGTCTCGGCCGGGTCCAGGCACCGGATGTTCGCCAGCAGGCCCTGCCGGCGCAGTACCTCGTGCACTCCGGCGATGCAGCCGCGGAATCCGCCGCGCACGTCGAACACCGCGCTGTTGGCGTCGGTGAGTTCCGGGCGGCGGGCGAGGCAGCCGACCATGGCGTCGTGGTCACCGGCGCGGGCCCTGCGGACGTCGTCCAGGAGGGTGGCGGCGGAGCTCGTCCACACGGCCCACTGGCCGAGCAGCCCGCCCGCGAACCAGCGGGGTCCGTCGTCCGTCGTGCCGTACGGGGTGAGCAGGTCGCCGATGATGTCGTCGTCGTTGCCGGTGTACAGCGCCACCTCGGCGGCGCGGTCGGCGGCGGCCACGGCCCGGACGACGTCGGCGGTCCGGTAGCGGTCGAAGGGCGCGGTCTTGATGGCCGCGGTGTTCGGCAGGTCTGCGAATGAGCTCCAGAACGACGGCGACAGGTAGCGTCCGCCGACGGCCTCCTGGAGGTAGAAGCCGATCACCGGCAGCACCTCGCCGACGGCACGGGCCCGGTCCAGCAGCCCCTTCTCGTCGGCGCCGGGCACGGCGGGGCTCAGCAGCACCGCGTCGTAGCCGAGGGAGGCCGCGGTCTCGGCCTCCGCGACGGCCTGCGCGGTGTGGCCGCAGGCCCCGGCGACCTTGACGAAGGGGCGGCCGGCCTCGGCGTCGATCGTCTCGGCCGCCAGCTCCAGGACCGGCCGCAGCAGCCCGACCTCCGGCTCGCGGATCTCGAACTGGGTGGTGTGGACGGCGACGGCGACGCCGCCCGCGCCGGAAGCCAGGTAGTAGCGGGTCAGGGCACGCTGGCGACGTTCGTCGAGCTTACGGTCGGCGCCGAGGGCGAGTGGATGAGCGGGGATGACGGCTCCCCCAGCGAGCACGTCCATCGGAGTGCGTGCCGGGGCTGCCGCGGAGGGTGCAGGCGCGGTCGCGGCTGCGGGCGTATGGGACATGAGGTGGATCAGAACCTTCCGTCGCGGACCTGGAACTTGGTGGGCTTGCCGGACAGTGGCAGCCCGCGGCGCAGCCAGTCGGCCTGCCACTGGACGAGGGTGCGCAGGGTGACGTCCGGGTAGCCGAACAGTGCGTGGCAGGCGCTGGCGTCGGAGAGCAGGGCGGTGGGTGCCTCCTGGCCGGTGATGACCGGCTCCTGGCCGAGCTCCTCGCCGAACCAGTGGGCGAGGCGGCGCACCGGGGCGGTTTCGGGGCCGGTGAGGTTGAGGGTGAAGGGTTCGCCGTCGGTGGCGTGCAGCAGCGAGCGCAGGGCGACCTCGTTGGCGTAGCCCTGCCATACGACGTTGGCGTGGCCGGTGGTGACGTCGACGGGTTCGCCGTTCTGGATGCGGTGGGCGATGTCGGCGAGGAC
>NZ_JBSFFY010000147.1:0-3199 GCF_053596315.1 Streptomyces sp. NPDC001732
AACACAGTGGACGCGAGCAACTGAGGACAAGCCCTCGGCCTATTAGTACCAGTCAGCTCCACCCGTCACCGGGCTTCCACATCTGGCCTATCAACCCAGTCGTCTACTGGGAGCCTTAACCAATCAAGTTGGTGGGAACACTCATCTCGAAGCAGGCTTCCCGCTTAGATGCTTTCAGCGGTTATCCCTCCCGAACGTAGCCAACCAGCCATGCCCTTGGCAGGACAACTGGCACACCAGAGGTTCGTCCGTCCCGGTCCTCTCGTACTAGGGACAGCCCTTCTCAATATTCCTACGCGCACAGCGGATAGGGACCGAACTGTCTCACGACGTTCTAAACCCAGCTCGCGTACCGCTTTAATGGGCGAACAGCCCAACCCTTGGGACCGACTCCAGCCCCAGGATGCGACGAGCCGACATCGAGGTGCCAAACCATCCCGTCGATATGGACTCTTGGGGAAGATCAGCCTGTTATCCCCGGGGTACCTTTTATCCGTTGAGCGACAGCGCTTCCACAAGCCACTGCCGGATCACTAGTCCCGACTTTCGTCCCTGCTCGACCCGTCGGTCTCACAGTCAAGCTCCCTTGTGCACTTACACTCAACACCTGATTGCCAACCAGGCTGAGGGAACCTTTGGGCGCCTCCGTTACCCTTTGGGAGGCAACCGCCCCAGTTAAACTACCCATCAGACACTGTCCCTGATCCGGATCACGGACCCAGGTTAGACATCCAGCACGACCAGAGTGGTATTTCAACGACGACTCCACAACCACTGGCGTGGCCGCTTCACAGTCTCCCACCTATCCTACACAAGCCGAACCGAACACCAATATCAAACTGTAGTAAAGGTCCCGGGGTCTTTCCGTCCTGCTGCGCGAAACGAGCATCTTTACTCGTAGTGCAATTTCACCGGGCCTATGGTTGAGACAGTCGAGAAGTCGTTACGCCATTCGTGCAGGTCGGAACTTACCCGACAAGGAATTTCGCTACCTTAGGATGGTTATAGTTACCACCGCCGTTTACTGGCGCTTAAGTTCTCAGCTTCGCCGACCCGAAAGTCGGCTAACCGGTCCCCTTAACGTTCCAGCACCGGGCAGGCGTCAGTCCGTATACATCGCCTTACGGCTTCGCACGGACCTGTGTTTTTAGTAAACAGTCGCTTCTCGCTGGTCTCTGCGGCCACCCCCAGCTCACCGGGCAAGCCGGATCACCAGGAATGGCCCCCCTTCTCCCGAAGTTACGGGGGCATTTTGCCGAGTTCCTTAACCATAGTTCACCCGAACGCCTCGGTATTCTCTACCTGACCACCTGAGTCGGTTTAGGGTACGGGCCGCCATGAAACTCGCTAGAGGCTTTTCTCGACAGCATAGGATCATCCACTTCACCACAATCGGCTCGGCATCAGGTCTCAGACTATATGCACGACGGATTTGCCTACCGTGCGTCCTACACCCTTACCCCGGGACAACCACCGCCCGGGCTGGACTACCTTCCTGCGTCACCCCATCGCTTACCTACTACCACCTTGGTTCATCGGCTCCACCACTACCCTCAACTCCGAAGAGATCGGGCCGGCTTCACGGACTTAGCATTAATGGGCTCAGTACTGGGCGTTTCAAAGCGGGTACCGGAATATCAACCGGTTGTCCATCGACTACGCCTGTCGGCCTCGCCTTAGGTCCCGACTTACCCTGGGCAGATCAGCTTGACCCAGGAACCCTTAGTCAATCGGCGCACACGTTTCTCACGTGTGTATCGCTACTCATGCCTGCATTCTCACTCGTGAACCGTCCACAACTACCTTCCGGTGCTGCTTCACCCGGCACACGACGCTCCCCTACCCAACCCAGCACCCGTTAAGGCTTCACGCTGGATTGACACGACTTCGGCGGTACGCTTGAGCCCCGCTACATTGTCGGCGCGGAATCACTTGACCAGTGAGCTATTACGCACTCTTTCAAGGATGGCTGCTTCTAAGCCAACCTCCTGGTTGTCTCTGCGACTCCACATCCTTTCCCACTTAGCGTACGCTTAGGGGCCTTAGTCGATGCTCTGGGCTGTTTCCCTCTCGACCATGGAGCTTATCCCCCACAGTCTCACTGCCGCGCTCTCACTTACCGGCATTCGGAGTTTGGCTAAGGTCAGTAACCCGGTAGGGCCCATCGCCTATCCAGTGCTCTACCTCCGGCAAGAAACACACGACGCTGCACCTAAATGCATTTCGGGGAGAACCAGCTATCACGGAGTTTGATTGGCCTTTCACCCCTAACCACAGGTCATCCCCCAGGTTTTCAACCCTGGTGGGTTCGGTCCTCCACGAAGTCTTACCTCCGCTTCAACCTGCCCATGGCTAGATCACTCCGCTTCGGGTCTTGAGCGTGCTACTCCACCGCCCTGTTCGGACTCGCTTTCGCTACGGCTTCCCCACACGGGTTAACCTCGCAACACACCGCAAACTCGCAGGCTCATTCTTCAAAAGGCACGCAGTCACGACTGCATGTGCAAGCACATACAGCGACGCTCCCACGGCTTGTAGGCACACGGTTTCAGGTACTATTTCACTCCGCTCCCGCGGTACTTTTCACCATTCCCTCACGGTACTATCCGCTATCGGTCACCAGGGAATATTTAGGCTTAACGGGTGGTCCCGCCAGATTCACACGGGATTTCTCGGGCCCCGTGCTACTTGGGTGTCTCTCAAGCAAGCCGCTGACATTTCGGCTACGGGGGTCTTACCCTCTACGCCGGACCTTTCGCATGTCCTTCGCCTACATCAACGGTTTCTGACTCACCTCACGGCCGGCAGACCGTGAAAGAGAGATCCCACAACCCCGCACACGCAACCCCTGCCGGGTATCACACGCCTACGGTTTGGCCTCATCCGGTTTCGCTCGCCACTACTCCCGGAATCACGGTTGTTTTCTCTTCCTGAGGGTACTGAGATGTTTCACTTCCCCTCGTTCCCTCCACACTGCCTATGTGTTCAGCAGCGGGTGACAGCCCATGACGACTGCCGGGTTTCCCCATTCGGACACCCCCGGATCAAAGCTCGGTTGACAGCTCCCCGGGGCCTATCGCGGCCTCCCACGTCCTTCATCGGTTCCTGGTGCCAAGGCATCCACCGTGCGCCCTTAAAAACTTGGCCACAGATGCTCGCGTCCACTGTGCAGTTCTCAAACAACGACCAGCCACCCACC
>NZ_JBSFFY010000148.1:0-4911 GCF_053596315.1 Streptomyces sp. NPDC001732
CAGCAGCGGGTGATCCAGGATGCGCTGGAGGCGGCCCGGCTCACTCCGGCCGACATCGATGCGGTCGAGGCGCACGGGACGGGTACGTCGCTGGGCGACCCGATCGAGGCCGGAGCGCTGGCCGAGGTGTTCGGTCCGGGGCGGGATGCGGGCCGTCCGGTGTGGCTGGGGTCGTCGAAGTCGAACATCGGCCACGCCCAGGCCGCCGCCGGTGTGATCGGCGTGATGAAGATGGTTCTGGCGTTGCAGCACGGGGTGTTGCCGAAGACGCTGCATGCCGAGGAGCCGAGCTCGCTGATCGAGTGGGAGGGCAGTGGGCTTGAGCTGTTGCAGGAGGCACGTCCGTGGGAGTGGGACGAGGGACGGGTGCGGCGTGCGGGGGTGTCGTCGTTCGGTCTGAGCGGTACGAACGCGCACGTCATCGTGGAGGAGCCGCCCGCCGTCGAAGCGGCGGCAGAGGCTTTCGACGGGCCGTCCTCGGTGCCGGTGCCGTTCCCGGTGGTGGTGTCGGGGCGTGACGAGGCGGCGTTGCGGGAGCAGGCGGGGCGCTGGGCGTCCTGGCTCTCCGGCCGCGAGGACATCCGCCTGGCGGATGTGGCGGTGACGGCCGCCCGGCACCGTACGCACTTCGCCTCCCGTGCCGCTGTCACCGCCTCGACCCTCGACCGGGCCGTGGAAGCACTCCGGGCTCTCGCCGACGGCGTCCCGGACCCCGGTCTTGTGCAGGGGCGGGCCGTCGAGCGGACCAGGACCGTGTTCGTCTTCCCGGGACAGGGCACCGACTGGGAGGACATGGGCCGGGACCTGCTGGACCAGAGCCCCGCCTTCCGCGAAACGGTGAGCGCGTGCGACGCGGCACTGCGGCCCCACACCGGCTGGTCGGTGCTCGACCGGCTGCGCGGCGAGGACCGGGGAAGCCTCCCGTTCGAGCGACTGGACGTCGTCCAGCCCGTGCTGTTCGCCATGTACGTCGGCCTGGCCGCGGCCTGGCGGGAGCTGGGACTCGAACCCTCCGCCGTGGTCGGCCACAGCCAGGGAGAAGTGGCCGCGGCCGTCGTCGCCGGCGCACTCACCGTCGAGGAGGGCGCCCGCATCGTGGCACTCCGCAGCCGGGTGCTCCAGTCCGACGGCGGCGGTGGCGAGATGGCCGTGATCGAACTGCCCCTCGACCAGGTGCGCGAACACATCGCACCGTACGGGGACGCCCTGTCGATCGCGGCGGTCAACACCGACCGGTGGACCGTGATCTCCGGCGACGTCGACGCGGTCGAGGACGTACTGATCGAGCTCGACGACGCGGACGTCGCATGCGGAAAGCTCAACGCGGCCTGCGCGTCGCACAGCGCCCACATGGACCCGCTCCTGCCCGGACTGCGGGCCGAGTTCGCCGTACTGCGCCCCCGGCAGACCGACGTGCCGTTCTACTCGACGGTCACCGGAGACCTCGTTGACGGCCGTGAGCTGGACGCGGACTACTGGTGCCGCAACCTGCGCGAGCCGGTCCGGCTCGACCTGGCCCAGGCGAAGCTGATCGAGGACGGGTACGACGTCTTCGTCGAAGTCAGCCCGAACCCCGTCCTGGTCATGCCGCTGACGAACGGGCTCGGCGAGGCGGACGGCCTCGTGGTGCCGAGCCTCCAGCGGGGCCAGGGCGGCCTCGGCGAACTGCTCGGAACGCTGGCCCTGCTGCACGTCCAGGGTTACGGGGTCGACTGGGATCGCGCCCTGGGCGCACCCACCGGCACCCTCGTCCCCCTTCCCACGTACGCCTTCCAGCGCGAGCGCTACTGGACGGAGATCGTCCGGCCCGCCGGCGACGCGAACTCGATGGGCCTCGCCCCGGCACGGCACCCCTGGCTGGGGGCCGTCACCGCGATGGCCAACGGCGAAGGGCACCTGCTCACCGGACGGCTCTCGCTCGCCGACCACCCGTGGCTGATCGACCACGCCGCCTTCGGCACCGTTCTGGCCCCCGGCACCGGGCTGCTGGAACTGGCGCTCGTGGCCGCGCGGGAGAGCGGCGCGGGACGGGTCGGCGAACTCACCCTGTCCGAACCGCTGATCCTCGACGGCGACGGAGTGCACATCCAAGTGGCGGTCGGGGCAGCCGACTTGAGCGGTGAGCGGTCCATCGCCATCTACGGACGACCCGAGTCGGAACAGGAACACTGGACGTGCCACGCCACGGGCAGACTGCTCGACGGCGGCGCGGACACCGGCGACGAAGGCTTCGACGACCTGCGGTCCTGGCCGGTGGCCGGCGCGGAACCGGTCTCCCTGGAGGGGTTCTACGAGCGGCTCGCCGCCCAGGGCGTCGGGTACGGCCCGGCGTTCCAGGGGCTGACCGAGCTGTGGCGCGACGGCGATACGGCCTACGGCCTGGTGCGGTTGCCCGAAGGAGTGCAGGGACAGGACTACGGGGTGCACCCGGCCCTCCTGGACGCGGCCCTCCACACGCTCCAGGCGGTCCGGGACCTCGACGAGGCCGACCACCGTGTGCTGCTGCCCTTCGAGTGGGAGGACGTGGAACTCCACGCCGAGGGCAGCTCGACCCTCCGCGTCCGGGTCGACCTGGACACCGTGCGGTCCAGCGCCCGGCTGTGGGTGGCGGACGCGCAGGGCAGGCCCGTGGCCGCTGCGGGAACGCTGCGGCTGCGCGAGGCGAGCGCGGAGCAGATCCGCTCCGGACGGCCCGTGCAGCACCTGTACCGGATCGGATTCCGGCCGGTGCGTCCCACGACCCCCTCGGTGGCCGTACGGACCGGGGTCCTTGGTGGTGACGGTGTTCTCTCGAATGTATTGGGGACTGAACATGTGGTTGATGTGGATGCTTTCCTTGCCGGCGTCGGAGACGGGTGGGAAACGCCCGTTCGACTGGTTGTGGATGCGACGGCGGACCCGGGACCCGCTGGTGCGCGAGACGGGTCGGAGGACCCGGACGACGCCGGCGTCGGGGCTGTCCGAAGGCTGACGGCCGACGCCCTGACAACACTGCGGCGACTGCTGACCGACGACCGGCTGACCACTGCCGAACTGGTGTGGGTGACCCGTGGAGCCGTGAACGCGGGGAGCACCGGAGACGGCGTGGACGGCGTGGACAGTGGGGACGGCGGGGCAGGCGGGGACGGCATACGGGACCTGAGCCGGTCCGGCCTGTGGGGTCTGGTCCGCTCGGCACGTACGGAGTTCGCCGAGCGAACGGTCCGCCTCGTCGACATCGACGCCTGTACACCGGCCCTGGCACAGGCACTGGCGGTGACCGACGAGCCGGAACTCGTGGTCCGCGACGAGAAGGTCCTCGCCGCCCACCTGGCCCGGGTCCGCGGCACGGCCGAGAACGACGGGGCGCTCCGCCGCCTGGACCCCCGAGGCACCGTCCTGATCACCGGGGGCACCGGTGAACTGGGCCGTCAGGTCGCCGCCCATCTCGTCCGCGAGCACGGGGTGCGCCACCTGGTCCTCACCTCGCGGCGCGGTCCGCAGGCCCCCGGCGCGTCCGACCTCGTGAGCGAACTGGAGGCGGCCGGCGCCACGACCGTCCGTATCGAGTGCTGCGACGTGACGGACCGGGAGCAGCTCGCACAGCTCCTGGCCGCGGTGCCGGACGCACACCCCTGGACGGGTGTGGTGCACCTGGCGGCAGCCCTGGACGACGGGCTGCTGACGGCACAGGACCCGGAGCGGTTGTGGAAGGTACTGGGCCCGAAGGTGGCCGGAGCCGTCCATCTGCACCGGCTCACCCGGGAGTTGGACCTGGCCGCGTTCGTGCTCTTCTCCTCGGTGGCCGGGGTGTTCGGCGGCGCGGGCCAGTCCACGTACGCCGCCGCGAACACCTTCCTGGACGCCCTGGCCGCGCACCGCCGTGCCGAGGGGCTGCCCGCCACCAGCATCTCCTGGGGACTGTGGGAGGCCGCCGGCAACGGGCCGACCGACAACCTGGGGCAGGCGGACCTGGCCCGGATGCGGCGTCAGGGCATCTCCGCCCTCACCGCGGAGCAGGCTCTGCGCCTGCTGGACGCCGCGCTGTCCCGCCCGGAACCGCACCTCGTGGCGGCCAGGCTGGAACTGGACGCACTGCAGCGCGGCAACGACAAGGGAGAAGACGTTCCCGTGCTGCTACGAGGCATGCTCCGCAGTCGGCTCCGCCGCGCCCAGGACTCGGGAGCACCGGCGGCCGCCCTCAAGGACCGGCTGGCCCAGCTGTCCGCCAAGGAACGCCGCCGCACGGTGCTCCGGACGGTGCAGCGCGAGGCCGCCGTGGTGCTCGGCCTGCCGGACTCGGAGAGCGTGGGTGCCCAGCAGGTCTTCAAGGAAGTCGGGCTCGACTCTCTGATGGCGGTCGAGCTGCGCCGCCGCCTGTCGGCCGAGACGGGGGTCGCCCTGCCCGCCACGCTCGCCTTCGACCATCCGACGCCCGACGCCGTGGCGACGTTCCTGCTGGAACGGCTCGCCCCACCGGAGGCCCCGGGGAAGGCTCCCGCCCGCAGAGGAGCCGTGGGCGCCCTGACAGCGGCACAGATCGACGGCTTGGTGGAGCTGTTGCGGGCAGCGACGCCCGGACAACTGGAGACGGAGGGCCTGGCATCGGCCTTCCTCGACCTCAAGGACGGGCTTGCGAGGACCGTCGTCGTCCCGGACACGACGGTCGAGCTGGAAGCCGACAACACCGAAGACCTTCTGCAGTTCCTTGACGACAAGTTTGGAGTCAGTTCATGAGCGCGTCCGACGTCGAGAAGCTCGAGTCCTACCTGAGGCGTGCCACGACTGCGTTGCTCAAGGCGGAGAAGGAGCTCGGCTCGGAACGGGCCGCCCGCACCGAGCCGATTGCGGTGGTGTCGATGGCGTGTCGGTTGCCGGGTGGGATTGATTCGCCGGAGGGTTTTTGGGAGTTGTTGTCGGGTGGTGGGGATG
>NZ_JBSFFY010000149.1:0-4702 GCF_053596315.1 Streptomyces sp. NPDC001732
CACCTGAAGCCACGAACGGCAGCCACTTGTCAGCCACACCCAGCTCCCCTGGGTGTCCTCACCCTACGAACGGGAGGATCAACCCGTTCAAGAACATAGAGCCACTTGTCGCCCGGTTGCACACGCCGGCGGCGCAGGCCGTTGGCGTACGCCTGCCCGAACTTCGCGCACCAGCGGCGCACGGTCTCGTGGGACACGATGACACCGCGCTCGAGCATCAGTTCCTCGACCTCGCGGAAACTGAGCGGGAACCGGAAGTACAGCCACACGCAGTGCGCGATGATCTCGACCGGGTACCGGTGCCCCCTGTACGACGGCGCACTGTCCACGGACAACCCCCTCCACCATGATCAACCCGGAGATCATCCCACCCGTCAGCCAACGTGACAGTGCCGCTCTGCGGCATTCTCGGGATCGCCCGTTCCAGCTTCTACTTCCGGGGTCAAGGCCCACGACGATCAGAACCTGTTGCCTGGACATCGAGGCCTTTCCCTCCTGCGCCGCCCGCGAAAGCCGACGGATGTCCATGGCCACCGGCTTCGCTTGCGACCAAGCTGTAACAGCCGGTCCCGTCCCGCGAGCGGCGTGCTTCCGGGAACGGCCGCCGCGTCATGTCACGTGCGGCCCGGAGACAAGACGACCGTTCTTGTCATAGGGCCAGGCGTTGGCGGCGCATCCGTGCAGACCCTTGATCTGCTGCATCATGACGGGGGCCAGTTGCCCGGGACCCGCGCAGGTCATGTGCCCGTGGCCCAGGAAGTGCCCCATCTCGTGGTTGATGATCAGCGCCCGGTAGTCATGGATCGGACCGTCGAACGTGGGCGAGCCCTCGACCCAGCGCTTGAGGTTGACCACGACCCCGCCGGGGACCTCGCAGTTGTATTCGCCCTTGGTGTCCTGGTGGATGCCCGCCCAGCACAAGGCGTCCGCCGTTCCTGGTGTCGCGATCTTTACCGTGAGGTCGTGGTGAGCTCCCGCGCCCACCAACTGGAAGGAGTAGGCATGGTTGCGGGTCCAGCCCCGGGGAGCGGCAAGTATGTCGGCGATCTCGTTCGCCGCTTCGGCCGGCGAGATCTCGAGCCCGGCCTCGACCTCCACCACGTAGCGGAGCAGGCGCGGCCCTTGACCGACCTTCGCGCGACCGGCGTCCGCGGTGACGAATGAGCCGGTGCCCCTCGAAGGGACATCGATCTCGGCACGGAGCTGAGTGGGCGTCGGGGCGGGCGCGGGGGTGACGCGCACCGTGCTCCGCGGGCGCTGTGCACCGTTCGACGCGTCACTTCGTCCACCGTCTAGGAGGTACGGCGCCGAGCCGAGCAGGCCGACGGCCATCAGAGTGCCGATCAGATAGTTCCGCGATCGGCGGGTCTGAGCTCTCCGGCGGTGGGAGGACCGGCGCGGAGCGACCCGGCGGTGGGAGGACCGGCGCTGGCGGCCGCCTCGGTGGGAGGCCGGGGCGCTGCCGGCGGGTGGTGCGGATTCCCGCTCTCGTGCCGAATGCATGGCAGCTCAGACTGGTCGTTTCAGATGATCATCATGAGCTCGGATGGTGACGAAATGGTAACGGCGAATTGTTGGGGACTCCCAAGGCTCAGGAGGGGGCCGCCGGCACCCGGCCCGTTGTGATCATTCGGTAACAGCACTCACGGGGGCTCTTCCCGGGACGGGCGCCTCATTCGATCGGTCTACACTGGCGAAGTGTCACGAGTCCTGATTGTCGAAGATGACCCAGATGTCCGTAAGGCTGTCCAGCTGGCGCTACGGCATCAGGGGCATGACGTATTCGCCGCCGGAACTGGTGAAGAGGGATTGGAACAGCTCCGCCTCTTCCAGCCCGACGTCATCGTGCTCGACCTCATGCTGCCCGGCATGTCCGGCCTCGACGTGTGCCGGCGGATAAGGGTCCGCGACCAAGTGCCGATCATCATGGTGACGGCCAGGGGAGACGACATCGACGTGGTCGTGGGGCTGGAGGCCGGCGCGGACGACTACGTGGTCAAGCCCGTGCAGGCCCGGGTGCTCGACGCGCGCATACGAGCCGTGCTCCGCAGACTGGACGCGTCGGTCTCGGACGGCCTCAGGCCCCGGGCGGAGTCGCACGGTGAGCTGGTCATCGACCGGGCGGGGCTCGTGGTGACACACCGTGGCGAACCCGTCGTGCTCGCCCCCTCCGAGCTGAGGCTGCTGCTGGTCCTGTCGGCCTCGCCCGGCCAGGTGTTCAGCCGCCAGCAGCTGCTGGAAGCGGTCTGGGAGCACAGCTACCACGGCGACATACGGCTCGTGGACGCCTGTGTGAAGCGATTGCGCGGCAAGCTCGGTGAGGGCAGGGACCCCCGGTACGTGCAGACCGCACGCGGCTTCGGTTACCGCTTCGGCGTCTCGTGAACGACCGGAGAACCGTGCCGACAGAAAACACCCTACGGAAACGCAAGGCCACCGCAGACGGGCGGGACACCGGGCCGGGGCGGTTCCCCGGGACGGCCCTGGCCCGAGTCCCGCTTCCGCTGCGGGGGCTGCGCCCCCGCCTGGCGGCGGCCTTCGTCCTGGTGACCATGGCCAGTGCCCTGGGCACCGGAGCACTCGCCTTCCGGGAGGCGCGCACGGGAGTGCTGCAACAGAGCCAGGATTCCGTCATCAGGCAGTTCCGGGCGAGCGTCAACGCCGTGGCCGTTCACACGCCCGCTACGCCGGACCAGGCGGAGCTGCAGTCGGCGGTGAACCAGGTGCTCGGCGCCAACCGGGCACAAGGGTGGCAGGTCATGGCCACGTATGACGGCCTTCGCGCTTACGCGCCGAGCGCCGAATTCGACAGGCTCAGTCCCGAACTAAGCCGGTCCGTGCAGACCAAGCGCGCCGCGGTGTTCCAGCGGATCAACGCCGACGGGCATCCCTGTCTCGTCGTCGGAATGCCGGTCACGTACACCACCAGCGAGGGCGAGGAATCCAGGCTCTCGGGGATGGTGATGTATCTGGTGGTGCCGCAGAACACCGAAGAGGCCTATGTGCGAGCGATGATCAGTGGCATCGAGCGCGCCACCCTGGTGGCACTGTGCCTCGCCGTCGTCCTGGCGCTGCTGGCGGCGAGCGGTGTGCTCCGTCCCGTGCGGGCGCTGCGCCGGGCGACGCGCCGGATGACCGAGGGGCACCTCGACGTCCGGCTGGCCGTCAACGGTTCCGACGAACTGGCCGACCTCTCACGGTCCTTCAACGAGATGGCGGCCGCCCTGGAACAGTCGGTTGCGGAGTCGCGCCGCCTGGAGGCCCAGGCGCGCCGCTTCGTCGCGGACGTCTCTCATGAACTGCGCACGCCGCTGGCGGCGATGTCGGCGGTCACCGACATGCTGGACGAGAAGACACGGCTCCTGGACGAGGAGACCGGTGACGCGCTGCGGTTCATCAGTGAGGGAACCAGTCGGCTCAGCGGGCTGGTGAACGACCTGATGGAGATCTCCCGTTTCGACGCGGGCGCGGTCGAACTTAACCTGGA
Organism: Streptomyces sp. NPDC001732; assembly: GCF_053596315.1. Lineage (NCBI taxonomy): Bacteria > Bacillati > Actinomycetota > Actinomycetes > Kitasatosporales > Streptomycetaceae > Streptomyces > Streptomyces sp. NPDC001732. The sequence continues at coordinate 3,488 of NZ_JBSFFY010000149.1, forward strand.
CGAGATCGACTTGGTCGAGTCGGTACAGCGCACCCTCGCCTCTCGCGGGTGGCAGGGCCGGGTGGAGACCCGTTTGCCCCGACAGGGCGTGCTCAGGACGCGCGTGGATCCGGTCCGAATCGACGTGGTGATGGCCAATCTGGTCGGCAACGCGCTGCGGCACGGGGCGCCGCCGGTACGGCTGACCATGGGCGTGAGGGAGGAGCGAGCAGACGTGGCGTGGGCCGTCATCGAGGTGACGGACAACGGACCGGGGATTGCCGAGGAAGCCATGCCGCACATCTTCGAGCGCTTCTACAAGGCGAGCACATCACGGACCAGAAGTGAGAGCAGCGGGCTGGGCCTGGCCATCACGGCCGAGAACGTGCACCTGCACGGAGGACGCATCCGTACGGCGAACCTGCCCGGGGGCGGTGCGGTGTTCACGGTCGAGTTCCCCCTGCACCGCGACTCCGCAACCGTCGACGACGACATCGCCGCGGGTGCCCGGTGAAGGGCTCGCGCGCAGGGGCGCTGCTGGCCGGGCTCACGGCCGCGCTCGCCCTGGCGGCGTGCGGAGTCCCCCCGTCCGGCGTCATCGAGGCCGGCGAACCGGCGAGCGGCATGCTCTCTCCCGGTCCGAAGCCCCCGGCGCCCGCCGCCACCGCCCTCTACTTCCTGCACAACGGAGAGCTGAGGCCCTATCTGCGCAAGATCGCCGACCCCGGGGACTTCGGGGCGGTCGTGCGCCTCCTGTTCGCCGGACCGACCACGAGCGAGGCCGCGACGGTCACCACGGAGCTGCCCCGCCTGACGGACACACTGGAGGTGGCGATCGGCGACGACGCACTCTCCGTCCACCTCTCCAAAGATGTTCCTCCCCTCAGCCACCCGGCCATGCTGCAGTTGGCGTGCACGGTGGCGCACATGGCTCCGTCGCTTGCCGTGGCGCCCGCGGACGGGAATCGGGACGGCGCCTCCGCGGCTCCTCCCGACACCGCGCAACGCTCTCCCGCACAGTCGAGCGTCCGTGTGTTCGGGGACGGTTGGACGATCACGCAGTCGGCCGACTCGTGCCCCGAATCCCTCCAGCCGTAGGAGGAGCCCGGGCCGGTCGCATTCGCTAAGGGTTGTCCCGTAGATGATCTCTGACGTGGCTGGTGGCCTGCTGGTTTCTGCGTTACCCGGCCAAGACGAGGTTGTGCAGGCGGGCGATGCCGAGCATGGCGTGGTGAA
>NZ_JBSFFY010000150.1:0-4657 GCF_053596315.1 Streptomyces sp. NPDC001732
TCAAGCAATCCAGCCTTGGCCATATCGCGCGGGTCTTGCGGAGCTCCGCCCTGGATACCTCCAGACGACCACCGCGTTCCTGACATGCTATTGTCCCCTTCGGCTTTCGCCTCCAAGTAAGTCAGGCGACCCAGAAACATTCCTCCAAGTTCCTCCCGAGTGAGTCGGGGATACAGCGAAGCGCCGCACGGCGCACACAGGTCGTAGACCCGCTCCCAGGGCCCGTAGCGTTCCGGCACATCACGCCAGGGAGCACCGGTACGGGTCCGCCACCGAATGCCGTCTATCAGCTGCCGTCGCGTCCACACCGGCGGACGGCCCGGCTTGATGCCCTGCGGCAACAACGGCTCAAGCCGGGCCCACTGTCCATTCGTCAGATCACCACGCCCCACAGGGCGTGATCATCCACGACCAAGATCCACTTTCGCAACAGACCCTAAGCTTGACTCTGTCGGGGATCTTGGAGTTGTTGATGTCAGGTGCCCAGGGTTCGCCATGACTTCGGCCGGGGAATCTCGCGCTGGTGGAGGTAGTTCTGGAAGGCGGTCGGTCGGCGGGGTGTCGGGGGTTCCTCGGTCGGTGGCAGTCGGCGGAGGCGCTCGATGTTGACGGCGATGGCCGTCAGGACGTGCTGAACATGGGCCTTCCCGTGTCCTCGGTAGCGGCAGCGGCGCATGCCGTGTCCGTGGGCGAACTCGTTGACCGTGCCCTCCACTCCGGAGCGGACCGCGTATCTGGCCTTCCACTCGGGCGTCTGCTGTTCGGTACGGACGCGGAGTTGTAGGTCGTGGAGCTCGCGCGGGGGAAACCCCACGGTGCGGGCGCTGTCGGTGGTGCTGGTGCACTGAGCGCGGGACGGGCAGGGACGGCACTGGCTCTTGGTGAACCGGGCCACGATCAGCGGGGCGGCGGTGGGCGAAGAGGTCGGGTAGGGGCCGTGCCAACCCGCGCTGACCTGCCCCTGGGGACAGGTGACCTGCCGACGATCGAAGTCGATGTGGAAGTCGTCCCGGGCGAAGCCCTCGCCTCGGCGGTGCTGGTGCGTGGGGTTGCTCTTCAGCGGCCCGGAGACGGTGACCTGGTGTTCCCGGTCGGCTTGTTCCAGGTGGGGCAGGGAGGTGTAGCCGGCGTCGACCAGGTGCTCGTCGGGCAGCAGCCCGCGACGCGCCAGGCGGGTGTGGATGCCGGGCAGGACCTGGCTGTCGTGGGTGGTGGCCGCGGTGGTGGCCACGTCCGTGATCACGTTGGGGCTGTCGGGAGCGCAGGTCTCGGTCAGGTGAGCGGCGAACCCCTTCCAGCTGATGATGTGCCCGTGCCGTGCGTAGCGGGCCGAGGTGTCGTAGGGCGAGACGATCGCCCGGGACGAGGGCGGCAGTCCCGCCCCACCCTCCTTCTCCGCGGTGCGCCAGCGCAGGCACCCGGCGGCATCACGGTGATAGTTCTGCACCACGGTCTGGCGCAGGGCATGGACGCGCGGGTCGGCAGTGTGGTCTGTTCCGTGCCGGCAGAGGTGCTCCAGAAGCCGGACGGCGTCGTTCCCGGTGGCAAGGATCCTCGTCATGGGCTTGGTGGGGTTCTTCCCCAGGCGGACCGGCCGACCGTAGCGCAGTCCCCAGTCCTCATCGACCAGCCCGTCGAGCAGGTGAGGGGAGATGCCGGCGACTTCTTCGAGTGCGGCGCGGAGGGCCTCGGTGATCAACTCCAGGCGGGTCAGGTCGCGCACGGCGGCCAGGACATGAGTGGAGTCGGTGCGCTGCGTGGTGCGCTCACGCACCAGCCCGGCCTCCTTGAGCCGCATCAGCGCAAGGTCCAGGAGGCGGTCGGCACGGCCGTCCTCGGCAAGACGGTCGCGGAAGTCTGTCAGCACGCTGTGGTGGAAGCCGGGATCCTCCAGCTCCATGGCCATGGCGTACTTGAAGTCGATGCGGCAGCGGACCGCCTCGGCGGCCTGCCGGTCCGACAGGCCGAGCAGGAACTGCAGCACGCAGACGGTGGCCAGCTGGGCGGGCGACAGGCCCGGTCGCCCGTCACGCGGGTACCAGTCGGCGAAGTCCTCGTCGCGCCACAGCCCATCCAGCCGGTCTCTCACCCACATCGCCGTGGTGCCGCCCGGGTTGCTCGCCCGCGCGATCTGCGCGGTCAGAGAGGGGACTTGCTCACCGGAACGGGGGCGGAGGGACAACGGGCACCTCGACGACTGCATCGATCGGCGGAACTACCCGAGCATGCCCGTTGATCACGCTGCCGCGCTGGGAATCTCCAAGATCCCCGACAGAGTCAAGCTAAGCGCAACAGCGGGGTTCGAGCCCGCTGCATCGAACGAGTCCCACCTTCTGAGAGCAGGTTCTCGGTGAGAACAGTATCGGGTGCGAGAGTTACGCCAACAAGTCCACGCTCTGTGATCCTCCGTACGGCGGGGGTGACGGCATGAGGAAGCGTGTTTCCCGGCCGCGCCGGTTCGCCGCTGTCGACAACGGTGCGATCGATGGCCTTCCTTCGATCCTCAGCATCGGTCTTCTGACCTGTCTGGTTCGGGCGAAGGATGGGGCCGACGTGAACGTCGAGACCCTGTCGAATGACTATGACGAGGGTGAGAAGTCCCTGTCGAAGGCCATGAGGGCTCTCGTCGAGGATGCTTACGTCGTCAAGTTCAAGATCCAGCGGGCAACGACAGAGACCGTCATCGAGGACGGCAAGGAAGTCGTGAAACGCGGCGGGTCCTGGTACACCACGTTCACCGTGGACTCGATCCCGTTCACGGCGGCTGACGTGGCGGTGATGGTTGAGGAGATCTACGCCGAGGGCAACGTGAAGTCGCACCGGGTTGAGCCAACCAGGCTGGACCCCAGGAAGGCCTCTTCCGTGCCTTCCGGTCGACCGACACCGCCTCCGGGGGGTGTCGGTCCGACCAGGGGAAACGTGGACCAGGAGGGCAGTGAAGAATCGGGCTCGGGAGCTCGACCGACACCCCCCCCGAGGGGCCCTCGGTCGACCGACCCCCGGTGAGGGGGGTGCTCATATAAGGAAGAAGACTTCTTCTGCGCGTGCCGCAGACGAACAGCCTGAAGACGAAGACGATGCCCTTTCAGGGCGTAGCCCTGGGGACGGCCGTAGGCCATCTGACCGTAGTAAGCGTGCGCGCGAGGCTGAAGGCGGCTTCGCCGCGTCCGGCAAGACCAGCCCCTCCCCCACACCGAACGACGACACCGACCGGCCGGCTCGAGGGCAGAAGAGCGGCAGCAAGGCCAAGCACACCCGGGAGCAGCTGACCCTGGTAGCTGCTGTGCGGGCGCACTTCCCTGGCGAGTTCCTCGAGGGTCTGCCGGATGTTCCGACGTTGTCTCAGGCGATCCTGGACGCTCTTGCGGGTGATGTTCCTGCTGCGGATCGCACGGTGGAGCAGCTTGGTGCCCGTATCCAGCAGCGGTGGGACCATCACGGGTGGGCGTCGAAGTTCTACGCCGGGGAGATCGACTCCCTTGTTGGTGCTGCGGTTGCCATGGTGCGGCCGTTGAAGGCCGGGGACCGGTACGGGTGTGCGAACCCGCGGTGTGATGCTGGCGTGGACGTGGACACGAAGGAGGAGTGCTCGACGTGTCCGGAGCGGTTTGAGGCTCGTAAGGCGCAGCGCGCTCAGAAGCGCGGCCAGGAGCGCACCAGCGGGGCGAACTTGACCTTGGCGGGCTCCGTTTCACCTGATGCAGCAATGCCGCCTCAGCGGGCCGTACAGCCTCGCGCCGTTCCGCTGCTGAAGGACTGCGGCAACGGCCTCTGCCCGGCGTCGATCCCTGCCACAGGCGGCCCGCTCTGCCAGGACTGTGCCGCTGAAGCCGCGGAACAGAAGAACCTCGAGAGCGCGGGTGCTACCGCCCCGTTCTGACACCCTGTCCGGGTCGGCCCTGCGGGGTCGGCCCGGCCCCACAACGGACCCAGTTTCCGCTTGAAAGGAATCTTCGTGGCACAAACCTTCACCGTACACTTAAATGTGGGCGGCCATCGCATCAAGAACGTCTCCCTGAACTGGGGGCTCAAAGGAAGTGATGCGAGGCAGGACGCTTCCAGTTACGGCATGGACATCGAAGTTCCGGCTGTGATCGAGCTTCTCGACCTTGTCGCAGCCGGCACCGTCACCGCGGCGGAGGCCCGCGACAGCCTCAATAGCCTTGCTACGGGGATCAACGAGCGCATGGACAGGGAGTACGAGGAGCGCTGGGACAGGATTGAGCGCCGGGCCCAAGTCCCCCAGCAGCCCCAGGAGAAGCGCCTGGATTCCCGGTCGGTCTACGCCATCTCCACTGAAGACGTCCCGGAGATCATCAAAATTGGTGTGGCCACCGACATCCCCGAGAGGATGAAGTCGTTGCAAATCGGGTCAGCATCCATGCTTGTTCTCCGATGGAACTCACAGGGCGGCTATCCCCTGGAAAAGCATCTGCATAAAGAGTTCCGCGAGAATCACATGCAGGGCGAGTGGTTCGACTTCCGCCGCGTTGCCGACCCCGTGAAGAAGATCAACGAGGCGGCACAAGCCTTCCTACGCCGGTTCGAGGAGCCCACTGACACTAAGGGTTGTCCCGTAACTACTGGTCACGGGTGAGATGATCTTGCTGTGTCTGGTGTGATCAGGGCGTCGGAGCCCTCCTGGATAGCCCCGTTC
>NZ_JBSFFY010000151.1:0-4567 GCF_053596315.1 Streptomyces sp. NPDC001732
ATCCAACTCGGCAGTCCAGAAAGCGACTTCAGCCATTCCCTCCATACCAGGACAACGACAACCACCAGTTCAGGACACGAACCGCTGCTGGAGTACTAAGAAGTCATCTCATTTGGTGAGTCTGCGATAGCAGATGAGGGTGCAGGCGATGCTGGTGAAGGCCAGAAAGTGGTCGGCCTTGCGTTCGTAGCGGCGGTGGAGTCGTCGGCAGCCGGCGAGCCAGGACATGGTGCGTTCGATGGTCCAGCGGTGTCGGCCGAGTCGTTGTGAGGTCTCGATGCCCTTGCGGGCGATGCGGTGCCGGACCCCGCGTCGGGACAGCCATTGCCGCAGGTGGCGGTAGTCGTAGCCCTTGTCGGCGTGGAGCTTGCCGGGCCTGCGTCGGCGGGGGCCTCGGCGGGAGCGGATGGGCGGTATGCCTGTCACGAGCGGGATAAGGGCTTGGCTGTCGTGGACGTTGGCGCCGGAGATTGCGACGGATATGGGCAGACCGGTCCGCTCGGTGATCAGGTGGATCTTCGACCTGTACTTGCCCCGGTCGACAGGATTCGGACCTGTCAGGTCCCCCTTTTCAAGGCCCGCATGTTCACCGAGTCGATCGCGCACCTCGACCAGTCCAGCTCGCCGCGGGATCCGAGTTCGTCGAGGACCAGGCGGTGGAGCTTGGCCCACACCCTGGCCTTCGACCACTCCGAGAACCGCCGGTGGGCGGTCGCTCCGGACGGGCCGAACGACGCCGAAGGCAGCTGCTGCCAGGTGCAACCCGACGTGGCCACGAAGACGATCGCGGCCAGCACCTCCCGGTCGCCGTGCCGACGCCGACCACCGCCCTGCGGCCGCGACGGCGCCTCCGGCACCACCCGCTGGAACAACTCCCACAACTCGTCCGGCACCAGCCGCTCAACGATCCCCACCATGACTCACAGAATACCGAGTCGCCCAAATGAGATGACTTCTAAATCGCCGAGATGTGTACGCGAGACGCCGCAAAAGGCAGGATGGGTCAAGGCCGCGCGGGCCCACTTCTTGGTCACACTCAAAGAACCCGTGCGGCCACCGTCACGTCACGGCCTGTCGATCAGCATCGCGGGCCGAGTCGTAGTCCGCGCCACCCGAGCCGACGCCTGTCCGTCAACGGCGGACAGCACGGCAATCTCCGGGCCGAAGCAGAGCACCAGTGTGCCGTCCGGCGCGGCGAGGGCCGACTGGACGGGCGCGGGGCAGCGCAGGGGTGGCGCGAGTTCGGCGCTTGTGGCCAGGTTGCGCACCGATACCGTTTTGGTGCCGTTGGTGGTGATCAGGTGGGTGCTGGTGCCGTGTACGGCCGTTGCCAGCCCGTGTACGGGCCCGGCGGGGCAGGACAGCGGCTCGGCGTACGGCCGGCCTTCGGGCAAGCTCCAGGTGCGGATCGTGCCGTCCCGGCCAGCGGTGACCGCGATGGGGTGCCCGTTGAGTGTGGTGGTGGTCACCGCGGTGACCCAATCGGTGTGGCCGGTCAGAAGATCGCCGAGCTGGCGGCCGGTGGCCAGGTCCCAAAGCCGCACCGTCTTGTCCCAGCTGCCGGTCACGGCCAGCGCGTGCCCGTCCACGGTGGCGGTGGCGAGCGCGGTGAGCCGGCTGGTGTGGCCGGTGAGGGGCTGGCCGAGGGGCTGACCGGTCGCCAGGTCCCAGCGCTGTGCGGTGCCGTCCGAGCTGCCGGTCACCGCGACGTCTCGCCCGTCGACCCGGGCGGTGGCCAGGGCCAGGATCCGGCCGGCAGGTCCGGCGACGGCCTGGCCGAGCTCCTTGCCGGTATCCAGGTCCCACCTGCGGAGCATGGCGTCCGAGGCCGCAGTCACCGCGACGGTGCGTCCGTCCAGTTCCGCCGTCGCTAGCAGGCTGACCTCGGCGGCGATACCCCCGCCGTACGGTATGCCGGTGGCCAGGTCCCAGGCGCGCAGCGTCTTGTCCGCACCGGCGGTGACAACGGCCGGTTGGCCCTGAATGGTGGTCATGGCAGCCGCCAGCACCACGTCCTTGTGACCGCGGATCTCGGTGCGGCGCCGTACCCTGCGCTTCCCGAGATCCCAGACGCGCACGGTGTGGTCCGCACTGGCGGTGACGGCCACCGGTTGCCCGTCCACGATCGCCGTCGCGACGTCCCACACGTGCCTGGTGTGCCCTTTGAAGGGGCCGTTGACCTGCCGCCCGCCGGCCACCTCCCAGAGCCGCACGCCCCGGTCGAGGGCGGCCGTCACCACCCGGAGCTGCCCGTTCACCTCGGCCAAGGCGCCGGCCCGGATCCGGTCCTCGTGGCAGGGGAACGACCGCTCACCGACTTCCGCCCCGGCGGCGGTGTCCCGCACCCGCACCACGTGGTCGGCGTCGACAGTCAACCGGAGCGTGCGTCCGGCGACGACGCAGGTATCCAGGACCCGCGTGGCGGATCGTTCGGCGTCCACTGCCACGGCCGGTGCAGGGTCGGCGAGTTGCCAGCACCAGCTGTCCTCGCCCGGGGCCTCGGCCGGCAGCCGCAGCGATTGTCCGTGCAGCTCGTCGGTGGTCACCACCCATCCCTGCGTGCCGGGCCGGGAGCCGGCCACCCGGTCCCACACCCGCAGCGACCCGCCGTACTCCCGGAACAGGGTGACCGGGCGCCCGGCCACCACCACAAACTGGGAGACGCGAACGGGCGCACCAGCTCGATGCCCGCAAGCGGCTGCCAGGTCACCGAGGAGAGCCACCGCGGTGTCGCCGTCGTGGAGATGGTCGATGTCGAGAGCGTCGAAGGCGCAGGCGACCAGCCGACCGTCGACCACCACCGCGACGGCCTGCGGGTCGTACGCCTGCTCGTCCGCGTCCACCGGCGCCGAGTCGAGCTCGTTCCCGGCAAGGTCCCAGGTCCGCACCGCGCCGCCGAGTTCGACGCGCACCGCGGCCGGGTAGCCGTGCGAACCGGCCAGCACCTGCGCCGGCACGGACGAGCCCAGCTCCTCGCCGGTGGCGACGTTCCACAGCCGCAGGGTCCGGTCGTCCTCCAGCGTCAGCACCACGCTCCGGCCGGCCAACTCCGCCACGGCCACGACGCGGACGCACTCACCAGTCAGGGACCCGGTCGCAAGGTCGAGAAGGAGGAGCCGCTGCTCGCCGGCGAGCTCCGAGAGCAGCAGCGCGACCTCGCGACCGTCCAAGGTGGCCGTGGCGATCCGGTCGACGTCGACGGTCAGCGCCGACCGGGCGTCCGTGCGACAGTACAGGGGTGGGCAGGCCTTTTGGCCAGCGGCGAGATCCCAGATCCGAACGGTGCCGTCCCGGCTGCCAGTCACGGCCACCGCGCGACCGGCGACCACGGCAGTGGCGACAGCGATCACCTGCCCCTGGTGACCGATCAGCGTCCACACCAGGCGGGAATCCGCCTGCGAACCCCTGACCCAGACCGGCTCCCAACCGAGCGGCTCTGCACCTGGAACCGCCACCGCCGCAAACTGCGCCGCGAGATCCTCCTCGTCCAGCCTGGCCGCGTCCAGCGCGAGGACGAAGCGACGTTCGGCGGCAGTCAGATGCCGGTGCACGTCGAGCGAGGCCCGGTACACCGTCGCCCCCCGCTGCTCCTCCGGCTCTGACGCACTTCCCAGCAGCGCGAGCACCGAGTCCGGGTCCGCGCAGACGAGCCAGCCCGGGTCGGTCAAGCCGCCGGGCACCGCGTCGGGGCCAGCCGATGGAGCTTCATCCCACAGAGCGTCAGTCATGGCCGACACGCTAACCGCCCCCACTGACACGGTCTTACGACTCGGTCCGCTGAGTGGTCAACGTCGGAAGTCCTTAGGGGTTGACGGAGAGGTAGAGCCCGTGGGAAGTGCGGGCCAGACGTCGATGGTGGCGTGGTAGGGACCCGCAGACGCCATCTTCAGTTGTGCGCCGTCAGCAACGACTCGCCGAGCGGTGTGCAAAGATTCCCTGAAGCGTGCGGACTGAGTGCAGATGATGGGAGTTCCCTCGATGGAATTCAACGCTTACCGGGAAGCTCTGGCAGACGGACGAGGCACTGCTGCTCTCGTTCGTGTTCACGGGATCCAATGATCGCTACATCTTTCGATTGGAGCCGCACTTTCTCAGCAGCTTCTGTGGCTGTTCGAACCGGTTGTCTCAGGATTGGGCCAGCAGGTCCGCCGCTACGTCCCCGGTCCCGCTGGGTCACCCTGGCCATACTCGCCCACGCCTTCCTCGCCGTCGTACGCGCCGACGAGCGCACCCGCCACCCCGCACCCATACGCTCATACCGCTCACCTGCAACGAAATCCAGCGACTCTTCATCACCCTCGTCGTCCAGCCCGCCGACGACACGGCCCACCGGCTCGGCTGGTCCGACTGGCGACGCCGCCACCAAGCCGATCCCAGAGCCGACCGCCTGGAGAAGGAGCCGTTCCTGTACGGACTGTGTTCAGCGTGTCCGCTCAACGGCGTGTGCAGCTGCTCTCAGTTCCAGAAGTCCTGGTGGGGAACGGCGGCTTCGTCCTCGATGTGTGGGCCGGAGACGTCGGTGGGGCGTCCGCCGTCGGCGAAGATGAGGCGGCAGGGGTGGGCGAGG
>NZ_JBSFFY010000152.1:0-4492 GCF_053596315.1 Streptomyces sp. NPDC001732
CTTCCCCGACAAGCCGATCCGGCCCGCGCGGATCCCATGGACTCATGGTTTCCCGCCGCGAGTCCAGGTTTTATGAGCTGTGCCCGGACAGGACGACCGCCGCCCCGGCGAGGGGCGGCGGCCCGCAGGGAGTACGCGGCCGACGGCTTCGGAAGCCGCCTCCGACGGGCTGCTCCACGAGCCGCCTCCGACGACTTCGGGCACCACCTGTGACGGCTTCGGCTGCCGCCTGTGACGGCTGCCGCCCGCCGGGCGACACCGCCCCGGCTGATTCCACTCCTCCCCTGCGGAAGACGTCGGTTGGCGGGCGCCTGTTACGAGCTGGTGCGTGATTGCATTGGATACGTGGGGGCTTGTGCTGCGGGTTTGTGTCAGCCGGTGGTGTTGCGGTCGGAGACGAGGCCGGCGATGGCCCGGTAGGTGGCGGGCGGGTTCTCCCGGCGGTGGGTCCAGCGGACCAGTTGCTTCCAGTGTTTGTGATCGGCGAGGGCGTGTTCGACGGTGATGCGCTTCGAGGAGTGCCGGTGTCGGGCTCGTAGGCGGGCTTCGAGGACCTCGGGCGGGCTGATCTTGTTTCCCTTCCCGGGCGGGGTCACCGCCTGGCCGGGATGGTCGTGGCGGAGCCCGGGACAGCCGTCGTCCGGGAGGACCTCCACGTCGCGAAAGTGCTGGAAACAGGTACTGATGCCTTCGTTGCGTGCGGCGGTTGCGTCGTGCATCCGCCCTGATCGCAGGGCGCCGGTCCAGAGCGTGCGGCCCTGATGGTCGGCGACGACGGTGGCCTTCATAGTGTTCTGTTTCTTCTTGCCCGAGACGAACGCACGGCGCCCGTCGCGGCCGGCCGGGGGCCGGCGGACCTGGACCTCGGTGGCGTCCAGCCGCAGCTCGATGCCCTCGGCCTGGGCGTATGCGAACACATCCGCCAGGGTCCGCAGGCCGGGCCGGTCCGGGACCGCGCATCCCCGCTCGGCCGGCAGCCCTCGTATCTCGGCGATCGCACGGGTGATGGTGGAGCGGTCCACGCCGAACAACAGCCCCAACGCCGCATGCGGCAAATCGTGCCGCAGGTGAATCAGCGTGGCCACGAGCCGGTCGACGAACACCAGCCGATGCGGGGCACCGGCTCCTGCCTCGCGCTTCCTGGCCCCGCCGCGAGCTTCGTGACGACGCCCCTCGACCACGGCCTGCCACGGTCCCGCCAACTCCTCAACCAGAGAGACGGGATGACCCCGGGAGACGCCTGTGAACACCTGATGCGCGAGAACCGTCCGACTGAGCATGATCGCCACATCCAGATCATGCCACCCACCAGCAAGAACACATCACCCGCGACTATCACGCACCAGCTCGTAAGGCCGCGGCCGGCACGGTGGGCCCGGGAGGCAGCGACGAGCCGGGGGCGTCGACGCCCGGCCAGCCGGGCTCGCCCGCCTCGGGTGAGGCGTCCGTGCAGGTGGTCCCCGTAGGCAGGGCCCGCGGGCGAGGTGCATTTCCGATCCGTATGCGTCCATCACTCGGTGATCCCGCCCGCAACGACCTGTGGCGCGCCGAGCAGCTGTCGTGCCGGCCTTCGCGTCCGCGACATGACCAGCGCCGAAACGAGCGTCGAGGCACAAGCGACGGCCAGGAGGACACCGACCGCGAACAGACCGCCGACGGAGTGGAGGGCCGCGGCGAGCAGTGGCGTGAACCCGCCGAGCAGCACCGCCGTGAGCTGGAACGCGAGGGAGACCGCCGAGTAGCGCACCTCGGTCGGGAAGCTCTCCGGCAGCAGCGCCTGCTGAGATACCGTCAGGAACATCAGCGGAATCGTGATCATCAACTGGGCCAGCAGATACAGCACGGGTACGCCGGTGCGCAGCAGGAAGAAGGCCGGCGTGACGAGAACGAGCGCGGTGCCGGCGCCGATCGCGACGAGCCGGGCACGGTCGGTACGATCGGACAGATATCCGAAGCAGGGAATGGCGATCGTCGCCACGCAGTTCGCGATGGCCTGCATGGCCAGCACCGTGCTCTGGGACATCCCGAGATCGGTCGTGGTGTAGGTCGTGCCCCACGTGTTCAGGACGCCCGCGCTGACGAACGTGGCGGCCGGCAGCATGACGCACAGCAGGAGCGGGCGCCAGTGCCGGGACAGCACGATTGCCAGCGGCAGCTTCTCGACGACCGTGGCCGGCCGTTGTTCGGCTCGCAGCGCCCGGTACTCGGGGCTTTCCTCCAGACGGTGCCGGAGGACGGCGCCCACCACGATGATCACGGCGCTGAGAAGGAACGGGATCCGCCAACCCCAGGCCGTGAACGCGTCCGCGCTCATGACCGACGTGATGAACGCGATGACGCCGGTGGCGATCACCGCGCCGAGGGTCAGGCCGGCACCGGTCCAGCTCGTCCACAACCCTCGACGATCGGCGGGCGCATGTTCCAGTGCGAGCGTGGCCGAGCCGCCCCACTCGCCACCGATACCGAAACCCTGCACCAGCCGCAGTACCGTCAGCAGAATCGGTGCGGCCAGCCCGATCGATCCGTACGTCGGCAGCACACCGATCAGAGTCGTGCTGCCTCCGGCGAGCATCAGGGAGAGGAGCAGCGCGGGCTTGCGCCCGAACCGGTCACCGATGTGCGACAGGACGATGCCGCCGATCGGTCGCGCGAAATAGCCGACCGCGAGCGTCGCGAACGACGTGAGCGTGCTGGTGGCCGGATCGTGGCTGGGGAAGAACTGGGTGCGGAAGACGAGGGCGGCCATCGCCGCGTAGACGAAGAGGTCGTAGTACTCCAGTGCGGTGCCCGTGAGGGTCGCCACTGCAATGCGCCGGTGCAGCCTGGAGCCGCTCGTGGTGGTCACGACGTCAGGTCTCTGCGGAGAATGAGCGTCTGCTTGAAGGTCCGGCCGACGCTTTCGTTGAACTCCGCCGTGCGCCGCAGCTGCACGTTCGCGGTGAAGCGCAACCGGTCGTGAATCGCCTGCTCGATGCTCTCGCGGAGTACGGCTCGTCCGTGACGCCGTCCGGAACCTCGACCAGCAGTGGCAGGGGTGCCGGCGCCACAGGCGGTGCGGCGTCGAGCACGACGCAGATGTTGCCGGTGACTCTGGGCGCGAAGCTCGTGACGACGTCTTTGATCGCGTGTGGATAGACGTTGACCCCGCGCACCAACAGCATGTCGTCGGATCGGCCCAGGACCTCGATGCGGAAACCCGGCCGGCCGCAGGCACACGGCTTGGTGTGCACGCGAACCCGGTCCTTGTCCCGCCACCGCACCAACGGCGCGCACTCCTTCTCCAGCCCGGTGAGCACGACTTCGCCCTCCACCCCGTCCTCCAGCGGCAGCGGCTGCAGCGTGGACGGGTCGAGCACTTCGAACAACGTGTAGTCGGACGCGACGAAGTGCATGCCCTCGTGCGCCTCGCAGGAGATCGCGGCCTTGAAGACCGCACCGGTCGCACCGATCCCGTCGTAGATCTCGGCACCACCGAATCCCCGCGAGATGCGCTCGCGGATTTCCGGCACGCCGGCGCCCGGCTCACCGGACAGCGCGATCCGCCGGATGCCGAGACCTGCGGGGTCGACGCCGGCTTCCTCCGGGATCTTGTGCAGCAGGTACTCGGCGTAGGACGGCGTCATGAATGCCGCGACCGGCTTTGTGTGCCTGGCCACGGCGGCGAACCGGGACGCCTTCTCGGCCCCGATCGGGACCGTGGTCGCCCCGAAGTTCTGCAGGACGTCGAGCGGTCCGAGGCCGGCGATCCACATGTTGAGCACGAACGCGTGCATGACCACGTCGCCGGGCCGCAGCCCCATCCTCCACGCCGTGCGGGAGCCGGTTTCGTTGACGGCTTGCCGGTCCTTCTGGGGGCGCTGTCACGTTGTTGGGTGTGTGAGTGTCTGATGGGGCGTCGGGGTGTGGTGGGCTTGCGTTTCGGGCCTGGGGTCAGGCCGTGATGGGCCGGCTTGCAGCGCCGGTGATCTGGTCCCAGATGGCGAAGCGGGTGGTCATCTCGGCGCGGTAGGGGGCGGCGGTCATCAGGTGGCGGCGGGGCCGGAAGTGGGGTGAGATGCCGCTGAACGCGGACAGGAACCGCTGTGCTCCACCGATGCTGCGGAATCCCTTCATGGCGCGTTCGCGCTGGCGGGTGGGCTGGTGGCTGTTCTCGGCCCGGTTGTTCAGGCCCTTGTGGGCACGGTGCTCGACCGAGGGCATCAGCTCGCGGTGGGCCGCCCCGTAGGAACGCAGCTTGTCCGTGACGACTACCCTCGGCACCGAGCAGGTTGTCTTCAGCAGGCGGCGGAAGAAGCGCCTGGCCGCAGCGGTGTCCCGCCGGTTCTGGACCAAAATGTCGAGCACGTTGCCGTCGGCGTCGACGGCCCGCCACAGGTACTTCTGCTCTCCGTTGATTCTGATGAAGACTTCGTCCAGGTGCTTCCCAATGCTGATGTCAAGCCGCCGCTGTCACTGGGGGTGTGACCTGGTAGCACCGTCGGTCACGAATCAG
>NZ_JBSFFY010000153.1:0-4479 GCF_053596315.1 Streptomyces sp. NPDC001732
CGAGATACGCGCAGATCTCCACCTCGGCCTGCTTCAACTCGCTTGCAGCATCATCTGCTTGAGACGACTCCG
Source organism: Streptomyces sp. NPDC001732 (assembly GCF_053596315.1). Lineage (NCBI taxonomy): Bacteria > Bacillati > Actinomycetota > Actinomycetes > Kitasatosporales > Streptomycetaceae > Streptomyces > Streptomyces sp. NPDC001732. Next base: position 73 of record NZ_JBSFFY010000153.1, read on the forward strand.
AACCTCATTCTGAAACGATCAGTTACTCACCCGGTCAAGGAATCGCTCAGCGACGGCGAGCTCGTCCCGCTCGGCCCGTATCTCCGCCAGCTGCTTGACCAGTCGCTCTTCGAGTGCGTCCAGCTCCGCGCGCCGCGCGGTGATCCGTTCCAGCAGCTCGGGATCCAGCATGCACAGAGCGTAGAAGACCGTTGATGGGGATTTCCGGAAAAGGGTGTGATCGAGCCTCCGTGACGGCTACCGCTGCAATCCGATGATCACGTCCAGCCTGCTGTCCTGAGCACCGCTACGGCGACGTCAGTGACGGATCCTGTGCCGGCGTCGACGGTGAAGTCGTCGACTGCAGACCGGCTGAGGATTCCGTCCAGTTCACCGGACCGGTTCAGGTGCCATCGCAGTGCTTCGGGCTCACTGCCGTGGCGTTGGGCCAGTCGCTGGTGGATGACCGAAAGCTCAGCCCGGAGCCGGCAGACCATGAGTTCAGCACTTACGGCATCAGCCAGCAACTCCCGCTCGTCCTGGTCCTCAACCACACCCGCGAGGACGAGGCGCGTCGCTCCGGCATCGAGATAGTGACCGGTGACGGTCTGCAGATTCCGCAGGAGCATGCCGAAGTTGAACCGGTCACCGGGAGGTGTGGGCCACGACTTACGTAGCCAGTCGAGATCGATGACGGCATGAGGAATCCCGGCGTCGGCAAGAAGGTCGCCCACAGCCTCGGCAACGGTTGTCTTGCCCACGCCGACAGTGCCATTGAGGAGGAGGGCATGGGCGTCCCGAGGGCTGTCTGCGCGCATCTCGGCATGCTACGCCGAGCAGCTCGGGCGTTGGAGTCACGCTTGTCGCTGACCGAGAAACGCACGTCCGCCACCGATTCGAGCACCGAAAAGCTGGTAACCAACCGCTGACGGACGATCTACTGCGCAGACAGCCACCCACGACCAGCGTGAGCACCCCGAGCACCGGTCACGCCAGCCCTTTGACCTGCGACTTCAAGTTGGCGGAGGCTCACTCCGGCGCACCCGGCCGGTGGGAGGTGCGGGACATCGAGGCATCCGGTGCGCGCACCCGTCCCGGTGGTGCGCACCGTGCGGTGGCGATGAACGGCATCGAGCGCACCGGTGCGCGCACCGACGACGTCGCTCACTGCCGGGCACCGCACCGGGGCGTGCGCGCGAGGCGACGCGTACGCACCGGTGACCTCAGCCCTGCGCACCGGTGCGCACCTCTGTCCGGCCGGGATACGGCGGGCACCCGCCGACCCGCTCCCAAACTTCCCGTGTGTGATCTGCCACATATCAGGGGTCCGCATAGCGCACATTTGGGACTTCTAAGAGATCGCGGTCAAGGGGGCGTGTGATATAGGAACTCGGCTCTGACCGGGCCTCCTTGGCGACGGTGCCACGCCCCGCACCGGGCTGCGCCGCGCGGCCCGAAGCGCACCACCAGGAACGCGCGGCGCACCGCACCCCGCACCACCGCCCGAAAGATGCGCGCACCGACCGCACCACCGCATCGGCGGTGCGCGCACCGCACCACCACACCGCACCGGGTGCGCACCACCGCACCGGCGAAGCGCACCGAGTGCACCGTGGCCGCGCACCACCGCACCGGGAGTGGAGTCCACCGTGCGGAGTGGGCTCCACCCGGTGGACACCACCGCACTCGGTGGTCGAACGGGGTGGACTCCACTCGTTCCACGGCATCGGCTGGGAGTGGATGGCGGCACGGTGGGGGAGTGGACGGCATCCGATCCACCGCCCACGGCGGGCCGTGCACCCCCTTGTCCACCTCTGCTACCTCCGGCATCCCCACCGAAAACGGGCAGCGCCCGGCGGAGGAGAGATCTCCGTCCCCGGGCGCCGTCCCCGGCCGGTTCGGCTCAGGCCGCGGCCATCCGGTGCGTGTGGCGCGCTACATGCGCGGGCGGCGCAGGTTCTCCTTAGCCGACAGCAGCCCGAGGACGGCGTGCTCCTGGTGGTGGGCGTGCCAGCGTTCCGCCAGGGCGCGGTCGGTGAACAGGGCCAGGCCCCGCGCGGTCTCCGCAGTCAGGTCGATGGCGTCGAAGCCGCCGGCGGCCCGGACGAAGTCCAGCGCGATGTCGTGGAAGCGCGGGCCCTGGAAGTAGGAGACGTGGACGTCGGCGGGAGCCAGCTCCTGGCCGCTCTCGTCGGACACGAGCGTGTGGGACGCCTTGCGGGACTCGTAGTAGGTGTTGACCTGCGGTTGAATCTCGGTGCGCATGGCGGTCTTCACCCGCTGCGGGTGGGTGGGGGCATCGAGGCACTTCTGGTACGAGAAGGCGACCTTGCTGCCGTCGACCAGGACTACCTCCGGGCCCTTGTGGTGTCCGCGCGGGGTGGCGATGACCCGGAAGTGCTTCACTCCGGGGCCGACCTTGTCCGCCGCGTCGGGATGCATGTCCAGCAGGTCCCGCAGCAGCAGGTCGTCGTCCTCCTGGTCGACGACCTTCCCGAGGCCGTAGCGGCCCAGGATCGCCTGCACCGCTTCCTGCCGAGCCTTCTTCGTCGCGTAGCTGCGCGGGCCGATCCAAACCTTGGGCACCTTGAGCTCCTCTGCCAAGCGGGTGACGGGAGCGCTCACGCTAGAGCACGTCCCCCGGTCCGGACGGAGCTTCACTCGTGCCGTCAGCCTGCCGAGGGACATGGCGGGGATCATGATCCCCGCTCACGGACAAACCCGCACGACAGGGGCCTAGTCGCGGAGAAATCGGACACCGGATGTCGCGGACGGCTAGACGGAAGACAAGGGGGTGCTTCCGAAGGTGGCCCCGGCCCGTACGCACATCCGCGTACGGGCCGGACGCTCACCGACCCGGCCCGCAGGCCGGGGGAAACCGAGGGCACCGTGCCCGCCGACCACACACCCCGCCCCACTCAAGCCCTCCGCAGCGTGCCCGGCCCGGCGCCTTCCGGCGACCTGGACCAGGTCCCGCAGGCCCCCTCCACGGGCCCCTCCATCGCCCCCTCCACGGCCACTTCGCCCGCCCGGCGTGTATCCGCAGGTCAGCCCGGGAAGTCAAGGCCCGCTGACGCGTTCGACAACCCTCCTAGATCTGCAGAGGCATGGAAGCCGACCGGAGTGCGACGCAAGGAAGTGCTGAGGGCTCTGGGCATCTTCCAGAGGGCTACCGCCGATCAACTCTGGCGGATGCTGCGTCCAGCGGACCGGCACGACCGGTCCACCAGGGACACCCTGAACGCGTTGAAGAAGACGGGCCTGGTCCGGGAGGAGACGCGGCTGGAGTCGGGACACCAACTGTGGGTGCTGACCGAGAAGGGACACAGGGAAGCCAAGACGCTGCTGCCGAAGTCGGTGCGGATCTCCGCGCTGCGCAAGCTGGAGTACGACGACGAAGGCCGGCCGGTCCAAGCCGACGGCTACGACGAACACGCCGCCGCCGTCACCTCGACCGCGGCCGTGCTCACCGGGGCCGGGTACGGCACGCCGTTGTCGTGGCAGACGGAGATCGCCCACCGCCTCCCGTACGGCTACACCCAGTACGCCGACCTGACGATGCGCGCCCCGGACGCCGGGGTGCCCGCGATGCTCCTGGAGATCGACCGGATCACCGAACCCGTCGACGACCTGGTGGACAAACTGCGCCGCTACACCGGCTGGTTCGAGCTCCTGGCGCCGAGGGCCGACGCGAACAAGGAGATGGTGGCCCGTCACAACAACGGTGCGGCGGTGCACGGCTTCCGGCTGTGGTCGCGGATCTACCCGGCGACCGGCCGCGAGGGCTACGCGCCGGTGGCGTTCGTGTTCACCGGGAAGACCGCAGCGCAGCGCGAGAGCCGGATACAGCGCCTGGAGCAGGCCACCCGCCGCTACTTCGCCGGGGAGCCGTACCCGGGCAGGGGCGAGGGCATCACGGCGGTCGACTACCACTAGGCGGTGCCCGTGGTCGTCACCGAGCTGGAGCGGATCACCGCCGACCCGGCCGGGGCCGCGGGGAAGGTGTGGCGCAGGCTCGGGCGCGATGAGTGGCAGACGCTGTCCGAGGCCCTGGACAACCCGGACGGGGACCGGCTGTACCGGGTGCAGCTCCAAGAGGCCCGCCGACGCCAGGCGGAGCGCGAGGCCGCTCACCGGGAGGCGCAACGGCCGGTATGCGCGCGGTCATGGGCATCACCCAGGACAACGACACGCACTTCACCTTCACCTACACGGGCTGAACACACCACGCCCAGCCCGTAGGCACGCCCCGGCAGGAGGGTGAGCGCGGCACGATCGCACCACCCGCCTGCTGTGGCATCAGCGGTCCCGGCGCAGGAACTGTGCTAAGGGCTGTCCCGTAACTACTGGTCACGGGTGAGATGATCTTGCTGTGTCTGGTGTGATCAGGGCGTCGGAGCCCTCCTGGATAGCCCCGTTCACCGGGTT
>NZ_JBSFFY010000154.1:0-4364 GCF_053596315.1 Streptomyces sp. NPDC001732
CGATCTCCGGAGAGCCCTCCGGGGGTCTGGGGATGCAGAACCCGATCTCCGAGGGCGGACCGCTGTAGATGTACTGGTAGGGCAGCAGGTCCGCCGGGACCCCGGCCGCGCTCAGCGCGTCGTCCAGAGCGGAGAAGAAGGTGCTGGGGCTCCGGTAACTCGCCAGGGTGGAAGGGTCGGAGGCGTTGCGGTCGATGATGATCTGGAGGGCCGCGTAGTAGGCGCTGCCGGCGTACTCCGCGGTGGAATCGGCCCGACCGGCAATCAGCTCCTCCAACGCGTCCTGAACCGACAGCCCCCAGTCCACCTCCTGGGCATCGAGACCGTCCTGACGCGCCCGCGCCCGGACCCGCATCCTCTCCAGGAGCCGCGATTCCTCGTCGCTCAGGTCCCGGGCGGGCAGAAAACGCGCAACCTCGCCACGGTTTGCCATGGAGTAATTGATGGTTTGGCTCATAGAGCCACCCTGTCAAAGGGCACTGACATCCCAGATGCCTGGAGCGTTCACCGGGTGAGTGCCGCGATGCCGAGGCCGAATGCCGTTGTCATGGGGGCCGGGCGTCATAGTGGTGAGCGTCGCGGGTACCGCGCGGTCCTTTTTCAGCGGCCGGGCCAGTGCCGCTACTGTCCTGTCTGCCCTTTCCGGCCGGAGCTACCTTCGGCAAGGAAGGCATCTCCAGCATGACAGGCACAGAGGCGGCGGACACGAGGGACCAAGTCGTAGTCGGCGGGGTGGACTCGCACGCTGACACCATCCACGTCGCCGTGGTGACCGACCGGGGCGGGCACCTCGCCGACGCCCAATTCCCCACCAACGCTGCCGGATACGCCGCCGCGATCGCCTTCCTGCAGGCCCACGGCACCGTCGCCGCCGTCGGCGTGGAGGGCACGTCCTCCTACGGCTCCGGCTTCACACATGCCGCCCAGCAGGCCGGCCTGGCCGTCGTCGAGGTCAACCGGCCCGACAAGGCCGAACGCCGCAGGATCGGCAAGTCCGACCCGATCGACGCATACGCCGCGGCCCGCGCCGTCGTCTCCGGTCGCGCCACCAGCGCTCCGAAGACGGGTCCATCGTCGGGATACGCGCCCTGCAGACCGCCGCCCGCTCGGCGATCAAGGCCCGCACCGCGACGCTCAACCAGATCACGCACCTCCTGATCACCGCCCCCGACGCCATCCGCGCCAAGTACACCGCCCTGTCCGGTGACAAGCGCGTCACCACTCTTGCCCGACTCCGGCCGGTCAGCGACCCCGCGCACGCCCCGCTCCTGACAGCCCTGCGCACGCTGGCCAAGCGGGTCCAGAGCCTGACCGAGGAACACACGACCTTGACCGGGGAGCTCGACCAACTGGTCACCACCCTCAACCCCGGTCTGCGCGCCGCCCACGGGGTGGGTCCGGACACCGCCGCCCAGCTGCTGATCATCGCTGGCGCGAACCCGGCCCGCCTTCGCACGGAGGCTTCCTTCGCGGCCCTGTGCGGCGCGGCGCCCGTCCCCACATCGAGCGGGAAGACGAACCGGCACCGGCTCTCCAGGGGCGGCGACCGGGCGGCCAACGCCGCTCTCTACCGCATCGCGCTCGTGAGGCTCCCGGGGCATGCCGGAAGCACCGATACGCGCGGGTGACACGAGACGGCAGCCGGTCGCCGATGATGTCGGCGACGGCCCGCGGAGCGAGGTCGAACATCGTGATGTCCGCGGGTGGCAGGTCGCGTGCGTGCCGCACCTCGATGCCGGTCTCGATCTTGCCATCGTATTCGGCGAGGACTGCGGCCAGCGCCGCCGAGATCGACCGTGATCCGCCGGCGGCGACGGGCCAGCCGTGCCGATGCCCGGCGGCGATGATGCCCCGGGCGATGGCGGAGGAGAGCGGGTAGTGCAGCGGCCGGAATGCGTGGGCGGCCACCCCGCCGAACAACGCTCGGCCCCGCTCGGTGGTAAATAGCCGCGCGATGGCCGAGCCTGGCAGCAGTGTCGGCAGGCCGAACCGAGCAAGGGCAAGTGGGTGCCTGGGCAGGCGCAACAGCGGCCCCATGATGTCCTCGGCCAGCATGTCGAAGCGGGCCGCCGGCCCGGCGAACGCCAGCCGCCAGCGGGAACCGTCCCGGCCGAGCCCGGCGACAGTCGCCTCAATCGAGCGGTGCAGCACGCCGGCCGCACCGTCATCGAGCGGGTGGACACAGTCGATCTCCGGCCAGCGCCAGGTCAGCCCGTGCCGCTCAAGGCCGAGGCTCTGTAGGAATGCCGATCTGGCGTGATCGAACAGAGCGAGGTCTGGCCCGGCGCCGCAGCATGGGGTGGGTGGGATCGAGTTATGACAATGCCCTCGCGGAGTCGTTCTTCCAGGGCCTGAAGCGGGAACTGCTGCACGACGGCGCTGGACATCGAAGGCGCAGACGCGGCTGGAGCTGTTCCGCTGGCTGTCGTACTACAACCTGCGCCGCCGTCATTCCGCGCTCGACTACCTCACACCGGTCGAGTTCGAACAGCAACTGATCACATCACGTACGCTGTCACTCGCCGCATGAAACCCGGTATCCACTCCCGGGGATCAAGCTCATACAGCTCGGGCTCCAGAGACCGGACCGTGACCGGATCCCCCGCCTTCACCGCGTGCCAGGCCGAGGCGCTTGGGATCGTTGCAGCGTTGCAGGCCGTTAACCTGTCGGTATGTCAGAGCGTGTCATGCCCGGTCGCACGGACGGCCTGATCACCCTGGTTGCCGCGGACGCTCTGTGGGTCGATCTGACCGCCGACAGTGCTGTGCCGACGGCTTCTGAGGCATTCACCTGCTCTCCTGCCCGTGGCCAGGTGAGGTACGTCCTGCTCGGCAGCCATGTGGTGGCGACGGTGAGGGCGAGCAACGGTCAGTGGAGTGTTCCGGAGGTTGAGGTGCGCCGGGCTGCCGCGGAACTGAACACGGTTGGGATGGACCGGCAGGACCTGGTCCGTATCGGTCCGTTTCGTGGGGCGCCGAGGCAGGAGTGCAACGAGGAGACGCCGCTGCGTTGGCGCCAGCGCATCATGGGGGACCTGCAGGAGCTGGGCGGCCCCGAGCGCGCAGCACGACGCGAAGCCGGCCGACCGTACCATCTGGCGGGGATCGACTTGCGACAGATACTCGTGGAGCAGACCCGCGACGGGGCGCAGCGCACGTGGTGGCTGCCGCGCGCTGTGGTCAGGCTGCTGGACGCGGCCGAGCACGCCGAAACGCAGTGGGTGCAAGCCGCGCGGACAAGCCAGGCAAGCGCAGCGGTCACCGAGCCGCCCTCCCACCCCCGGCAGGCCCGAAACGCCGGCAGTCGGCAGACGACGAGCCCCGAGGGCCCCACCGCCTCACTGCGCCCGTACAACAAAGAGCTGGAAGGGCAGCTGTACTCGGTGCTCAGCAGGAAGCCCGGTACCTCCCGCAGGGTGGCTGGGTGGGTGTGCGCCGTCTGCCGTACTACGCCCGCCACCGTGCTCGACCACTGCCACGAACACGGCTACGTCCGCGCCCCCGTCTGCCAGTCCTGCAACACACAGGAACGCCCCGACCACCTGTACAGCAACGACATTCGCGTGGCAAACCGCTACAAACGCCTCTTCCATACCGACACCGACGACTGGCTCCGCCACTGGCACCGCTGCCCCGGCTGCCGCGCACGCACCACCCTGCCCCTGCCGCACCTCGCCGCATGGACCGCCCACATAGCCTGCCGATCGCTGCGCCCGACCCACCGCGCCCCCCGCGGGCGCAAGCCCTGCGGTGTCCTGCGCGTGTCCTGGGCGGGCAGTCAGAACGCGCCCCGTTCCTGCCTGCTCACTGTCGCCGTCGACTTCTGTCCCTCCGGCGAGCACCGTGTCCTGGCGCGAGTCCCCTACCGCGAAGCCGCCGAGCGGTTTCGTGTCTGGTTGGCCGAGACGGCCCCTTCCGTGGCCGCCGCGGCCGGTCCTGACCGCCTGGACGGCCTCCCTGCCCAGTTCCGGCCAGTCATCGCGGACACCAGCGGCGAGGGCCTAGCACTGTTTTGAGCGGGCACCGGGAGACCTGACACCCCACCGCCACCTCGCAGCTGCTGGCCCCCGACACGGTCACCCCGCACGCCCCAGCGAAATGCGCAGCAGAGTCCCGCGGCGCAGTGTGCGTCACAAGATCGGTGCGCTGCTTGTCACCAAGGGTGCCGGGAACGGGTTACTGCAACGGACCGTCGCGTTCTGCCCGATCAGCCTTCGCTGTCGGTTTGTTGATCGATTCGGTGAGAGGTGATTGTCGTCTCGGGGGGAGCTACTGAGGTTTTCAGGGTGGGGTCGGTGGGTTGATAGCCAGGCCCGTGGCGGTGAGGCAGCCGTCGATCAGGTGGGGCCGGATTTGGATTCTGC
>NZ_JBSFFY010000155.1:0-4191 GCF_053596315.1 Streptomyces sp. NPDC001732
GCGGCTTCTTGTTCCCCATGCTCTCCATGATGGACATCATCCTTCCGGGGCCGAAGCCACTGATCTCCGATGTCCGTCAAAGCGGATCAAGCCCATAGGTGGCCCCGGCGGCGACCGGTGCCTTCTGCCACTGGACGGCGGCTTCGTCGGCCGCGAGGACCTGATCGAGAGGCTGGAGGCATACGTCATCGGCCGCAACGAGACCCCCAAGCCCTACCGATGGGCCTACAAAGGCACTCGAGACCGCCTGATCCTCACCCCTCCACGGACTTCCGCAGGGCGGCACCAGGGCCTCCTTTCCGGAACTTGCTGGACGTGCGACGCCGGGTATCCCTCCCCTAACCCCTAAGGGCCGGGGGAGCCGCGCGCTGATCCGATAGGCCCGGAAAGCCAGAGAGGCCGCGCCGGTTGGGCCGAGGCGCCGGCCTGGTCCGCCACAGCCGTTCCCGAGGAGCTCGCCGCCGACAAGAACCTGGCCACCGCTCGGGCGCTCGACCTACGCCGCTCCACCCGTACACCACCCGCGAAACGGCTGAACTGCCGCAGGCGATCTGGGGCGATTACACCGGTCCCCTGCTGTCCGCATGTGGGTGTGCACAGTGTGGGGCGTCAACTGATGGACACCAGCGTATCGTTGACGTCCGCCCGCCGGGGTGGGCGGTTGCGAAGAGCGGCAACCCGGTCGGCGTGGTGCGCAACGAGGTCGGTGTCGGCCCCCGCCCCGGCGGATGCCGGAACGAGGCAACCGTGTTCACCCGGTCCCACCGGGACGCCGTCGGCACGATCGGCCGCGTCGTCGGCGCTGCGGCCGTCCGTACCGTTGTCGCGCTGCGGGCCGGGGTGTCCACGGCGTGACTGCCGGTAGATGGCCGGTCGGCCGCCTACCCGGACCGATGCACTATGAGGAGCAGGACTCCAGCAGGACGGCGGTGCGTCGTCCTACTCCGCAAGTTGGATCATGAGCCCATCCCCGCGTCGTACGGGAACGAGTGGTGGACGAACAGAGACTGGAGGCGATCCGAGACACTGATTTCTGTACAGAGGAATGACATGGCTCTACGAGGCGCCCGAACGGTTTCCGTGCTGACGGTCGGCGCGGTGACGACCGTGATGGCAGTGCTCACCCCCGTGACAGTGTCGGCCGCAGGGGATCCGCTCCAGCAGTACGCGCAGCAGAAACTCCGTTGGGAACGCTGCGGCACAGGCCAGCCTGCAGCCCTGGAGTGCGCGAAAGTCAAGGTGCCGCTGGACTACAGCTCCCCCAGGGGCCGGAAGATCGAGCTCGCGATATCGCGGATCAAGGCGGGCAGCGCGAGAGAGCGGCACGGCGTGCTGCTGATGAATCCCGGGGGACCGGGTGTTCCGGGGCTGACCATGCCCGCGGAGATGGAGGCGCTGCTGCCTGCAGAGGTACGAGAGCGGTTCGACCTGATCGGCTTCGACCCGCGCGGGGTCGGACAGAGTGCGCCGATCGGCTGCAGCCTGACGGACGAGGAGCAGACCTTCCAGCACCCCTACACCACAGGGACGTTCGCGAAGGACGTGGTTTGGGCCCGGACGGTGGCCGACAAGTGCTGGGCCAAGGCGGGAGACGTACTGCCGCACATCACCACCCGCAACACGGCACGGGACATGGACGTCGTCCGGGCGGCACTGGGAGAGAAGAAGATCTCCTACTTCGGGTACTCGTACGGCACCTACCTGGGCGCCGTCTACACGCAGATGTTCCCCCAGCGCTCGGACCGGTTCGTGCTCGACAGCGCGCTCGATCCGACGCTCGCGTGGCGAGGGACGTTCCGGGGATGGTCGGCGGGGGCCGAGCTCGCCTTCACTCGGTGGACCGAGTGGGCCGCCGCGCGCAACGCCACCTACGGGCTGGGCTCGACTCCGGCGGAGGTCCGGAAGACGTACTGGGAGCTCATCGCCCACGCCGACCGCACGCCCATCCCGACGGAGGGCGGGGCGCTCAGCGGCGGCGCCATCCGTTCCGCGTACAACGCGTTCGTCCACGTCGAGGCCGTCACCCCGTGGATCGTCGGGTTGAAGGCCGCGGCCGGGGACGGACCCCCCGCGTCGGCCACGCTGGCCGCGTCGGCAGTTTCGGCCGGATCGGCGCCCCCCGGCTCCGCCCCGGCCCGGTCCACCGACGCGGGGGCGTTCGCTGCGGACGTTCCGGCGGACAACGCGTCCGCCGTCGTGTGGTCCGTCTTCTGCGGCGACACCCGTACCTGGCCGCGCAACCCCGAGCAGTACCGCCGGGACGTGATCCGAGACCGAGCCATGTACCCGCTGGCTGGCGATCTGGGGGCCAACATTCAGCCGTGCGCGTTCTGGAAGTCGGCGGCAAGCGAGCCTGCCACCGTGGTGAGCAACGACGTCAACGCGCTGATTGTGCAGAACGAGTGGGATCCGCAGGCGACGCTGGCCATGGCGCAGGGCATGCGTCGGGCGCTGCACGGTGCGCGGATGGTCACGGTGGTCGGCGGCGAAGGCCACGGCGTGGTGGTGGCTGGCCCGTCCTGTGCGGATGCCGACGTCAGGCGGTACCTGGCCACGGGCCGGCTGCCCGCGAAGGACCTGACCTGCGACGGCTAGTGCCGCATCAGGCAACGTTCGCCCCGCTGTGACGTATCGCTTGGTTGCTGCGCCGGGCGGTCAGAATGATCACGTGGCTGAACGTGTGCGGGGCCGGGGGATCGATGACGACGAGGGCAGGCGGTTGCTGCGGATCATCCGCAGAGGCACCGGTTCGGTGGTGACCTGGCGGCGGGCCCAGATGGTGTTGCTGTCCGCGCAGGGCATGTCCGTGGCGAAGATCGCCGAGGTGACGTTCACGAGCCCGGACCGGGTCCGGGACGTGATCCACAACTTCAGCGCGGACGGCTTCGAGATGCTCTCCCCGAAGTACAAGGGCGGTCGGCCGAGGACCTTCAACCTTCCGGAACGCCGGGAGAGCAAGAAGATCGCCAAGTCCAGGCCGGCCGAGCCCGGCCTGCCGTTCTCGGCCTGGAGCCTGGTCAAGCCGGCCGACTTCCTGGTCGCCGAGGGGGTGGTCGACGACATCAGCCACGAGGGCCCTCGGGTCCTGCTCCGCGAGGAGGGCGTCTCCTTTCAACGCATGAAGACCTGGAAGACCTCCCGCGACCCGGACTACGCAGCCAAGAAGGCCCGCATCGAGCATCTCTGCGCCATCGCCGACGGCGAGGTCATACCCGAGGAAGGCGAGCCCGAAGTCATCCTGTGCGTGGACGAGTTCGGGCCGCTCAACTTCCAGCCGCACCCCGGCCGGCAATGGGCCGAACGCGGCGGCCGACACAGGGGTCCCGATCACGAGCCCCGGCCCCGCCGCCGGGTGACCTACCCCCGCCCGCACGGCGTCCGGCACCTGTTCGCCGCCCACGACCTTGCCAAGGCCCACCTTTACGGGCATGTCAAGAAGACCAAGAACAGGTCGAAGTTCCTGGAGTTCTGCCGCTACCTGCGCTCACTGCACCCGATGGACGTGCGCATTGCGATCGTCTGTGACAACTGCTCCCCACACCTGACGACGAAACGATGCCAGCGGGTCGCAACGTGGGCGGCGAACAACGTCGAGATCGCCTGCACCCCGACCAACAGCTCCTGGCTCAACCGCATCGAGGCCCAGTTCACCGTTCTGCGCTACTTCACCCTCGATGGTACCGACCACACCAGCCACAAAGAGCAAGGCAACATGATCCGCCACTACATCATCTGGCGGAACAAACACGCCCCAGACGAACGCCTTCGCGAGGTCGTGAGCAGGGCAAACGTTGGCTGATGCGGCACTAAGGGCTGTCCCGTAATCCCCGGCGGGCGCGCGACGACAGCTACAGCACCTCGCTGCGTTGTCGGAACGTCCGAATACATCCAGTATGCGGACACCCCTCCGCCTTGCGATGCACCGCATCTGACGCCGCGCGCTGATCCACCGGGGATTACGGGACAGCCCTTAGAGAAGGCCGCCCCCGAATCCCTCAGGGGGCGGCCGGCGTGCGGGTCAGACCGCGATGAACAGCTGGGGAAGTTCGGCCAGTTCGTCGACAGTCTCCTGGTATTGGCGGGCCGGGATCAGCTCTAGTACTCCAGTCAGATTTCGTGTCCTGAGCTGACTCTTTTCAGGTAGTGGCATCGTTGGGCGATGGCTTGGTGGCGTCTGCGCCAGTGGGACCA
>NZ_JBSFFY010000156.1:0-4157 GCF_053596315.1 Streptomyces sp. NPDC001732
GGCCCCGCTCTCATGCCCGGCCAGCCAGAAGATCACCCGACCGAGTCGACGACCTCGAACTCACGCTCACCGAGATCGATACTGCAACGGCTTCTCAGGTCAGGTCAGGTCAGGTCAGGTCAGGTCAGGTCAGGTCAGGTCAGGTCAGGTCAGGTCAGGTCAGCCTGCTCACCTGTATTCGCCTAAAACCTATTGACTCTGGATATATGCCTTGTATCATTGTCAATAGCCCACAACACCGAAAGATTTGCAAAGTCGACGAGGACGTCTAGTTGACGGAGCGAACTCGGACAGGATGTGGTTCAGGCCCCCGGCAAGTCGGCGCGATACCGGGACGGCAGTGACGACTGCAGCCCCAGGACACGTGCAGAGCTACCGGGGACTGTTTTGCCCCCGGAGTCTTCGTACCGCCGCCTGACCTCGGTACTCACTCGGGTGTGGGACGACACCGCTCGGCGCCGGACCGCGGTCCCGGTCATCCGGGCTCTCTCCTGATGCATGCAGCCCGAAGATCACGGACCGGATGATCCTGATGGTGGTGTCGAGATCGTCCCGGGTCCGGGCCAGTCGCTCCGCGGCCTCAGGGCGCTTCACAAGCGGCTGGGCGCCCTGCGGGTCCAGACCCGATGCGAACAGCCGCTGGACAACGATGCCGAAGGGGTCGTAAAGATCCGCTCCCGTTCGCGCAGCTGGGCGACCTGCTCCGATTTCTGCCGCCGGTCTGCCAGCTCCATCGCCACGGCCACGTGTCCCGCGAAGTCGGCCGGCGGGCGGGTCTCGGTCGTGCCGAGGACCGGGCGCCCCTCGCGGCGCACGAGGAGCAGCACGCCGTGGACTGTCCTGCCCGAACCGATCGGGACGGCCACTGCGGGCCCGAATCCCGTCCATCGTCCGTCCGGCGTTCTCGGCAGCAGTTCGCGGATCGTGCACGACATCACTGGTCACCACGGCTTCGTAGCCGCTGACCGCCGCCGCGAGAGATCCGTCCCGTGCCGAGATACGAACTCCTCCAGCCTGTGGTCCTCACCGATCACTCCTACCGCCCCCTACTCGGCGTCCACCAGTGCGCCCGCCGCCTCGGCGACCTGCCGCAGCACCTGAGGCAACCCTGGCCCACGGTCAGTAGCCAGGATCGCCTCCGGCAGTGTGCGCACACGGTCCAGGTCCCACGGATCGCGTTGACGCGCACCTGCACCCCGTCCAGTACCTGGTCCCGGCGCAGTCTCAGCGGCTCGTCTCCGTGCATGCTGTCCGCGCTCACCACGCCCCTCCGTCTCGCGTCCGCTCGACGAACCGGCCTCGGCTCCCACGGCGGGACGGTGCAGCTCCCCGGGCCAGACGAGCAGCCAGCCGCCATGGTCGGCGGGATGGATCCCGGTTCCGGCGCCGACTGCGGTTCTCGTGGCGGCGCTGATCGCGACCAAAAGGTCGTTCCGTGGCTGTTGGCCGTCCTGCATGATCAGGGACACAACGACGCTGGTGCCCCTACTCACCACGCCCGTTCACTTGCTGCGGGTCGAACACGGCGGCGACGCCATCGCGCTGGCGGGCTTCGTCACGCCGCCGCCTTGTTACGGGAGGCCGACGATGTGGCTGCGGCGCACCCGGCAGGCCACCGGCTGGGGCACAGGCCAGGGCCGAGAGGCTCGCCATCCGGCGGTTCGGTGCCGGAGCTGCCGTTGCCCCGTGGGCCACCGCGGAGCCGGTCCACCGACCAATGGCTCCCGCGCACCGCACATGTGTGGCCACATGGCGTCCTCGTCTTGCGGATCCTTCGCACATCGCCCGCAACAGCTCTAGCGCTCTGACCGGGAAGGTTCACCGGTCCGCGGAGGGCTCGGCACAGCAACTCGCGTGTCGTCTCCCACTTGGCCGGTTGCCCTGGCGGAGGGTTCGTTCACGGCCGGCGGTCTCCAGGGCGGTGAGTCATCGGCTCACCAGGCAGGGCGGATCGGTCCCGGCGGTGCAAGGAGTGTCAGGTCGGCAACAAGTTCGCTGAAGCGCGCCTGGCCCAGTACTTCTCGCCACGGTGCGACGGCAACCCGGGCTGCCTGGTCGGCGGCGCGCGTAGCGGCCCAGCCGGTCTCGGTCAGTCCCAGGAGGCGGGCGCGGGCATCGTGCGGGTGTGGATGCCGCTCCACGTACCCCTTTCGGACCAGCTCCTCGACCAGCTGGGCGGCGGCCTGCTTGGTCACCCCCAGGTGCTCGGCCAGGTCGGCCGTGGTGGCGCCGCCTACAGAGATGCGGGCGAAGGCAAAGCCGTGTGCGGGTCGTAGGTCCTCGAATCCCTGCTGGGACACGCTGGTGTGGATTTCCTGCACCAGCTGTCCGGAGAGTGCCAGCACGAGTGCGGAGAAGGCCAGGGCGTCGTCCATGGGCTTGACTATAACTCGTCAAGCCGCTTGTCTATTTAGACAAGTAACTTGTCTATAGGAAGGCTGGAGCATGCCGTTCATCCGCAGTGACGAGGCCGCCGTACACGAGATTCACGGTGGCCGTTTCGTTTCCTACGTCCGTCCGGACACCGGCAGCCGGGACCTCGCCGCCTGGCGCGTCGAGATCCCGGCCGCAATGGTGGGGCCGACCCACACGATCAGCGACGAGGAGGCCTTCTACGTCCTCTCCGGTCGCCTCCGACTCACCATCGACGGTGAGAGCGCCGAACTCCGCGCAGGTGACGCGGCAGTGGCACCTGCAGGCTCCGAACTGGCGGTCGCCAACACCACCGACCAGCCCGCCCACATGTGGGTCACCACACGGGTCGGACTCACCGCCAAACTGGCTGACGGCAACACCATCACACCACCCTGGGCTCACTAGTGTGCTGGTGACCGCGTAGATTCGCCGGGTTCTTCAGGCTGCGGTGGCGAGGGGGCGTCCGCCCCAGCGGATGCCCTTTTCGCTTCGGATGCGGGCGCGTTCCTTGCGTTCGGCGGCCAGGACGTCGCGGTGACGGGCATTGGCGTTGCGCCACCGCAGATAGGCGTGGAGTGCCCGGGTCTGCACGGTGTGGCCGGGATGGTTGGAGTTGGCGATGGTGAACTGCCGCAGCGGTCCGAAGTGGGCCTCGATGGAGTTCGCCCACGAGGCGTAGGTCGGGGTGAAGCACAACTCGAGCTTGTTCTTCTTCGCCCAGCGGCGGATGTCGGTGCCCTTGTGGGCGGAGAGATTGTCCAGGATCACGTGGATCGGGGCGCCGTCGGGCCGGGCAGCGCGGATGGACTTCAGCGCGGCCAGCGGGTCGGCGGCGCCCTTCTTGCGCCTGTTGACGCCCCATGGCCGGTCGTCGCCGACCGCGTAGCAGCCGTGGAAGTACCGCACGCCGTGGATGCGGTGGCAGGTGGCGGGCAGCCGGTCGGGGCGTTTGCGCGCGGCCCAGCCCGAGCCCGCGGTGGGGCGGATGCCGAGCGGGCCGAACTCGTCGAAGGCGAAGACCCGGTCCGGGAAGCGGTCGAGGACTTCCTCGATCCGGTCCAGTTTCGCCTCGCGTTCGAGGTCCGGGGATTCCTTCCAGGTCTTGGTGCGCTGGAAGGTGACGCCGCGGCGGGCGAGCAGGCATCGTAACGCCTCGCGGCCGATGAGGATCATCCGGCTGTGAACTTTGCGCAGGTAGGCGACGAGTTTGCGCAGGGACCAGCGAGTGAAGGGCCGGCCGAGCTCGGTGGGGCGGGTGGTGGCCGTCTGGATGACGAAGGCCTCGTCGTCAGGGGTGAGCAGGCGGGGACGGCCTCCCGCCCACTGAGGACCCAGGCAGGCCGGGCCGATCTCGTTGAACCGATGAATCACATCGCGCACGGTGTCCTCATCGTCCTGCACCAGCTGGGCGATCACCGGAACCCGGTTCCCGCCGGCCGAGGCCGGCATCATCATCGCGCGCCGATGGCGCACCGAACTGGTGCTGCCCCGGCGCACGATCTGCTGCAGCTTCTGCCCTTCCTGGCCGGTCGGTCTGCGCACACGGACGGGCTCGGCCACCGCGCCTCCAGCGGTCGGATCGGACGTCACCCCACATCCAACCGTCACGACCGCCAACCCGGCGAACCTATGCGGTCACAGCACTAATACTCCAGCAGCGGTTCGTGTCCTGAACTGCGTTTTCGGTAGTGGCAGCTGCGGGCGATGGCCTGGCGACGTCTTCTCCAGGCCGACCAGTTCAG
>NZ_JBSFFY010000157.1:0-3982 GCF_053596315.1 Streptomyces sp. NPDC001732
GGTCTTGGCCTCGCCGGGGTAGAGGTCGGCGGCCCGGCGCATCGACAGGCCGGGCAGGTAGGCGACCCGGCAGCCCGATGGGCGGGCGGCGGCGATCGGCAGGGCTCCGATGTTGGCGACCTGGTCGACGACGACCAGGACAGTGCCGAACTTTCGCGACCAGCTTCTCGAACAGCTCCCGCAGTCCCGGCTCGGGGTTGGGCAGCCGTCTGTCGTGGACGGTCTTGCCCTGCCCGGTCAGACCATGGGCGTGGTGGAACTCCTTGCCCAGGTCAAGGCCGAGGAACAGATGGTTCGCCGGAAAAGGACGCCTCGCCGTCAATTCGCCCCGGCCCGAACCGACGCTTGTATGCCGGTGCAGCGGTGCCAAGCCCGCTGCACCGCGCGACCATCTCGAAGCGGGACTCACCTCGCTCGATCAATCGGCACGCCAGGGCAAGTCGTTCCCCCGTGAGCCATGTCAACGGCATTGTTCCCAGTTGTGCTTGGAAGCGGCGATGCGGCGTCGCCGGACTGACAGCCGCGCGCGCCGCAAGGTCAGATACGGGGAGTGGTGAGTCCGACTTCAGGATCCAACGCTTGCGGAGTTCGTTGCGGTTGGGGTTGGGGTTGTAGCCCTTGCCGCCGAGCAGGGCTTCGGGCCTGCGGCGGGGTTGGCCGGGGTGGCCGACGACGGGCGGGATGCCGCCGACCGGAGCGAGGGTCTGGGGAACGTTGTTGACGTGCGCCCACGAGGCGTCGTCCACGATCCACGGCCGAGTACTCACACTCCAACGAGCGGGCGAATCACCTGACCGGTCACGGCCAACCAGGAAACGTCAGCAAGATCGTGTTACGAGCTCCCAGCAACGGATTTGGTCGAGTTGCTGCCGCTGGCTTGAGCCGGCCGTGGTCGTCGGGCCGGCATCAGGCAAAAGAGCCGGAACGTGGCTGTCTACCCGTGCTCGACTGCGCCGCCGGCCCGGGGGAGCGGTCGAGGAGGCGTACGGCGAAGTCGATGGCGCGGTCCGTTCGCGCGCGGTCCCCGGAGACGAGAAGGTCGAGCTGCAGGCCCCGCACCTGTGCGAGGACAAGGGTGGACAGAGCGGAGGCGTCCTCCGGCGACCAGCCGTCCGCGACAAGCCTGCTGGCGATGATCTCGATCCAGTCGTGGGTGATCGACCGGGAGAGTTCCTCGTCTTCCCCGGCCCCTTCCCCGTGATGGCCGACGAACTCGAAGAGCAGGAGGAACTGGCGCTGCTCCTGCGGTTCGCACAGCCGACGCCACAGCGCCCTGACGAGTTCGGCCGTCGAGTGTGCCTCATGGAGTTCCGCGTCCGCCGTCAGCCATGCGGCCAGATCCGTGCGGACCTTCTCCGCGACGGCCAGGAGCAGCTCGTCCTTCGAGGAGAAGTGCCGTAGCAGTGTCGCGTGGGTAACGCCGAGCGCCTGCGCCACGGGACGCAGGGACAGGCCGCTGATGCCGTGTTCGAGGATGTACTCGGTCGCTGCAGCCAGCAGCTCCGGCCGCCGGTGCTGGAACCGGAGGGCGCGCCCGTCGACGCGGGAAGAACTCATCGCTGCCTTCCTCTGCTCTGTTGTCCATGGAGATTTAACCGTACCACTCGGTTGCCCTAACCAAGTGGTACTGCTACTTTCTCGGTATCGCGGCCGGCCTCTCCGGCCCCCGGGGCGAGCCCACCCCCGCAGTGGTGTCGACCTCTGCCCACTCCTCCTTCCGGATCCCCCGTTCCACTCAAAGGACGACAATGACTGTTCAGAAGCGCATGACCCTGGTCGACCTCGGCCTCTTCACCGGCGTGCCGCAGCACGAGCACTTCTGCCGGATGAAGGACCTCCTCGACACCCGTGAGATGGCGCCCTCCGCGCACCCTCACCTCTGGCCACACGGCGAGGCGGCCCCGCTGCCGGAGAGCTTCGACTACGACGGCACCTCACGGGTCACCAAGGAGTTCCTGGCCCGCACCGACACGTCCGCACTGCTCGTGCTCGTCGACGGGGTCATCAGGCACGAGAGCTACTTCCTGACCGGTGGCCCGGACGTGCAGTGGCTGTCCATGTCGGTCGCCAAGAGCTTCATCTCCGCGCTCGTCGGCATAGCGGTCGACGAGGGGCACATCACGGGCATCGACGAGCCCATCAGCTCCTACATGCCGGTGCAGCCCGGATCCGCGTACGACGGTGTGTCCATCAAGAACGTGCTCCAGATGTCCTCCGGCGCCCGGTGGAACGAGGACTACAACGACCCGGCCTCCGACATCTACCAGCTCACCGCCGCGACGGCGGGCATCGGCGGCACGCTCGACGACTTCGTCGCCCGCATGGTGCGCGAGAGCGGGCCCGGCACCATCTGCCGCTACAACTCCGGTGAGACACAGATACTCGGCGCCTTGGTGGCCCGCGCCACCGGCCGCCCGGTCGCCGACTACATGCACGAGAAGCTGTGCGAGCCGCTCGGCATGACATCGCCGGGATACTGGCTGGTTGACCCTGCCGGGACGGAACTCGCCTTCGGGGGGCTCAACCTGACCGCCCGCGACTTCGCCAGGCTCGGAGAGCTGTACCGCAACGGAGGTGCGTGGCAGGGCCGGCAGATCGTGCCCGCACAGTGGGTGCGCGACTCGGTCACCGCGACCGCGCCGCACCTTCGACCCGGCCGCCCCCTTGTCGGCGGCCAGCAAGCGGATGGAGTCGGCTACGGCTACCAGTGGTGGCTCCCGGCGGGAGACCGTGGCGAGTTCAGCGCGGTCGGCGTCTACAACCAGTTCGTCTACGTCGATCCGGTCAGCCGGACCACCATCGTGAAGCTCTCGGCCAGCCGCCTGTACGGGACGTCCACGGACGAAGCCGTCAGCGGCGAAGAGGAGACCATTGCTTTCCTGCGCGCCATCGCCCGGCATGGCCACTGACCTTCAATTGAACGCGGGTGCTGTCCCGCTGGTGTGGGCAGGGAGGGTGAAGCGGGTTTCCGCGCGGTGCCCGGCGGCTTGGCGAGCTCGCCCTCCGTCAACAACAGTCGGCCCCGCCCAACGCCGACGGCGTGCAGTTGCTGAGCGTGCCGCTGGCCGCCGGGGCGCAGGTCGGCAGCGGACGGCACACCACCGCCCGCTTCACACCCCAGGGCCGACCAGGGCTGACGGCGACAGAGGATTGGGTGACTTCCGGCTCTGTCACCGCATAGTGCCGATGAGGTCTGTGCCCACCAGACGGGCCCGCAAAGTGCTCCGCCCGCGATCAGCGTGATGGTGCCGATAGGGGCGTCCGCCAGTAGGTGCCGAGTTGAGCGGTGGCAGCAGGGTAGGCATGGTTCGCCCGATCATGGAGTTCTCTACGCTTCATGATCACCGAGGGCCGTGCCTCAACACCGTTGCGTTTACGTCCGTGAGCGGTTCGAGAGTCCGTGTTCGAAGAACGTGACGGTGGT
This sequence comes from Streptomyces sp. NPDC001732, assembly GCF_053596315.1. Lineage (NCBI taxonomy): Bacteria > Bacillati > Actinomycetota > Actinomycetes > Kitasatosporales > Streptomycetaceae > Streptomyces > Streptomyces sp. NPDC001732. The sequence goes on from NZ_JBSFFY010000157.1 coordinate 3,425, forward strand.
GTGGACGGTGTAGTTCTGACTGGTCGTGGGGTGTTGTCCTGCGTTCGGTCAGTACTTGCTGGTGGGGTTCTTGCGGGTGCGGGCCTTGACGCGGTGCCGGTGGCGGGCATCGGGAAATACGTCGTCTCCGACTGCCACTGCTCGTGTTAGCGCCCCTCGAGCCCGGCGGCTGGGTGGGCGACCGGGGCGAGAAGGCTGGTGAGCAGGCGCCGCTGCTCGGTGCGGACAGTGCCATCGGCCGGGGTTGCGGTGACGGCCGCCTCGATGACGTGGATGGTCAGCAGGACGACGAACTCCTTGCGGCCGGCGGCCGGTACGAGGAGCCATACCGCACCCAGCTCGAGAACCCCGGTGCGGAACACGGGGAAATCGGCCGGCAACCCCTGGCATGACGGGCGTCTCCGGCGCCCAAAAATTAACAGCGCTAGTTTAAGTGGCGGACGATATCTCGTCCGTAACCGTATCCGGGAGGAACAGCGATGAAGGCCCACGACGGCATGTACATCGGCGGTGCCTGGCGGCCCGCCGCGGGGCGGGGCACGATCGAGGTCGCGAACC
>NZ_JBSFFY010000158.1:0-3978 GCF_053596315.1 Streptomyces sp. NPDC001732
CCGTCCCCCCGTGGTGGCAGACCACGCCTTTCTGCGTACCGGGCACCGCCGGCTCCGGTGGGGAGGTTCCTCATCGAGGAGCTGCCTCAGATCGGCTGGTCAGCATCCCGGGGGGTCGGCGACCCGTCCCCCAGATCCGGGCGATCTCGGGCATCGCACCTGCGGCGCCCGTTGAGCACCCCGATGCGACAGCCGATCAGTACGCGGGGGTCCTTCCTGGACCAGTACCCGCAGGCGCGCCTCGGCACCTTGTGCGTCGTCGGTGTCGGTTTCGGTGCCGCCACCCTGCACCTCGGTGTCGCCGCACCACTGCACCGTCTCGAAGGAGCTCTGATCACCGCCGCCGAGCAGGAATACTCCAACCGCACGGAGATCATCACGCCCTGCGCGCGATGCCGCTGAGACAGCCGCTCACAATTCCAACCGCAGCCGGTTTTCCTCCAGCACCGTTCAGGGGCGCGCAGGGCGTGCCGTCGGCCGCCGCCCACCCCGTCAGTGCGAAGAAGGGGCTGATCGAGGGCCGGTGCGACTCCAGCTACCTCGGCGAGGACGAGCAGATGCACATCACCGACCGGCTGCGCCGCCCTCCATACGATCGCCGCCGAGCTGGACCGCAGCCCGTCCACCATCAGTTGAGAAATCCGCCGCAACCGACACCCCCCGTGAACAGCTCCACTACCGGCCCTACGCCGCCCACGCCCGGGCCAGGGCCCGGCAGCCCGTCCCACGGACTTACGGCCGCCGATGACGTCGTGCGCGCAAAGCGCTGCCGGAGTTGTACTTCGGTTCGCCAGGGGCGCGAGCTCGATTGCCATCGATGGCAGCAACACTGTCACATGGCCCGCAGGCCCCGGTCGGTGAAGGCGATCAGCCATTCGAAGCTCTTGTCGATGTCGGTGCTCCACTTGAAGCCGCTTGCCGCTTCCAGGGTGGCGAAGCCGTGGCACAGACTGCGCAACATGCGCAGGGCGTGGTCCGTGTCGGACTCTTCGAGTCCGTAGCCGCGCAGAACGGCCCGGAACACATCGAACAGCCGCTGGGTGGCAAGGGCCATCGGGTCGTCTGGGCCGTGGGGTTCCATGCCGGTCGTGGCGGCGTAGCGGCCGGGGTGGTCGATCACGAAGGTGCGGAAGGCGTGCAGGGCGGCGGCCAGGGCGTCGCGGCCCGCCAGGCCCTGGACGGCGGTGCCGACAGCATCGGCGGCCTGGGCCGTGGCCAGCGCCGCGATGCGCCGCACGAGGTCTTCCTGGCCGCCCACGTGCTTGTACAGGGAGGGGGAGCGTACGCCCAGGCGCTCGGCCAGCAACCCCATCGTCAGGCGGGTCAGGCCCACCTCGTCGGCGAGGTCGGCGCCAGCCGCGACCACGGCAGCAGAATCCAGGCCGGCCCTAGGCACGGGCGGCGTCCGTTCGGAGGAAGGAGAGCATCAGCGAAACCACCTGGTCAGGGTACTGGTCGTGCGGATAGTGCCCGGCGCCCTCGATCATCTCGAGGCGGCCCAGCCCGGCGGGTAGATCTTCGACGATCGCCGAACCCTCAACGTGCGGGTCGGCCCAGTCGGGGTCGTCGGTGCCCATCACGACCAGGACCGGGCAGCGCACCTGGTCGAGCTGGGCGTCGGCATCGACGGGGGTGGTGCGGCCCATGCCCTGCAGGGCCTTCATCCGGCCCGGCTCGCGCAGCATCGCCTCGACGCGGCCGAGCCGCTCGGTGAAGTCGGCCGGCCTCACCCCGGGGTAGGCCACCTCCAGGTAGGAGCGCCACGCCGGCACACTGCCCAGCACGATCGCACGCATCAGCCGCAGCATGCCTTGCCGCAGGCGCTTGCTGCGCAGATCGCCTAGGCCCATCGACTGCTTGCGGGTGAAGGGTCCCAGCTCGACCACCGCGGTGACCAGCTCTGGCTCCCGCGCCGCGGCGATGGTGGCGGCACCGCCGGAGATCGAGTGGCCGACGAGCACCGCCGGGCCGCCCAGGTGACGGATCACCGCGAGCAGGTCGCCGGCGATGGCGGTGCGGCTCCAGTCCGCCCAGTCGGTACTGGACTCGCCGCAGCCGCGCAGATCGACCGCGGCGACTCGGTAGCCCGCTGCCACCATCTGCGGGATCACGGCACGGTAGGCGGCGCGGTGGTCTCCCATGCCGTGCGCGAGCACAACCAGTGGGCCGGACCCTGTCACCTCGTAAGCGATCGTGCCACCGTCGACAGCAAGGTACTCGGTCATGACATCTCCCACGTAGCTAATCATCTCAGCCGTTTGGCTAAGCTCGTTAGCTAAAAGCTAGTCGCATTGGCCAATGGTGTCAACAGCGGTACTGGCAACCGGCCTGCGACGGGGCACCTGCGCTGACTCGACAGGGAAAGATTCACCACTCGTGCTCTGTGCAGCTAGCGCCACCATGCGCAGGAGCCGTCTCTGCACGGTGACGACCGTAGGAATCGGAACGGCTCAGCCGCCGGCCGGACCCCGTCCACAGCTGTACGCGTGGCGAAGACGTGGAGGCGCAGGACGACGAAGCAGGCCGCGCCGGCGAAGCCGGAGGCCCACAGGTAGACGATCTGCTCGGCCAGTGGCGTGGGCGAGACTGCGCCAGGTGTGGCCTAGTTGTTGCGTGTGCTTATTGACCTTGCTTGTGGTCTGTGGATGCTCAGCTGCACTGAGCAGCATGTCTGCCCTGTGGGGGCCTTGCGCGAGCTGAGGCGTGCGGCTTTGAGTGGTACGCGGGCTGAGCTGGTTGTCTGTGCTGCGCAGTGAGCTGAGTGGGACATCGGTTTTTGCGCAGTGTGGTTGGTGCGTCTGTAGGCGCGGGAGTTGTCGGGCAATGTCGTGGACAGGGCTGCGTCGGAGCGTAAGTTTCACCGGCTGTGCAGGCGTTGCCAGAGCAGGTCGTGGTCGGCGGGGGCGAGGCGGGGCAGTTGGAGGCGGCCGGCCAGGGCGACGACCACGCGAAGAGCCGGGGCCTGCCGGGCGGCCTGGGCGACGAACTCCACCTCGTCCGTGGTGAGCGGTGTGGGGATCGTGGTCGCCAACTGGCCGCCGTTGATGCCGCGCATCGGGTTAGCGAAGACCAGCCGCTCGGCCTTGAGCGTGCGGAACAACGACCGCAGGGCACTGGCGTCGTGAGCCCGATAGGGGCGGTGGGCAAGCCAGTTGGTGATGTCGTCCCGCGTGACCTGACGCAGCGTTGTGTACTTTGCGGCGTACTCGATCAGGAACGGCAGGATATTCCTCAGACAGGTACCGATCGTGGCCTGGGCTCGGGGGCCGCGGCGAGGAGTCCCGTGCCGAAGGATCTCGACCCAGGGGTCCAGCTCTGCCCGAATGTCCGGGGTGAGGAATGCGAGGTGTTCTGTGCACCAGGCGTCAAGGGCATCTGGCCGGTCATCGAGGAAGATCTCCAGGTCTTCGAACACTTCCAGGACGTGGCTGGCCGGCACCGCGGTGGGGGTGAGCTGGGTGATGGCCGAGGCCCGGATCCGCTCACCCGGCCGGTGGACCGCGCAGATGCTACCTGCTACCGCATTACGCACCCGACCTGAACCCGGTCGAAGGCATCTGGTCACTGGTCCGACGCGCGGGCCAGAACAACACCGCATTCACCGACCCCGACCACCTGATGAACGTCCTGCGCCGTACCCTCCGCGAACTCCAGTACCGCAGCGAAACCATCGACGGATGCCTCACCGCAACCGGACTCACCCTGACGACATCACGCCGACGAACTCAGTAGCGGTAGACAGTCGCGATTCCGATGCCGAATCCGGCGGCCGGCTGCACGTAGGTGTCACCGCACCGCAGGTGGGCCAGGGCGAGCAGTGCTTGTCGCGAGGCGGGAAGGCGTCGCCACCGCGTCCCGATGTCCTGCCGTCTGGCCGTCAGTCGTCCGGCAAGGCACCGCAACGTGCGACTGGGCAGGTCGATCGAATGGGGTCTCCCCTGCTCGAGCGAAGCCGAGAGCTTGGGGATGGGTGGACAA
>NZ_JBSFFY010000159.1:0-3927 GCF_053596315.1 Streptomyces sp. NPDC001732
CGCATACTGGATGTATTCGGACGTTCCGACAACGCAGCGAGGTGCTGTAGCTGTCGTCGCGCGCCCGCCGGGGATTACGGGACAGCCCTTAGGTGCACTGACCCGTGAGGTTGGGAACGCGGCTGGCGGGTGGTTGGCCCTTGAGTGTGGTGTGTCCGCGGTGGTGATTGTAGGTGTGGAGCCACTATGGGTAGGCATCGCGTCGTTCGGCCTCGGACGTGCAGGGCCTTGCGTAGGCCCATTCGTCGAGGAGGGTGCGGGTAGGGTCGGCCGAGCGGCGAGGTTCCTGCTGGGCAGGGCCTTTTCCGCTCGGCCTCCCTCCGAACCGGACGGGCCCGCTTTCCGAGCATCCGGCTCTCCAGTGACTACTGCGTGAGCGTTGTGTTTGGCTTCCCGGTGTGGATGCGCTCGTGGCAGGCACCACAGACCACGAGGGCCTTGCGTCGGCGCTTGGCCATGAGGTTCATCCAATCGGGGGACGGCCCGTCCAGTCGACTGAGGTCGTTGAGTGACCTGATGTGGTGAACCTTCACCTCACCAGCTTGATCGCAAACCTCGCATCGATTTCCCTGAAGTCGACGGATCAACTCCTTGTGGGGATAGGCGGGTCTCGCCAGACGATCGGTCAATTCCGCCGTCTTCTGACGCTTGAGGGGAATCCCTCCGAACCGTGCTATCAGTTCCTTCCTGTTGTCCCGTGGCATGCGAGCCTCGAAACAGGTGCGCAGCCCATACGGCGTCTGGATCTTGGCCTTGAATCGGGCCGCCATCTTCGACACCGTCGAGCCGTGCTTTCGCGCCAGGGTGCGGAGCATTGCTGTCTCCATGACCCAGCGCAACCGGTGAAGTCGGAAGACGTCACCGGCCATCAGGTAGTACTGGACGACACCCCGGTACTCGATGGCGAACTTTCCGACAATGACATGGTCAGATTCATTCACAAGGGAGTTCTGGCAAGCGGGTTTTCCGTGTGCCAGAAAGGGTGCCGACTTGGCCTTGATTACGGCGGCAGGCACGTGCAGGACGATCGTCCCGTTGAGGGACCGGCGGTTGCGCCGGTCCGTCGCTGACGGTCGCCGTGTTCTGCGGTCCGTACTTGCCGTCGAGATCTCATGGCCGAGGAATCGAGCCCTGCCTGTCCGGGCATGGGTGATTAGCGTTTTCTCCTGAGACAGTTCCAGCTTGAGGTCATCACGCAGGAACTGGGCCAGACGCCGTTTGATTTCTTCGGCTTCGGCCTTCGGTCCGACAAATCCGAGGAGAGTGTCGTCGGCATAGCGCACGTATCGCAGTCTCCGGTAGTCAGGATCGTTGGGATCCTGACTGGGGAGACGGTGCAACCGCTTGTAGAGAGACCGCACTTCCACTCGGTCACCTCTTCGGCGGGCACGTGCGATCGCCGATTCCACCCGCCGGTATTCCGTACTGCGTGCACGGAGTCTTCCTCGGGTGTATTCCGGGATCAGTGTCTGCTCGACGTAGGTGTCCAGCTTGTGCAGGTAGATGTTGGACAGGACGGGTGAGGCCACGCCGCCTTGCGGAGCTCCGCTCAGCGTCGCGTGCCAGGTCCAGTCCTCCAGGTATCCGGCTGTCAGCATGTTCCGCACGAGCCGCAGGAACCGGCTGTCGTGGATGTTCTCGCCCAGTGACCGGAGCATGACCTCATGGTCGAGGCTCCCGAAGCAGTCGGCGATGTCTCCCTCGATGAACCAGGTCGTTCCCGTCCAGGTGTTGGCCACTTCGCGCAGCGCGGTGTGGCAGCCTTTCCGGGGACGGAATCCGTGGGACCTGCTGGAAAAGACCGGCTCGTAGTACGCCTCCAACAGGAGTCGCACCACCTCGCCGACCAACTTGTCCGACCAGGTAGGCAGGCCGAGAGGCCGAGTCTTCCCGCTCTGTTTCTTCGGGATATGAACTCGTCTCGCGGGGCGGAACCGGTATCGCTCGTGGCGCATCGCATCAATGATGCGATCGACCCGTCCCATCGACATGCCATCCACGGTCTCCTGCGTGACCCCCGGCGTCATCGCCCCCTTGTTGGAGTAGATGCGGCCGTAGGCCAGTAGATACAACTGCGGATTGAACATCTGTCGATACAGTTCCTCGCACGGCAGACCGCGCCTGCCGCGCTCACGCAGGACACCCAGCACCGTTTCGGCGTTCTGCATTTCGCATACCTCCCGACTTCGGGTGTCCGATCACCTGGCCCCCTTCGCCCGATGCGGACGGCTTTCCCGTCCTCCTTGGCCGGTCGTGACTCCGGCGACTACTACGGGGCCTCCGTCACCATGGGGCTCGCGCCCGTTAGGCGATCCCACGTTCATCTCTGTCGCACGTCATAGCGTGACGTAGGCGCCCCATTCATCTCCTTGAATGCCCTCATTGGGCATCGCTCCTTGCCCCGAAAGTTGCGGAGCTCGTTCAACGCGAACTCCGCAGGGCTGGCGCCGGTTTCAGATGTCTTTCCGGCGGATGTGAACTTCCATCTCCTGGAGATTGGGATTCAAGCAATCAAGCCTTCGCCATATCACGCGGGCCTTCCCAGCACACCGTCCCTGACATCTGAACCCGGCTGCTGGTTTCCTGGCATGCTCTGGTCCCCTTCACCTTTCGGATCCAGGTAAGCCATTAGGCCCAGGAACCTCCCCTCGATTTCCTCCCGGCTATGCCGGGGATACGACAGAGCGCCTCGTGGCGCACTTGAAGCGCTCGACCTTGCCGTTGGTCTGAGGCCGGTACGGGCGTGTGCTTTTGTGTGAAATGCCTTTTCGGGCAAGGGAGTTGCGCCAGGCGTGTGACTTGCAGCAGGAGCCGTTGTCGGTCAGGACGCGTTCGACGGTGATCCCGGCCTGGGCGAAGAAGGCGTGAGCCCGCTGCCAGAAGGCGACGGCGGTCTCTTTCTTCTCGTCGGTGAGGATCTCGCTGTAGGCGAGGCGGGAGTGGTCGTCGACGGCGTTGCGGAGGTAGCTGTAGCCGGGCCCGCCTCGCCCAGCTCGCGATAGCGGTCGGCCCCCCGCTTGGCCGGGACCGGGGAGACCTGGAAGCGTTCGGCGGCCCTGCGCAGGGGCCGGCCGTCCTCGACCACGCAACGGGCCAGACGCAACCGTCCGGTCTCGGTCAGGGGTGCATTACGGTGGGGCACGAGGGCCTTTCTGGTCGCCGGTGCAGATGTCGCAATCCACACCAGGCCAGAAGGCCCTCACCCATTTCAAGATCAATCAGCCGTGAACCCTGTCACCCACCTCCACGAACAGAACAACTAGTAGCGCTTGGTCATGTGCGGTCCGTGATGGCGTGTCTTCTTGATGGGGCGTGTCGTTGACAGGACGTGCCGAGTGGGGAGTTGGCTGCGGTCCGGTGTGATCTGGAGGACTTCGCGGCGGAGATGTTCGGGCCGTTCGCGCGGGCGGATCAGCGGCGGTGGGGCGGGGTCCATCTGCGGGGTCTGTTGCTGGACGGCGGGCGCAAGTCGGTGGAGCCGATGGCCGCTCGTCTGGGCGAGGACGGGAACCGGCAGGCCCTGGCCCACTTCGTCACCTCCAGCCCGTGGGATCCGGCGCATGTGCGGGCCCGTCCGGCCTGGCGTATGCAGCCGGTCATCAAGCCCCCTGCGCCGGTCGTCGATGACACCGGGTTCCTCAAGGACGGGGATGCGTCGGCGTGTGTGACCCGGCGGTACACCGGCACCGCGGGCAAGGTCACCAACTGCCAGGCCGGGGTCTCTCTGCACCTGGCTTCCAACGGCGCCTCGGCGGCGGTGAACTGGCGTCTGTTCCTGCCCGAGAGCTGGGACCCCGCCTCACCCAAGGCCGACCGGGCCAAAGTGGTCCGTCGCGACAAGTGCGCCATCCCTGCCCAGGCGGGGCATGTCGAGAAGTGGCAGCCGGCCCTCGACATGATCGACGAGACGTGGTCCTGGGGCATCGA
>NZ_JBSFFY010000160.1:0-3891 GCF_053596315.1 Streptomyces sp. NPDC001732
TCAACCACAACCCACAACTGCCCTGGTCCTTCCTCGCCCACACAGGCCTGACCATCCACCCACCACACCCACCGAACTTACGAAAAGATCAGTAGTGCTCACGGTTCATCAGGCCTGCTCGCTTGATTCCCCACTCAGGGCGCGCCGGTCTGTGGACGGGCGGCACTCGGCAGGGCTGCCTTGAGAGCTGACCGCAGGCCTACGCGGGGGCTGCTGTTGAGAGGGCGAGCAGGCCCCTGCGTTCGGTGCCGATATAGGCCACGCCGTCGGCGATGACGGGGGCGACGGATTTGGGGCTGGTGTCGCTTAGCCGCCAGCGGACCGCACCAGTGCTGGTGTCGACCGCGCAGACCATGGTGTCCGAGTAGACGGCCAGGGCTCCGCCGCCCGACTGCGACAGGCGGGTGTGTTTGCCAAGGTCGGCGCTCCATCGTTCCTGCCCTGTGATCGCGTCGACTCCGCGGACTCTGTCGTCGGCATCGATGCACAGAGTGGGGCCCGCGATGGCGATGTCGAAGACGTAGAAGTCGCTCCGCGCGATGGTCTTGCGCACGGTTCCGTCGTCCGGGTCCAGGAGGGACACACCTCCGAAATGGCCCACGTACAACTTGCCGTCTGACATGGCCAGACATTGGGGTGCCTGCAGCTCGGTCTGCTGCCAGAGCCGTTGCCCCGTCGCCGCGTCGACTCGGTCCACTCCCGTCGTGCCGTAGACGAAGAGCGCGTTCCCCGATAACAGGCAGCTGACCAAGTCCGGAACGGATGGGTCATGCTCGTACGACCAGCGTCTGGAGCCGTCGGCGGCGTCGAGCGCGTGCACCGGCTCGCCGGACAGGTACACGAGGTCCGGTCCTGAGATCACCGGGTAGCCCGAGCCGGCGGGCAGCGGGGCGGACCAGCGGGTGGCGCCGGAGCGGGAGTCGAGCGCCGTCAGCCGCTTGCCGTCGGAGTGGTACAGGGTGTTGTTCCCGGGCACGGGCCCGCACACCGCGTTGTTCAGCGAGCGGTGCCAACGCTGTTTACCGGTACGGGCGTCGAGCGCCACGAGCCCGTCCTCGTCGCCGTTCGCGTACACCGTGTCCCGGGTCACCACCAGGGTGCCGGGGCTCCCTTTCATGGCATGCTGCCAAAGGGTCTTGGGGGCGGGCCCCGAGGAACTGTTCCGGCTGACCAGCCAGGCCGCGGTGCCACCAGCGGCGGCTGCGGCTCCCAGGCCGAGTACACCGCGTCGGGTGACGTGCCGCCCCGGGCCGAGTGGGGCGGGCGCGGTGCCCCTGGGGACGGGCATGCGCCCGGCGCCGGACGCCGGTGCGTTCACCGCGGTGGGTGGATGTGGCCGAGGCGCGCCGACCCTGCGGGTTCGTACCAGCGTAGTGACCTCAAGGGTCCGTCCGCCGATGTCGTCGAGCAGGGTCTGCGGAATCCAGGATCCGCCGTCGGCCGTGCCGGGGTCGGCCAGGGCGGCGAACTCGGCCAGCGGGGGCCGGTGTGCGGGCTCCTGGGCCAAAGCGCGGCGGAGCAGGGCGGCGAGCGTCACGTCGGTGACGCCGGAGAGATCGGGGGCGGCTGCCAGGGGCCGGACCATCACGGCCGCAGCGGGCCCGGTCCCGTACGGATGGCGTCCCTGGGCGGCGAAGGCGAGCAGCGCGCCGAGGGCGAACACGTCGGCGGCGGGCCCTGCGGCACCGCCCCGCAGCACCTCGGGCGCGATGTAGCCGGGGGTACCAAGGGTCTGCCCGGTACGGGTGATGGCGCTCTCGTCGTCGGCCAGGGCGATGCCGAAGTCGATCAGGCGGGCACCGCCGGCGCCGAGGATCACATTGGACGGTTTGAGATCGCGATGGACCAGGCCCGTCGCGTGGACGGCCGTCAGGGCCTCGGCCAGCTGCTCGGCGAGGGCACGGCAGGCCCCGGCGGGCAGTTCACCGTGCTGGGAGATCGCTTCGCCCAGCGTGGGACCGGGAACGAACTCCGTGGCCAACCACGGTGTTTCGGCGTCCGGATCGGCACCGGTCACCGAGGCGACACCCGCCCCGCGGACTCGCGCGGCGAGCCGGATCTCCCGGGCGAAACGCCGCCGGAACTCAGGGTCGTGCGCGCGCTCGGGATGCACCACCTTCAGCGCGTAGAGCGCGCTCCGTCGATCCTCGGCCAGATAGACCCGACCCATGCCGCCCTGCCCGAGCCGCGCCAGCAGCCGGTATCCCCCCAGCACCCGAGGATCCTGATGAGTGAGTGGCCGCACGCCCCGCCCCCTGTATCCGTCCGCCCGCGCTGAACCCAGGAAAGTCTGTAGTCCGCCCAGAACCTGGGGAAGACTGCACGCCGCGCTGAGCTCGCGAAAGAGCGATGTGTGCCCCCGGCCATTGTTGCCCACAGCAGCCGAGTGGGGAACGAAGAGCATCACTGGCCGGTTCCACGGATCCTCATCAGCTCAAGATCACGATCTGCAGCTGGAGCACCAGGGGGCCTTGCGTCGGCGGGCATGACAACTGGGCGAACGCGCGGTGCCGGGGGTGGGCATGGTTGCTCTCCAGCCGCCTGGGCAGCCCCCACGGTGTGTGGTGGGCCGGGCTTGCCGGCACGCTCACCGGTGTACTCGGGGTCACTTTCATGGGCAGCGGTCCGGCCAGCGGCCAATGCGTCATCAATCATGATCTTGCGGAGCCCTTCCGGACCACCCAGGGGCTGTGGAATCTCGCGATGACGGTGCCGCTCGGACTCTTTGCCCTGATGGCTCTGCGCCGGATTCTGCCCGCCGCCGTCGGCGTCGTCGCACTGCCCCTGGCCATCGAGTTCACCCAGGCCGCAGCGAACGGTCTGGGACGTGTGTGCGACAGCGCGGACGCCGAGAACGGACAGGTCTACGACGGCGCTGACGCACCGGTGAAGACCGGCTGACGTCTGTCCGGCTCGGCCTTCGGGCCGGGGCGACGGTTTAAAGTCGGTGATGCTTTCGCCGCCCTTCAGAAGGTTCTGCACCGTGCTCGTCGCCCGTTCCGTCGCCCTGTTCGTTCTTGCCGCCCTGTTCGAGATCGGGGGCGCCTGGCTGGTGTGGCAGGGCATTCGCGAGCACAAGGGGTGGATCTGGGTCGGGGCCGGTGCCATCGCGCTCGGGTTGTACGGGGTGGTGGCCACCTTCCAGTCCGATGACAACTTCGGGCGCATCCTGGCCGCCTACGGCGGGATCTTTGTCGCCGGGTCGATCGCCTGGGGCATGGTCGCCGACGGCTACCGCCCCGACCGCTTCGACGTCATCGGAGCCCTGGTGTGCCTCGCCGGGATGGCCGTGATCATGTACGGCCCGCGCGGCCACTGACCGGTCGGAACCAACCCGAGCTTCGAGAGCCGAGCTTCGAGAGCCGGAGGGCGGGGGCGAGCCTTGGGGAGGGCTTGTTCACTCGTTCGTGGGTACGGGGAGGGGCTCGGGGCCGGGGCTTGAGCTTCGGGCTTCGGGGGCCGGGATCCGAGTGTCGGGATTCGAGCGATGTTGTCCAACTGGTTGGTTGGAAAGGGAGGTTGGGAAACCTTCCCGCCCTCCCGGACCCGTTACGGCCAGCAAGTACGACTAATCGTGACCGACTTGCGGCGAAGAGTCGCGGCTGTTTACGGTGCCCAACGTAACGACCCCGGACGCGGTGTTGACAGCACCGGCCGGGGCCTGACCCCAAGATCGCCAATCAAAGGAAACGATCCCGTGGCTGTTGTGAACCTTAGCCGTGCCCTGCGCGCGCCCGCATCCCTGCTCCCCCATTCGGCCTTTCGCCCGAAGGGCCGGCCCGGTTACGGAAAGCGGTCCGTTCCGGAGCAACGTCCGCCGCTCGAAGGTGATTTCGCGTTTCTGCCCGAACGTGAGCGGCACATCGCGGGTTACGTCGACGCGCTGCCGGA
>NZ_JBSFFY010000161.1:0-3827 GCF_053596315.1 Streptomyces sp. NPDC001732
ATCAACAACCCCAGATCATCACTCGACCCACGAGACTTCGACGACAGAGTCGTCAGAACCTGCGCCCCCATGTCGAACTTCATTCGATCCCCCTGCCAAACCTGAGCAAACAAATGTGCTGACCATCCCTATCAAGTGCCGGGGCGTCGAAGCAATCGAGGGTCTCGGGGCTGTGGAGAGGCTGTGACAGGATCGTCGAACTCCGGCGCGGGCAATGAAGTGTGCAAACGGAGCACTTGGCCGAGCCGTGGAGGGCAGAGGGTCCCCCCGGTGCAAACGTGCCTCCCGGGGATCTCCGGCCGATCTTCACCCCGTGCGCACGATCGTGGGCGGTGCCCTCTGCCCGTGTCGGCCTGCCAACCAACTGGCCGGCCTGCCTGCCGGTCAGAGATTGGCATCGACGTACTCGGCGATCTCGACCATCCGGGGTTCGTTCTCGGCGGGCACCAGATGGTCGTGCTGCCTGATGCGGACGAGGAATTCGTCGGGGAGCTCCACGTGATGTGTCCGGACGTAGAACCAGAGGTCCCCTCGCCAGATCCACTCTCCGTCGGAAAGGACCGAGTCCCCGCCGAGCACGGTCCTGCCGGAGCCGAGCACGTCCTCGGAGAACCCCATGACGCTGAAGATCTCGTGCCCACCGAGCAGATACCTCGTGATCCGCCCGGCGTCCTCGTAAGGGTTGGGCGCAAGGAAATCTCGCACGCCTCCTCTCGGGGTTCCGAACGAAGGAGGCCAGCGTTCCTGGAAGAAGTCGGCGATCCGGACGGGGACCACTGCCGGAGAACCGGGCGGAATCACCGGGAGCCGGCCTGTCTCTTCGCCGTCGACTCGATGAACGCGGCGGCTTCGATCTCGGTGATCTCGACGTGGTCGATCTCGTTGTGCCCGAGCTCGTACAGCCGGAGGTATTCGGTCGGTTCCCAGCGGAGGTTGCGGGTGAACGCCTCGTCGTGCGTCCGGCCGTCGTCGACCCGGCGCCGGACGATGCCGCGCGGGCTGCTTCGCGGGTGGCCTTCGCCGATCTTCGCGTAGTACGTGATCTCGCCCTCGGCGTCCAGGGCGTCGAGAGCCGCAGGGGCGAGTGTGAGGAAGGGGCGGGCGGTGAGGTTGCCCTCCACCGTCCCGAGCCGGATCATCGCGCCTCCCAGATCGACGAACTCCTCGACGAAGAACCCGCCGCCCCGTTCGTACAGGGCCAGCAACGGCTCGTAGGGGTCCGGGAGATCGGGCAGCGGACCGGCCGTGCTCCCGACGCGGAGGACGGCCCAGCGGACAGCCGCCCGGCACGTCGTCCTGACCGAGGAGGGGCCGACGCCCCGCAGAACCTCGTCGAGCTCGGCGGCGATGCCCTCGGGGATCCGGACGGTGGGGTCGACATGTTCCGCCAGGTCGAAGAACGGCCAGGACCGCTCGGCACCACAGTGGTCCGCCCAGAGAGCCGCCCGGCGCAGATACTCCGCCATCAGGCGTGCGCGGGAGTTCTCGTGACGCCAGGCACTGTCCTCGTCGGACCAGTCGATGGCCCGCAGCCGCCGGAGGACGGCCCGGGACGGTTCGGCGTTCACTCGTGATCCGTTCCGGGCCGGTACCACTCCGCTGCCGACGGGGTGTTATTCCTCGCTCGCATGCCAGTTCTTCGTCGGCCGGCCCTCTTCGTCCCACCGACGTTCCGCCAGCATGGTCATACCGTTCCCGGAGAACTCCACCTCGGCGGCGAGCACACCGTTCGGGTGCCATTCCCTGGACGTGCCTACCGGCAGCCCTTTGCGGGCCGTTGCCTCGGAGCGGAGCGTGCCGTCCTTGTACCACTCGCGGCTGGGGCCGTGCTGCACCCCTTCCACGTAGGAGTCCAGGCTGACGAGGGCCTCGCCCAGGTGCTCCTCGACCTCACCGGTGAAGAGTTCCCCCCGGTACAGCAGGCGCTGCCCCTGATCCATGTCGACTTCGGGATCGTCGATGTCGATTCGTGTCACGTCGGGCATCAGGGAGTCCAGAGTTCGTCGGTCGGAGGGTTGCCGGTGAACCTGCTGTGCAGGCTGTCCACGCCCTTCAGCATAAAGTTGCAGTTTGCGCAGAAGGCCGCAGGACGTCCGGGCAGTTCGGTCTTCATGTGCGGCAGGAACGGGAAGCCGAACGCCGTGCTCGCGGCCGGCGGGCTCCAAGGCCGATTCGGTGTGCACCCCCTGCTGCTCACCCGGTCACGGCCTTGGAGCTGTTGAGCCGGTCCGGCATCAACCGCGCTCGGCGCGCCACTCCTTCGTCAGGTTGCCTTCTTCGCTCCACTCGGTGATCTCCAGCTGACGCAGTCCGTTCGCACTCATGAGTACGCGCGAGGCCAGCCTCCCGTTGGGGTGCCATGTCCTGGACTCACCGACCGGGAATCCGCCCCGCAGTATTCCCTCGGCCCGCAGGGTTCCGTCCATGTACCACTCCTTGGAGGGACCGTCCTCGATCCCTTCCTTGTAAGTGACGAGACTGACGAGCGCACCCTGTTGGTATTCGACCACCTCGCCGGTGAAGCGTTCTCCTCGGTAGGAGACGACCTCACCTTCATCCATTTCGAATTCGGGGTCGTCGATGTCGATTCGGGGAAGTGTCATCACGGAATCCAGTTCTCAGGTCCGGGCGGGTCCTTGAGGAAGCGCCCGAAGCTGCTGGGCACGCCTTCCAGCATATGGTTGCAGTTGCCGCAGAACGGGGCGGGGCGGGGCGGTTTCCCCGTCACCTGGTCGGCCATGTAGGGGAACTGCACCGATGCACGCAGCTCGGCAAGTGCTGACGCATCGTCCGGAAGTCCGAGTTCCTTGCGTGCCCAGAGCAATTCGTTGGCGGCCTTGACCTCGGCGTGAGCGAGGATCGGGGCGTGGTGAGGGGGAGCGTCGGCGATCTGTTCGTAACGTTCCAGGAGCGTCGGGTGCAACCGGTCCATGGGAATCAGGACAGCAGCCTTCTTCGGACCGTTGATTCCTTCGATGACCTTGCCGGTCCGCAAGTCGATCACTGACCCGACGCAAGCTCCGGTCTGCGAGCGGGGGAAGGTTTCGTCTTCCTTGGCCTTCAGATAATCCTCGGCGCGCTGGTGCGACAACTGGTCCAGGAATTCACTGACGGGCCGGTCGTCGACATGGGAGATGAGACCGTCCTCCGTGCGGCGGACGCGGTGCTCGGGCAGATCGCCGAGGACCTTCTCTCCCGGTCCGGGTGAAGGCAAGGGGTCGTCCCCGACCCGAATCGGCTCCGGCGTGCCCTCGCCCCCATGAGGACTGTCCGGTGCCTGCCCGTCGCCACCGTTGCCGGGGCCGTCGCCGTGGCCGCCGGTGTTGTCCGGGGTGTGGTCGCCGCCGTTGCCGGGTCCGTCGCCGGGCCCGTCGTTGTGGCCGCCTCCGCCCGGACCGTCGTTGTGGCCGCCGTCGGCGGGGTGGGTGTTGGGCCCGTCGTTGTGTCCGCCGGGTCCGTCGCCGCCGCGTCCGCCGGTGGGGGGTTCGTGGCTGTTGGAGGGGCCGTGGCCGAGGTCGTCGGCGCGTCCGCCCGGCAGGTTGTCGCCGACCTGCCCGGTGGGGATGTTGTCACCGACGTTGCCGCCGGGGAGGTCGTCCCCGATGCGGCCGAGGTCGCCGAGGCCGGTGGGGTCGCTGCCCAGGCGGATGACGTCGTCGCCGTTGCGGGCGCCGACACCGGCCAGGACGGGTTCCCGCACCGGGCTGTTGGTGTGCGGGGCCGGGTTGTTGCTGTCGGTGTGCGGGGTGGTGGGGCTGGGCGACCCCTCCTTGGGGGCGTCCTTGCCGTGCTGGACGACGTCGCCGTTCTTGTCGAGGAGGTTGCCG
>NZ_JBSFFY010000162.1:0-3781 GCF_053596315.1 Streptomyces sp. NPDC001732
CGAAGGTGGGTCATCGAGCGCACGATGTCGTGGCTGACCGGCTACCGCCGACTCAACCACCGCTACGAACGCCACCCCCGCAACTACCTGGCCTTCCTCGGCCTCGCCGCCACTCTCTGCTGCTACAAACGACTGGTCCGACTCACCACATAGGACACGGTCTTAGGCCGCCGGTTCAGTCGGCGGGGTGCCCGGCCACGGGTGACGGCAGCTGCAACTGGCCGGCCCACGGCGGGTTCGGCCCGACGACGCCGCAGGTCAGCGCTGCGACCCGAGCGGCGAAAACGCAGGCGTCGAAGACGTCGTCGACCCGCAGATCCGTCAGCCGCCCGCCGAGGAGCCCCTTGGCACCGAGGTGGTGCAGGAAGCCCGCAGTGAAGGAGTCGCCTGCGCCGACGGTGTCGACCACATCGGTCGAAGGCGCCGGCACGGCGGTCCGCTCGCCGTTCAGCGAGGCGACCGCGCCGCGCTCTCCCCGGGTGATCACGACGAGCGGCACACCTGCCGCGTGCCAGGTGTCACAGGCGCGCTCGACCGTGTACTCGGGCAGCAGGAGTTCCAGGTCGTCCTCGCTCAGGCGGAGGATGTCCGCGGTCGTGCACCAGCGCGGCAGGCGTTCGCGGTAGACCTCGGGCGCCACGAGCAGCGGCCGGACGTTCGGGTCGATGGAGATCGTGGCGGAGGCGGAGGCGCGGGTGAAGAAGTCCTCCACGACCGTGCCGCCGGGCTCGCGCACCAGGGCCAGGGAGCCCGAGTGCAAGCAGGTCGTGGAGGTCAGGTCCGCGGCGGCGAGTTCGTCCGCCGTCCACTGCCAGTCCGCGGTGCCCTGGGCGTGGAAGGAGTACGCGGCCCGGCCCTGGGAGTCGAGCTCGGCAACGGCCAGCGTGCTGGGCTCGCGTGCGTGTATCGCGGCCGTGAGGTCGACACCCGAGGCTTCCAGGTGCCCGCGGAACAGACGCCCGAAAACATCGTCGGACAGCCGCGCCAGGAAGCGGGCGGGCGTTCCCAGGCGGGCGAGCGCCACAGCCGTGTTCGCCGGACCGCCGCCCGGCAGGACCCGCAGGGAAAGCTCGCCCGGCACGGGTGCGGGGACGGTGAAGGCGTCCGCGACGCATTCTCCAAGGACGGTGACCAGAGGCAGGCGCATGGTTCGTTCTCTCCAGGTGGGCAGCGCAGGGAGGCTGCGTTTTCAAGGGGCCTTGAGGACGCTCACGGAGAGGGGTGCTCTCGATGTGAGGCGGTGCAGGCGGGCAGTGTTGCCGATTTGTGACGGCGGGAAGGCGTTGACGTTTCCGGGTGGTGGAGTTCATCATCCTCCGCCAGTGATGTCAACGATGACATCAGTCAACGATGACACCACTCCAGTGCGTTCGACAGCAGCAGTCGCTTTGCTCTGCGGCACCTCGCCCCGCGGCCATTCCGCCCTCGTCCAGCAGGAGATCGGCCATGCTTCGCAGAAACCGCACCACCTTCGCCTCCATCGGACTCACCGCTCTCGCCGCCGTCTCGGCGCTGACCCTGACGGCCTGCGGCTCCGGTGCGCAGGGTGCGTCCGGCGGCGACGGGACCAAGGTCGGTCTGATCACCAAGACGGATACGAACCCGTTCTTCGTGAAGATGAAGGAGGGTGCCGAGCAGGCCGCGAAGGCCAACGGCGTCGAGCTCATCAGCGCGGCCGGAAAGTTCGACGGCGACAACGCGGGACAGGTCACCGCGATCGAGAACATGGTCAACTCCGGAGTCAAGGGCATCCTCATCACGCCCAACGACTCCAAGGCGATCGTCCCCGCCCTCGAGAAGGCACGTGCCAAGGGCGTCCTGGTCATCGCGCTCGACAGCCCGACCGCGCCGCAGGACGCCACCGATGCCCTGTTCGCCACCGACAATGTCAAGGCGGGCGAGCTCATCGGTCAGTACGCCAAGGCGGCCATGGGCGGCAAGGGAGCGAAGATCGCCACGCTGGACCTCGCGCCCGGCGTCGCGGTGGGTGTGCAGCGCCACCAGGGCTTCCTGAAGGGCTTCGGCGTCGCGGAGGGCGACCCGTCGATCGTGTGCATGCAGGACACCGGCGGCGACCAGGCCAAGGGCCAGACCGCGATGGAGAACTGTCTCCAGAAGTCCCCGGACATCAACGTCGTCTACACGATCAACGAGCCAGCCGCGCTGGGTGCCTACACCGCGCTCAAGGCGAAGGGCCTGGAGAAGAAGGTGCTCGTCGTCTCCGTCGATGGCGGCTGCACCGGCACGAAGGCCGTCAAGGAGGGCAAGATCGCGGCGACCTCGCAGCAGTACCCGCTCCAGATGGCGTCCCAGGGCGTCAAGGCGGTCGCCGACTTCGCCAAGAACGGCAAGAAGGCGTCCGGCTACACCGACACCGGCGTCACGCTCGTCACCGACGCGGCCAAGACGGGGGTCGATTCCAAGGACACCGCCTACGGCCTGGAGAAGTGCTGGGGCTGATCCCGGTACCAGGGTGTGCTGCGGACGTGACAAGCCGCTCCTGAGGCCGAACGGTCCGAATCCGGCCTCCCCGTCCAGGAGGCCGGCCTCCCACACCCCTAGTGTCCTGCGCCGGAGATTCGTTGGCAGAAACGGGCGAGGGAGTCGAGGATCTCTTCGGCTGTCTTGGTCCAGATGAACGGTGTTGGGTTTTCGTTCCACTCCTTGACCCACGCACGAATGTCGGCTTCCAGGGAACGCACACTTTTGTGTGCACCGCGGCGGATCTTCTGGTCGGCGAGGAAGCCGAACCACCTCTCCACCTGGTTGATCCAGGACGAACCGGTGGGGGTGAAGTGCAGGTGGAATCTGGGGTGTTTGACCAGCCATGCCTTGATGGCCGGTGTCTTGTGGGTGCCGTAATTGTCGCAGATCAGGTGGACCTGGAGGTGCCCAGGAACCTCCTTCTCGATCTTGATGAGGAACTTCTTGAACTCCGCTGCCCGGTGCCGTCGGTGCAGTGAGGTGATGACTTCGCCGGTCGCGACGTCGAAGGCCGCGAAGAGAGTGGTCAGACCGTTCCGGACGTAGTCATGGGTGCGACGCTCGGGCATGCCCGGCATCATCGGCAGCACCGGCTGAGACCGGTCCAGCGCCTGGATCTGCGACTTCTCGTCCACCGACAGCACCACCGCCCCTTCGGGCGGATTGAAGTACAGCCCGACCACGTCGTAGACCTTCTCCACGAACAACGGGTCCGTCGACAGTTTGAACGTGTCCGTCAGATGAGGCTTGAGATGAAACTTCCGCCAGATCCGGCCCACGGTCGACTTCGACAGCCCACTGCGGTCGGCCATCGACTTGCGCGACCAGTGGGTGGCATTCTTCGGCATCTCCTCCAGCGTGCTGACCACGACCGCCTCCACCTGATCGACGCTGATGGTGGGCGGCCGGCCCGGCCGGGGCTCGTCCACCAACCCGTCCAGCCGGCCGGCCAGGAACCGCCGACGCCACTTGCGGACCGTATCCGCCGCTACCCGAAGATCCCGCGCCACCACAACAATCGGCGGAACGTCAGGGCCTGCACACGCCAACACGATCCGCGCCCGTAACGCCACCGCCTGCGCAGACGTCGCCCGCCGGGCCCAACGCTCCAACACCGCACGCTCGTCAACGGACAACAACAACGGTTCCAGCTTCGGACCGCGACGCGGTCCCGGCGCACCCGCAGAAACACTCATACAGGAACTACTGAGGTTTTCAGGGTGGGGTCGGTGGGTTGATAGCCAGGCCCGTGGCGGTGAGGCAGCCGTCGATCAGGTGGGGCCGGATTTGGATTCTG
>NZ_JBSFFY010000163.1:0-3753 GCF_053596315.1 Streptomyces sp. NPDC001732
TCTCCCAGATCCACCCCTCCCTGGAACGAGTGGTCGGCCCGCGCCTGGCCTGCCCCTACATCCAGGCCCTCCTTCAGCGGCACGGTTCCCCGGCCGCGTGTGTTCTCGCATCCGAAGTCGGAGAGCTACGACACCCTGCACAAGCGGTTCCATGCGCAGAACCCGTGGTTCAAGTACACGCGGCTCAACAGTGAGACGCACGTCCCGGGCGTCGAGCTGCCGCGGGAAGTCGCCGCGGACATCGAGGGCTTCCTCCAAACGAAGTGAGGCAAGCTTCACAGTCAGTCAGCCCTGGTAGCGTCCGCCGACGTGATCGAAGCGAACGATATTCTCGCCCAACTGGACAAATGCGCCACCGAGTTCAAGCTCCCTCATCCCGACAACGGTTACTTCTACGCAGTGGATGTGCGGATGCACCTCTACCGTGACCCGGGGCGCTGGGCCCTGATCATCGAGACCGTCGGATACAACCCGCGCATGGGCAACCTCGTCAATGTGGTGGGCACCTACGGGAATTGCCTGACCACTGGTGAACCGGGTTGAGAGAACGAGGGCCTCCACGATCGCGTCGAGAACATGGAGAAGATCGACGATCAGGAGACCTGCGCAGGCGGTATTCCCATGATTGTCAGGGACCGAACGCCGGCCGTGGAGGCGAAGCCCGGCGAGCCGCTCGAAGCCGTGTTCCGCAGACTGGTGCCGGAGCACCGGGATCTGATCCTTGCCGCCGAAGCCGAAGTGCAGTCTAAGGGTGTCCAGTAACTACTGGTCAGAGGTGAGACGATCTTGCTGTGCCTGATGTGATCAGGGCGTCGGAGCCGTCCTGGACAGCCCTGTTCATCGGACTGAGCCCGCGGCAGTTCGGCAAGCTGGTCACCGCGCTGCGGCGCGAGGATGCCGACCCGGTCCGTAAGGGCCGGCCCTGGAGCCTGCCGCTGGAGGACCGGGTCCTGCTGGTCGCCGCGTACTGGCGCACGAATCTCACCCTGCGCCAACTGGCTCCGTTGTTCGGGGTGTCGAAGTCGGCGGCCGACCGGATCGTCGATCACCTGGGCCCTTCGCTCGCGCTCCAGCCGCGCGGACGGTTCCGCAAGGGCACCGTGCTGATCGTGGACGGCACCCTGGCGCCCACCCGCGACCACACCATCGCCGAGCGGTCGAAGAACTACCGGTACTCCACCAACCACCAGGTCGTCATCGACGCGGACACCCGGCTCGTCGCCGCCGTCGGCCGGCCGCTGCCCGGCAACCGCAACGACTGCAAAGCGTGGGAGGTGTCCGGAGCGAAGGGCGCCGTCGGCAGGACCACGGTGATCGCGGACGGCGGCTAGCGCGGCACCGGCCTGGTCATCCCGCACCGCCACGAACGCGGCCAGACCGAACTCCCGGACCGGAAAGAGGAACACCACGCTTCCCACCGCAAGGTCCGCGCCCGAGTCGAGCATGCCTTCGCGCGGATGAAGACCTGGAAGATCCTCCGCGACCGCCGCCTGAAAGGCGACGGCGCCCACCACGCCATGCTCGGCATCGCCCGCCTCCACAACCTCACCCTCGCCGGATGACCCGGAAACAACGCTGGTCAACCAGCATGCCGTAGATCATTTACGGGACAGCGCCTAGATCAAACGCTCTCCCAGAGTCAGGCTGGCCCGCACTAGGGCCCGTCTTCAAACTCGCGCCGTCCGGCCGGCAGCTACCCGCGGAGGCCGAGCTGACCGACGTTGACTAGCTCGGCGCGCGGTGCTGGACGGCGGCGGTCCGCCGGCCGAGCTGCCCGTTGGTCCACGTGGTCGCCGATCCGGCGAGCGGACCGAACTGCACCGGGCAGCCAGGGTCGGTTCGTACTTCCGGGGTGTACGGAGTCGTCGTTGAAGATTGAACGTGACGTCTGAATACCGCCGGACCCGCAGGGCGTTCCGGTCTTGGATTGAGCGTGTCCAAGACCGGAACAAGGAGTTCTACGGAGATGACGATGAACGGTGCGACGGCGCTCGACGGCAAGGTGGCGCTGGTGACCGGCGGCAGCCGGGGGATCGGGGCGGCGGTCGCGCTGCGGCTGGCCGAGGACGGCGCAGACGTGGCGCTGACCTACCAGGGCTCGGCCGAGTTGGCCGAGGAGGTGGTCGCCAAGATCACCGCGATGGGGCGGAGCGGCTGGGCCGTCCGCGCGGACAGCGCAGACCCGGAGGCGGTGTGCGGCGCGGTGGCGGCGGTCGCCGAGCGGCTCACGCGGCTGGACATCCTGGTGAACAATGCGGGTGTCGGCGCCGTCGGACCAATCGAGGCGGTGACATGCGACCAGATCGACCGGGTGCTGGCGGTGAACGTTCGTGCGCCCTACCTCTATGCCCAGGCGGCGCTGCAGTACATGGTCGAGGGCGGACGGATCGTGAGCATCGGCAGCTGCATCGCCCAGCGCGTGGCCTTCCCCGGAAGCACGCTCTACGCGACCAGCAAGGCCGCTCTGATCGGCTTCACCAAGGGCATGGCCCGGGAGCTCGGCCCGCATGGGGTCACCGTCAATCTGGTCCACCCGGGCCCGATCGACACCGACATGAACCCGGGCGACGGCGATTCCGCCGACTTCCAGCGCGGCTTCACTGCGCTCGGCCGCTACGGCACGGCGGTGGAGGTCGCGGATGCCGTCTCGTACCTGGTCGGCGAGAGCGCCCGATACGTCACAGGCGCGGAGCTGGCGGTGGACGGTGGCTTCGCAGTCTGAGCCCGCGCGGTCCGAGGCAGGCCAGGTAGTCCTTGGCGCTCAGTCCGTCACGGCATCGACCCGTGATCTTGGGCAGTGGATCATGTCTGGGTGATACGTCGCCAGGAGTTGTCCGATGCCGAGTGGGACCTGCTGCGGCCTTTGCTGCTCACGGCTGCGACAGGCCGTCCCCGGTTGGACGACCGTATGCTCCTGAACGGCATCGTGTGGAAGTTCCGTACCGGAGTTGCCTGGCGGGACGTGCCCGAGCGGTACGGGTCCTGGGCCACCCTGCACACCCGCTTCCGCCGGTGGGCCAAGGACGGCACCTTCGAGCGGATGCTGCAAGCCGCGCAGGCGAAGGCGGACGCAGCTGGCGACATCGACTGGGTCGGCTCGGTCGACTCCACCATCGTCCGAGCCCACCAGCATGCCGCCGGAGCCCGAAAAGGGGGCTCCGCGACCAGGCTCTCGGCCGCTCGCGCGGCGGGCTGACCAGCAAGCTCCACCTGGCGGTCGACGGACTCGGCCGCCCGCTCGGCGTGGCCCTGACCGGCGGCAACGTCAACGACTGCACGCGGTTCACCGCTGTGATGGGCGCCATCCGGGTGCCCCGGTCGGGTCCGGGACGGCCCCGGACCCGACCCGCCCATGTCATCGGCGACAAGGGCCACAGCTCGAAGGCGATCCGCGCCTGGCTTCGGCGGCACAACATCGCCCACACGATTCCCGAACGAGCGGACCAGATCGCCAACCGCCTTCGACGCGGCCGCTCCGACGGGCGCCCGCCCGCCTTCGACAAGCAGATCTACAAACGCCGTAACGTCGTCGAACGCTGCTTCAACAGGCTGAAGCAATGGCGAGGCATCGCAACTCGCTACGACAAGACCGCCGAGTGCTACCAGGCAGCCGTCACCCTCGCCTCACTTCTCATGTGGGCGTAGCCCTTTGACGACACTCCCTAAGGGCTGTCCCGTAATCCCCGGTGGATCAGCGCGCGGCGTCAGATGCGGTGCATCGCAAGGCGGAGGGGCGTCCGCATACTGGATGTA
>NZ_JBSFFY010000164.1:0-3644 GCF_053596315.1 Streptomyces sp. NPDC001732
GGCCGTGGAGGCGAAGCCCGGCGAGCCGCTCGAAGTCGTGTTCCGCAGACTGGTGCCGGAGCACCGGGATCTGATCCTTGCCGACGAAGCCGAAGTGCGGTCTAGGATTCCCGGGGACCTGCCGAAGGTTCTGCAACTGGAGGAATGGCACCAGCCGGAGGATATCGAGACACCTCCCAGCACGAGTGAGACCTACCAGCAGATCGCGGAAGTCCTGGCATCTGGTGACGTCGGACGCTACCGACCGAGACTTTCACCCAATACCCACTGGTCCAACTGGCCGGACTCCGGAACTCTGTGACCGGTCGCCGTGGGTTCGGCGGAATAACGCCCGCAACGCGGCACGGCGGGCGTCGAGTGAGTGTGATCGCGTCCGACGGGGGGTGAGGTGTACTTCCATACTGCCGCAGTGCCGGAGGGAGTGGACGGTCGGAAATCGAACGGGCGGGCTGCCCCCACAGCGCCTGCCCCGCCGGGAACGTCCCGCTTCGCGGGCCGTTCCCGAAAGCCAGAGCAAAACCCCCGTAAACACCGCCGCCGGGATTGACGAAACAGATAGGGGCACCCCCCGCCACTCACCCGCGTCGGCGACACCGGCAGTGGGAGTGTTGCCGCTCATCGTCGCCTCACGCTCCGTAGACGGGCTCGGGCGTCGCGGCTTCGGCGAGCAGCTTCCTGACCGCCGCGCCCACCTCCGCGGTGTCCCAGCGCCGGCCGAGGTCGACCGCCGGACCGTGCCGCCAGCCCTCCTCGATGCAGATCCTGCCGCCCTCGACCTCGATCATCCGGCCGGTGACATCGGCGGAGTCCTCACTGGCGAGCCAGGCGACGACCGGCGACACGTTCGCGGGGTCCATCGCGTCGAAGCCCGACTCCGGGGCCGCCATGGCAGCCGCGAAGGGGCCCTCGGTCATCCGGGTACGCGCTGCCGGCGCGAGCGCGTTCACGGTGACGCCGTAGCGACCGAGCTCCTGGGCAGCCACCAGCGTGAGCCCGGCGATGCCGGCCTTCGCCGCACTGTAGGCGGCCTGGCCGACGCTGCCCTGAAGGCCCGCGCCCGAGCTGGTATTGATCACCCTGGCCTCGCGTCGGCGCCCGGCCTTGGCCTCGGAGCGCCAGTACGCGACGGCGTGACGCAGCGTCGCGAAATGGCCCTTGAGGTGTACGCGGACCACCGCGTCCCACTCGTCCTCGTCGGCGTTGACGAGCATGCGGTCGCGCAGGAACCCGGCGTTGTTGACCAGGATGTCGAGCCCGCCGAAGGTGTCGACGGCCTGCCGCACCATCCGGCGGGCGCCCTCGAAGTCCGCCACGTCGTCGCCGTTGGCGACGGCCTCGCCGCCCATCCCCCTGATCAGACCGACGACTTCTTCGGCCGGACCGGAGGACACACCCACGCCGTCGGCAGCGGCACCGAGGTCATTGACCACGACCTTGGCGCCCTGCCGGGCCAGTTCGAGCGCATGCTCACGCCCCAGGCCGCGACCGGCACCCGTCACGAGGGCGATGCGACCTTCGCACATTCCACTCATCCGCTTCTCTCCCCACCGCCGGCTGCCGCGTCCCGCGCAATCCGGCCCGACCCTTCTTCCTGAACCAAGCAACTGCTAGGCTAACAAGCAAGCGCTAGGTTAGGAAGGAAGAAATGGGTATCAGTTCGACGAGGCATGCCAACGGCGTTCGTGTCGTGACGATGGACTACCCCCCGGTGAACGCCCTTCCCGTCGCCGGCTGGTACGGCGTGGCCGAGGCCATGGACGAAGCAGGAAAGGACGCGGAGACCCGCGTCGTGATCCTGCGGGCCGAAGGCCGGGGGTTCAACGCCGGCGTCGACATCAAGGAGATGCAGCGCACCACGGGCTTCAACACACTGCTCGGCGCGAACCGGGGCTGCTACACGGCATTCAAGGCGATCTACGAGTGCGCCGTCCCGGTGGTCGCGGCCGTCAACGGGTTCTGCCTCGGAGGCGGCGTGGGCCTGGTCGGCAACTGCGACACGGTCATCGCCAGCGACGACGCCTATTTCGGTGTGCCGGAAGTGGACCGTGGCGCCCTGGGCGCAGCCACTCATCTCGCCCGTCTGGTGCCACAGCATCTGATGCGCACCCTGTACTTCACCAGCCGGACCATTCCCGCGGCCCAGCTGGTCTCCCACGGCTCGGTCCTCGATGTCGTGCCCCGCGCCGGGCTCGATGCCGCCGCCCTGGAGGTCGCCGGTGAGATCGCCGCCAAGGACCCCCGTGTCATCCGCGCCGCGAAGGAGGCCCTCAACGGGATCGACCCGGTCGACGTCAACCGCAGTTACCGCTTCGAGCAGGGCTTCACCTTCGAGCTGAACCTCGCCGGGGTCGCCGACGAGCACCGCGACGAGTTCGTCGCCACCGGAAAGCCGCTCAAGGCCCCATGACCGCGCCGAACATGAAGAACACACTCGATCCGCGCAATCCGCGCGACCGTGAGGTGGTGAAGGCATGACGACGAAACAGTTGCTCCGCACGCCGCTGACCGAACTGGCCGGCATCACGCATCCCATCGTGCAGACCGGCATGGGATGGGTCGCCGGGCCGCGTCTCGTCTCGGGCACCGCGAACGCCGGCGGCCTGGGAATCCTCGCATCGGCGACGATGACCCCGGAGGAGCTCGACAAGGCGATCGGCGAGGTCGCCGGACGCACCGACCGGCCGTTCGGCGTGAACCTGCGGGCCGACGCCGGTGACGCCCGGGAACGGGTGAAGCTGCTGATCAAGCATGGGGTCAAGGTCGCGTCCTTCGCGCTGGCTCCCAAGCGGGATCTGATTGCCGAGCTCAAGGACCACGGCATCGTGGTGATCCCGTCGATCGGTGCCGCCCGGCACGCCGAGAAGGTGGCCGCCTGGGGCGCGGACGCGGTCATGGTCCAGGGCGGCGAGGGCGGCGGTCATACGGGTTCCATTCCGACCACGCTGCTGCTCCCCACGGTGCTCGACGCGGTCGACATCCCCGTCGTGGCGGCGGGCGGCCTCTTCGACGGGCGGGGGCTGGCGGCCGCGCTGTCGTGGGGCGCTGCCGGTATCGGCATGGGCACCCGCTTCCTGCTCACCCAGGACAGCGCGGTCCCGGACGCGGTGAAACAGCAGTACCTCATGCGCGATCTGAACGGCACCGTCGTCTCCACCAAGGTGGACGGGATGCCTCATCGGCTCCTGCGCACCGAGTTCGTGGAGCAGCTCCATGAGGAGAGCTCCGTCAAACGGCTGGTTCCGACCGTCAAGCGCACTCTCGCCTTCAAGAGGATGAGCGGCATGAGCTGGCGTCAGCTGCTCGCCGATGGCTACCGCATGAAGCACAGCGGCGACCGGAGCTGGTCGCAGACAGTGCTGGCCGCGAACACGCCGATGATGCTCAAGGCCGGCCTGGTCGGGGGGGACGTCACCGCGGGTGTGCTCGCGTCCGGCCAGGTGGTCGGCGTGATCGATGACCTGCCCAGCTGCCAGGAGCTCATCGACCGCGTGGTGACGGAGGCCGCCGAGTGCCTCCGGCGTGGGCACGGATTCCTGGTCTGACGCGGCACGCCGTGGACCGCGGACGGTGAAGGCCGCGCCCCCGGCGGGGGGGGGGGGGGGGAAGGAGCCGGGGCGGGGGGGGGTGGCTGGGGGGGGAATGTT
>NZ_JBSFFY010000165.1:0-3610 GCF_053596315.1 Streptomyces sp. NPDC001732
AATCGCACCCTCGATCTCCGCGACTCGCTGAGGAAAGACGTATCCCGACGTGATCCGGTCCAGGGCCAGACTGATTATCTCTGCGTTGGTAGGCATGGTTGAGGAGTGTAGGCCCCTGGCCGCGAAGAACGCCCCGAAATATCCCAGGCAGAGCGCTCACTGACGTCGCCTCGGCAGTGATCACTTCCAGACTCGGTTTTGCGAGGGAGGCTCGGGCGATGTCACCGATCCGGCTGACGGTGACGTACTGCAGGGTGCGCCGGCGTTGCTTGACACCATGACCCGCGACGACCTCGGAGGCGAGGAGTTCCGCGACACCTATCCCAAGGCGGTTGCGGAGCCGATCGAGGCCAAGCAGCCGCACCCGAGCCGGCGGGGAGCCGGGCCAGCTGGTCGACTTGATGGCCGCACTGAACGAGTCCGTGGCCAAGGTCAAGGCATCTCGCGGCGACGACGGCGCTGACGTCCACGAGGCGTCCAAGAAGCGGACCGGGAAGTACACAACGGCCAAGAAGACCGCGGCGAAGAAGACGACCCCAAATCGGGTTGAAGCGCTCCCGGTCTGATGGAGGCTCTGATGTCCCCCGCTTCGCTGGATCGAAGCCGACAGCCCATCGCCGGTTCCTGATCTCGACGAGATGGGACAGGGCTTCAAGACCTGCCCCGATGAGCAGACGGCGGAATCCCTCGCACCCGCTTGAAGGCCGCACTGAACGCGAACCCATCCGTATACCCGACCTCCCTGCCCACTTCCGCCACCGTCACGCCCGGCACTCGGAGCCGATCGGCGGCCAGGGCCATCCGCCAGTCGGTGAGGTAGGCCAGCGGGGGTCTCCCGACCAGGGCTGAGAAGCGCCGGGCGAACGCAGTGCGGGACATGCCGGCCTCGGCCGCGAGCGAGGCGACCGTCCACGGCCGCGCCGGCTCCTCGTGCAGCCGGCGCAGTACGTGCCCGATGTCCGGATCGGCGAGGGCCCGGTAGCCGGGAGGCGGGGTGGCGCCCGAGTGTGCGAACCACGTCCGCAGGACCCGGACGAGCAACAGGTCCAAGAAGCGGTCCAGGACGCTCTGCTGCCCCGGTTCTTCCTTGTCGACCTCAGCGGCGATCAGCCTGAGGAGCTCGTAAAGACCGGAATCCGGGCGCACGATCGTGACCGGCGGCAGCGCGTCGAGCAGCGGCTGGCACAGATCACCGCCACCCCGGTATCCGGCGGTGACCAGTAGATCCGTCGAGCTGTCCGCCGCGTCACCAACGGTGCGGCCGGTCACCCTCCAATTGCGGCCCGCTTCCCACGGGGCACCGACGAGGGTGCAACGGTCGGCGCCGTCCACCAGCACCAGCACCCCGCTGTCCGGCCGATCCAGGATGCTGTAGGGCGACCGCGTCCGCACGAGCGCGATGGTGCCCTGCGGCAACTCGACCGGTTCGCCCTCAGCAGGCACGAGCCACGCCTCGCCGCGCACCATCGCACTGAGCATCAGCGGCGCCGGGTCGGTGAACCGCATCCCCCACGGCGGCGCGCTGACTGTGCTGCAGAAAGCCGCCCCACGTGCCCTGACCCCGGCGAGATAGTCGTCAAGAAGATCCATGCTGGAACGATCGCACATGGATCTGGCCGTCTCAGCCATGGAACGTCCCGGGGAGCCCCTGTTGACTGACAGACATGACACAGATCCTCGTTCTCGGCGCTACTGGCAAGACCGGCAGCCGCATCGTTCCCCGCCTCACCTCCCTTGGGCACACCGTCCGCTCCGCTTCCCGCTCGTCGGAAATCCGCTTCGACTGGGCCGACCGCTCCACCTGGGACCGGGCCCTGGCAGACACGGAGGCGGTGTACTTCGTCCCGACCGAAACGCTCGGCCTGCCCGAACGTGCCGAGCTGGTGGACCGGGCCAAGGCGGCCGGGGTCCGCCGGATCGTCCAGCTGTCGGTCCGCGGTATCGACGCCGACGGCGGCGTACCTGAGACGGAGGCGGCGGTCCGTGAATCCGGGCTGGAATGGACCATGTTGCGGCCCTGCTGGTTCTCGCAGGACTTCTCCGCACCGGATTTCTTCCTTCCTGCGGTTCTGGATGGTGAGCTCGCGACTCCTGCCGGGGACGGCCGTGAACCCTTCGTTGACGTGGAGGACATCTCAGACGTCGCGGTGGCTGCCCTCACCGACGACGGCCACGCGGGCAAGATCTACGAACTGTCCGGCCCCCGCGCACTCTCCTTCGCCGAGGCCCTCGCCCTTATCGGAGCCGCCGTCGGCCGCGAGCTGCACCACCGGCACCAGGACCCGGCCGACTACGTCGCCGCCCAGGTCGCGGCGGGCCACGACGTCGCTGACGCCGAAGCCGTCGCCCTCTTCCTGAACGGGATTCGCCTCGGCAAGGACGACTACATCAGCACTGGCGTACAGGAAGCCCTCGGCCGCGCCCCCCGTTCCTTCGAGGACTACGTACGTACGGCAGCGCCCACGGGGGTCTGGAACCCCTGACCGGTCGGGCACCCGAAGGGGCGGTCTCGAAGATCGGCCCCGGGCTTCGCAGATTCCCTTTCATGTCTGTGGTCGGCGAGTTCGGGGTGGTTTGGACGCTGAGGACTTCGGAGTCGGATGCCGCGGATGATCTGCACTGTCGACGGATCCCGGGTGGGTCGCGAACTCACCAGGTGATCATCCAGTGGCGTCATAGACGGAATTCCAATCAGCAGCGCAGTGCGCCGGGACCGCCAGGGTGCTCCCCGATGGGCACCAGGCTCTCGCCCTCGCTCTCGACCCACACCGCGTGCTGGCGGGGCGCGGCCGGGCCTGGATACGTCGACCAGGGTCATGAAGCTCTTTCTCGATCCCAAGCAGACGGGCGGCAGGCAGCAGGCAGAGCCCGGGGCTGCGCAGCCGATGACGGCCCCTTACCGAGCAACCGCTCTGCCATCCGCTGACCACGTACGGACTACGTGCTCAATGCGTACGTGATCTGTACGGCCCATCGGTGCCGAACTGGTGCATCCGGTCGTGGAGTTGGGGCAGGTGGGGTGCAGCGGAGTGATACCGGTACCCGCGTACGGCTCGGGTTCCAGCGACAGAACCGTGAGGGACTCCCCTGCCTTGATCGCGTGCCAGGCGACCGCAACCGCGTGAGCCACCGGCCAGCCCAGGTTTTTCCAGTTCATCGCGTCTACGGAGTGCGCAGCGGTGAACGGGATGTTCTCAGCATCGGCAGGGAGTTCTGGCGGACAATTCGGCTGGCCGTCGAGAAAGACACCTGGACGGCGCGCCTTGTCGTGTTGCTGTGCATTACAGGTGCCATTTTGTTCGCTGCCTACACGATCGGCCGGTGAGATGGCCAGGGCCGATTCCGGGGCCGAGTCGAACTGCGCCGCCAGGCTGAATGTCAGAGCGAACAACTCCCCCACGCCCGGCACGCCTGCGGCTTTGAATCCGTGGTCCCGGTAGGGCGCGCCGACCATGATCTGAGAGGGCATTTAGCGTGGGCGAATTGCCTCTTATGCCCTAGTAGGCCCCTCGCCAGGTTGGCGTGGTCTCGTCCGTTATGCGCTTGGCGAGGTTGTCGATCGAGGCGACGTAGATCATGGCTTCGGAGCTGGTGGTTAGGGTCTCGTAGT
>NZ_JBSFFY010000166.1:0-3588 GCF_053596315.1 Streptomyces sp. NPDC001732
GTTGAGCCGCGACGCCGGATGCGGGACTACGTCCGTGGTCCGCTCGGCCCGGTGGGCCGCAAGAGCTCCTGGCAACTGGCCGAGTTCGCCGGGCACTCCACGCCGGACGGACTGCGGCACCTCCTGGCGAAAAGCAGGGGGAGGCCGACGAGATCCGTGATGACCTGCAGGGTTACGTCGCCGAGCACCTCGGCGCCGGCGAC
Organism: Streptomyces sp. NPDC001732; assembly: GCF_053596315.1. Classification (NCBI taxonomy): domain Bacteria; kingdom Bacillati; phylum Actinomycetota; class Actinomycetes; order Kitasatosporales; family Streptomycetaceae; genus Streptomyces; species Streptomyces sp. NPDC001732. The sequence continues at coordinate 204 of NZ_JBSFFY010000166.1, forward strand.
GGTGTCCTGATCATCGACGCCACCGGCTTCGTCAAGAAGGGTGTCGCTTCGGCCGGGTGCCACGGCAGTACTCCGGCACCGCCGGCCGCACCGAGAACTGCCAGATCGGTGTCTTCGCCGCCTACGCCACCACCCTGGGCCACGCCTTGGCCGACCGCGAGCTCTACCTGCCCAGGTCCCGGACCGGCGGCGCAGAACGCTGCCGCGCTGCCAGGATCCCCAGCGAGCGTGGCTTCGCGACGAAGAACGGCCCGGCCCGCCCCATGGTCCTGCGAGCACTCGCCTCCCCGCTGCCCGTCGCCCGGGTCACCGCGGATGCCGCCTACGGGCAGGACTCCCGCTTCCGCCGGTTCCTGGAAGACGTCGGCCCGTCCTACGTCATGGCCGTGCCGAAGTCCCAGCAGGCCCACGGCCCCCGCATCGGCCATCTCATCGGCCATCTCATCGGCCATCTCATCGGCCAGGCTCCTCCCGAAGCATGGCAGCGGCTCTCCTGCGGCGACGGCGCCAAGGGGCCCCGAATCTACGACCGGGCCGCAGCCCGGCTGCCGGCCGTCTGGGAATCCGACGGTGACGAGCCCACCCACCAGCGATGGATGCTCGCCCGCCGCAGCATCACCAAGCCGGACGAGCCGGCCTACTTCCTGGCCTCGGCACCCCTGCAGGCAGCCCTCGCCGGCCTGGTGCGGATCGCCGGCTGCCGCTGGAAGACCGAGGAGTGCTTCCAGAGCGCGAAGAACGAGTGCGGCCCGGACCAGTACGAAGTCCGCCGCTACACCGGCTGGCACCGGCACATCACTCTCGCCATGCTCGCCCACGCGTTCCTGGCCGTCACCGCCGCCCGCGCGAGGGAAAAAGGGGAACCGAGCGGGACACTCCCGACCTCGTGGACCCCGCACCAGCCGAGATCCGCCCTCTGCCGGCAGCTGCCCACCGACATCCTGCGGCACCGGGCGACCACTCGATGAACTGGTCACGATGGCGCCGTCGGCACCAGGCCAGAGCCCGCCGATGTCACTACACACGGCGCGGCCACTCCTTCGCGGGACGGGCCCGGCAAACCCGCCCCGCTTCCAGCACCACCCCGCTGCACTCCCCAAACCCAAACCGTTGACCAGGCAGAACATCAAAGTCCGGCTGGAGTACTAAGACCGTTCTCGCTGCTGGCGGTCTGTTGGGACAGCGGGCCGTGGCGCTGATCGTCGCGGCCCGCTGTCCCTTGTGAGACTCTGTTCAGAGCAGGTCGCGCTCCATCATGTCCTCCGCCTCCTCCCAGGTGATGAAAGAACACGATCCGGTGCTCATGTCGACTGCCACTGGAAGATTTCCGCCGAGCTGCATGTCGTCACGGCCGTGATCGAGGTAGTCGACATGGTCGTAGGGAGCGATGAGCCGCCCTCGGTCTGTGAAGCAGTACTCAGGGATGATCCTCACATTGGAGGACGGTCCCCATGTCCTGCTCTGTTCCGCGAGGAACTCTGCGGCCCTGCGCTCGGCTTCTTCCCTGTCGAGCATGTCAGTTGGTCCTCATGAGGTAGTAGTCACGGTACGTCGATTTCGCCGGATTGGCCTTGGCCTGGTGGTGCCAGTACGCGACGGCCGGGGCGGGTGCGCCGGTGTCGCGGTGCAGCCAGGCGGCCAGTTCTGCGACCTGGGCGCCGAGGACCAGCAGTTCGCGCCGCAGGCTGGGGGCGGCGGAGTTGACCGCTGCGAGGATGCCCAGCAGGGTGGGCAGCGTCTCGTGCGAGCCGTCCGGCCCGTCGGCGCGGGCGGCGTCGTCCAGCGCGGTCCGTAGATGGCGAGGAGTTCGCCCTCGTCGTAGTGCCGGGCGTTGTGGGCGGCGGCGGTGAGGTGGTCCAGGGCCGCGAGGCCGAGCAGCGGGGCGGCGCCCACCAGGCCGAGGAACGCCCGTCGGCGCACGTGCTCCTCCGGTTGTCGTCCGCTTTCGCCCCGGGCCCGTCCGGAGGGCCGGGCGGGCCGCTGGAAGCCGGGGTCCTCAAGCAGGCAGCCGAACATCGCCTCCAGGACGCGCCGCGCGTCGCGTTTTGGGCCAGGTCGACTCGCCCGACTCCCACCGTCTCACCTGCCGCGCCGAGATCCTGGCCCGCTCCCCCAGCTCATGGGCCTTGTCCTCGTACGCGGCGGTGAAGTCCTCCTGGGTGTGCCAGCCGCGCTCGACGCGGGGGGGCGACGATGCGCCAGTCGGCAACAACGCGTTCGGACACGGGCCTCCCGGAATCCAGGACCACCAGGGTAGCCATCGTGGCCACCGTCAGCGAGAGGCCGGTGCCTGCCCGTCACGGTGTCCGGTGAAGCGTCCGGTGATCCGGCCTCGACCCCGGCTTCGGACGGCGGTGAATTGTGAACACCGGCCCGGTCGGCCCGGCCGGTTTCCTAACACCCCCTCTGCACAGGGAGGCGTCATGAAGACCATCGCGAAGGCCCCGGCTGTCACGCTCGACCCGAAGAAGGTCGCCGCGGTCCAGGCGAAGGTCGCCCGGCTCGTCAGCACCGGCGCGCTGGCCGCCGCCCCGCACACCTACCACCACTGAGTGATCTCCCCGGGAGGGGGACGGCCGGGACCGCCCCGCCCCCAGGCCCTCCGGTCCCCGGTCCCGGTCCCGAGCATCGAGGGGGCAATTTTTGTGGACACCCGCCTGGAGCTGACGTTCCTGGACCACCAGACCTGGCTGGGCCAGGGCGGCGGCCACCGCGTCCTGATCGACCCCGTCCTCGAGCCCGCGTTCGGCCTGCCCGGCCGGGCCGAGTGCCGGGTGTGGCCGCCGCGCCGGATCGACGTCGGCCTGATGCCCCGCCCGGACGCCATCGTGCTCACCCACGAACACCTCGACCACTTCCACCTGTCCTCCCTGGACCTGCTGGACCGCCAAGTGCCCGTCTACACCGGGTCGCTGCTGCCCGCCCCGGTCGGAGAAGCGATCACCCGGCTCAAATTCACCGTCCATCGGACCGACCACACCCCACCGATCGAACTGGGCGACCTGCACCTCACCCTCTACCCGGTCGGCGCCCGGATCCTGTTCTGGGAGGACCGCCTCGTCCAACCCTGCCTGCGGGCCGGCGACGGACCTGCGGTGTTCATCGCGGTGGACGCCGCCCCCTCCGACCTGTACCTGCAGCAGGTCGCCGAGGGTGCCCAGCCCGTGCCGCGGATGACCATGGTTTCCAACAACTCCCAGATCGTGCCGCCGGGCATGCCCGCCTCCTCGGTCAACCTGCTGCCCGGCATGGACGGCACCCGCCACAAGACCGGCCTGGGCGTCCTCAACTACTGAGGTTTTCGGGTTGTCGTCGGTGGTGACGGTTGGTGATCCCTGCGGTATGCCGGTGAGGTGAGGTATCCGGAGGGTGGGGGCCTGACGGC
>NZ_JBSFFY010000167.1:0-3566 GCF_053596315.1 Streptomyces sp. NPDC001732
TGATCAGGGCCCAGCGCCCCGGGTCACGGTAGAGGTGCATCCGCACATCCACTGCGTAGAAGTAACCGTTGTCGGGATGAGGGAGCTTGAACTCGATGGCGCATTTGTCCAGTTGGGCGAGAATATCGTTTGCTTCGATCACGTCGGCGGACGCTACCAGGGCTGACTGACTGTGGAGCTTGCCTCACTTCGTTTGGAGGAAGCCCTCGATGTCCGCGGCGACTTCCCCTTCCCGCGGCAGCTCGACGCCTCTTCTACGACTGTCTGAGCTCACGGTGCGATGCGCTGTTCGAGCTGGTCGAGGCGGTGCTGTGCGTGGCCGGCCCGGTGCGGTCGCTGGTGGATATGGCGCTGTGCGCCGAGACGCGGCGCGGGCACGGCGGGCCGTACGACGGGGTGAACGTCCGGCGGATCGAGATCGCGCGGCTGGCGGTGTTCGGCTGGGCCCACCGCTACAACACCCGCCGACGACACTCCCGCCTGGGCCAGATGTCCCCGATCAACTACGAGAACGCCCTCATCGAGAACTCGACTACGCTGTCGCTGGTCGCTTAAACCCGCGTCCAATATCCGGGGTCAAGGCCCCTCAGTACCGGCTTCCCCCGCATGACCCTGATCCGGATCACCGACGACGGGATGCGGCGGCGACAGATCGCCGTTGGGATCCTCACCGACCTCGAACGGGAGCTCAGCACCCACCTGGGTGCCAAATTGGCCGACGCGCTCCGCGAAGCGCTCAATCGACCTTGGCCGATCAGGCTGCCCAGGCACCCGGTCGAGCCGGAACCGACCCGCCGTGGCTTGATCGGCTATGAATGTCCGTTGGCACCGGTGATGATCTCGGCGCACAACTTGAGCAGTTCCTCATCGCGGGTGACGGCGTCGCTGGACCAGCCGTTTTCCACATACGTGTGCCGTTGCGCGGCGGTCGTCTCGGCCCGGACGATAGGCAGGAATGACTCGGCCGCCGGTCCCAGATCTCTGACAAGCTTCGCGATGTCCACTCGGTGCAGGGGGCGGTTGTGCCAGGCGAAACGCAGCTGTGGTTCCTGCGCGCGGAAATCGCCGGTGATGCGTGTCAGGGCGATGGCGGTGATGGCCCGTAGCCGAACATTGTCCCCGGCGGACCGGCGCTCGATGAGATCGACCAGCGGCGCCGCTGCCGGGCCGATGGCGGCTGCGACCTCGATGGCGGATTCTCCGGCGGTATCCGGGGTGTTCGCGAGATCCGTTCTCAGTAGAGGCAGCACGGTATCGATGTCGCGTTCCACGGCCCACAACGCCTCGATGACCGTCAACCACACCTTGGGCTTCTGTCTGTCGGCCAGCTCGCGGATCGCGGGTAGTGCGGTGCGGGCCGCCGGACCGAACTCTGTGAAAGCTTGGAGAGCGCTGCCGACCGGCCTGCCCAGTCCCGTCCGGACGGCCAAGTCCAGGGCCGCTTCCACCTCCGGCAGCAGTTCCACGGCACCGAGCCGCCGAACAACCGTGACCAAGTGGTCGAGGTGGCAATTGTCGGGGTCCATCTGCTGACGTGCCAGTTGTTCGCGGAGAGCCGGGATGAACATCGCTCTGTGCTCGCGGAACTTCTCCAGCATCGGCGCCAGCGCGAAGGTCGCCGCGTCCTGGGCGACGGCCGCCGCGAGAGCCGGCAGCACACGCTCGTCGCCGAGCTCCCCGAGGATCTTGATCATGTCGTTGTGCGGGTCCTGGTAGGGATCGTCACACCTCGGCCCGGAGGCGACTTCGGCCAACAGGAAGTCGGCGGCCGGTGCGGCGAGCTCGCCGAGGTGGCGCAACGTCTGCACCGCGTTGTCGCGCACCTCTTCATCCGATACCGCCAGCAACTCGCCGATCTGCAAGACGAGCTCCGCATAAGAACCGCGCCACCAATCCATCATTCTTCCGGCTAGGTGCAGCGCTTTGATCCGGGGCTCGGGGGCGGGGTTCCGCAGCAACTCCCGCACGATCGGCAGCCGCTGCGTGATCCGCGCGCCGAGCGCGTCGTCGAGAACCCAGACGAGCTCGGCGGTCCGGGCCTCGGCGAGCTTGTCCCGCTCCGCCTGGAGCAAGGCGACGGCCTCTTCTGCCGGTTCGGCGTCACGGTAATACGGCGCGGCCCGCGTGAGATGCGCCAGCGCCGCGAGCCGGATGACCGGGTCCGCGTCGTCGTCGACCATCCGGGCCAGCCAGGCCGCGGCGATGTCGGCCGTCTCGGGGTCGCGGAACGCGGCGTCCGCCCCGGCCTGGATCAGCGACACACGACACGGCACGTCCTGTTCGACCGCGAGCCGCTCGGCGAGCAGCCCGACCGCGCGCGTGCCGTCGGGCAGAAACGAAGCCACCCCCGCCGCCGCCCCACGCCGCACCTCCGGATCGGCGTCGGCCAGCAAAGGCACGAACTGCTCAGCCCGCTCGCCGATGGCGGAGCCTGCCTCCCGGTTAGGCCCGAACCCGGATCTCCCGATGCTCACGATCAGTTCCACGACCGGCCCCCGATCGGCGCGGACCACGTCGGCGATCAGCTCGAAGAGGAAAGGCAGACACGCCACCGTTTTGTCGTAGACGGCACCCTCGTAGTGGATGCGTTCTTCCAACTCGTCGAGTGCGAACCGCCGATCTCTCGGATCCTCGGCACCGAGCGCCCACAGGAGCTCCGGCACGTCCTCGGCCTCGAGCGCGGCCCAGTCAACGGCGTCGATGTCAACTACCACGAGCCGTATTATCGCAGACCGCGCGGACAGTCCTGACGGCAGGGATGCTCATGTGCTGGCCCCATGTCGTCGCCGCGAACCGGGCCTTGAGTGGGCCCGCGGCCCGGTGCTCGGCGTATCGGCTCAACGCGGCCTTCAGTCGTACCCGCGAGTCGAACAGTCCCACTCCGTGTTCGGCCAGGAACTCCATCCATTCCTTGACCACCCGTGCGTAGTTCTCCCACGAGCTCGGCGCCGGTGCCCCACTGGCCGGGAGCTCACGCAACCACTGGTTCACCACCGCCGTCGGACGCGGCGCTGCCGGACCGTTCTCGAATCGCAGGTCGTCGTCGACGAGCACGGGCATCCCCTCAGGGATCAACGGCCGATGCTCGACGTCCCAGGACTCCCAGCCCCGGGACGAGAAGAAACTCAAGATCATGGGCGCTGACAGTAGAAACACCACACGGCTCAGCGCAAAGCCCAAACTCCCAGGCCACCAGCGCAGTTGGAGCCAATCGCCACACGGAAACTAAGAGGGCGTTTGATCTAGGCAGATTGCTCTTTATGCCCTAGTAAGTTCCTCGCCAGGTGGGGGTGGTCTCGTCCGTTATGCGTTTGGCGAGGTTGTCGATCGACGCGATATGGATCATCGCTTCGGAGCTGGCCAGGAGGGTCTCGTAGTCGCGGGCGAGGCGCCTGCGCATCATGATCCACCCCAGACTTCGCTCGACAACCCAGCGTCTTTTAACGACATGAAAGCCGCGAACTCCGGGGTTTGTCGGCGTACAAGCGAACGTGCACCACCTCGTACGGATGAAAGTGCACCATTCTTGGTGCGGTGACGGGGTGTCGGCCATGAGTCTGCTGCTG
>NZ_JBSFFY010000168.1:0-3565 GCF_053596315.1 Streptomyces sp. NPDC001732
CGTTTCCGACTCTATCAGACCCTTCCGGGCCCGATTCCCGGCCGGACCGGGATCCGCCTCCGGGTTCCGCGCTTCCGCGTTTCCCTTTCCGGCGGCTCCGACTCTACCAGAACCTTTTCCCGTCCCGTTTCCGGACCGGATTTCGAATTCCAGCGACCGTCGAAGTGGTCTTTTGCCTTTCGGCGGACCCGACTTTACCAGAAACATTCTGCCGAGAAATCGGCTTCACGATTCGAAGTAAGAGGATCAATGGCTCTGCGGAAATTCCATTTCCGGTGAGAGCGAAGTAGATGTTAACCATCGAGGTCGAACCTGTCCAGTCCGACGCAACCGTTAAAATCTACCTCCCCAGATCTGCTGTGTCAACAGCCTCCTGGGCGAAGGAGAGACTAGCAGGTCAGCGGGGGCGTACGCACATCAGGCGGCGACCGGGAGCTCCGCGCTGCGCTCCGCGGCCTCGACATCGCCGCTGTCACCGGCGCGTGCGGCTCGGCCGCCCAGGACGTAGACGTAGGCCAGGAAGACCAGCTCCGCCGTGATGCCGATGGTGATGCGACCCCAGGTCGGGAGGCCGGAAGGGGTGACGAAGCCTTCGATCACGCCCGAGACGAACAGGACCAGGGCCAGGCCGATGGCCATGCCGATCGCGGCCCGGCCCTGTTGCGCGAGGGCCGAGCGCCGGGTGTGCGGGCCCGGGTCGATGACCGTCCAGCCGAGGCGCAGCCCCGTGCCCGCGGCGACGAAGACGGCGGTGAGTTCGAGCAAGCCGTGCGGGAGGATCAGACCCATGAAGGTGTCGAGCCGGCCCGCCGAGGACATCAGGCCGATGCCGACCCCGAGGTTGAGCACGTTGATGAAGAGGATCCAGATCACAGGGACGCAGAGGAACGCGCCCAGGACCAGGCACATGGCCGCGGCCTGGGCGTTGTTCGTCCACACCTGGGCGGCGAACGACGCGGCCGGGTGGCTGGAGTAGTAGGTCTCGTACTCCCCGCCGGGACTGGTGAGGCGGCGGAGGTCGTCCGGGGCCGCGATGGCCGACTGGACCTCCGGATGCGTACCGATCCACCAGCCGATGACCGCCGCCAGCACCGTGGAGAGCACGGCCGTGGGTATCCACCAGTGCCGGGAGCGGTAGACGGCGGCGGGGAAACCGGCGGTGAGGAAGCGTGTGACATCGCGCCAGGAGGCCCGGCGGGTGCCCGTGACCGTGGACCGGGCGCGCGCCACGAGCTGGGTCAGGCGGGCGGTGAGCATCGGGTCCGGGGCGCTGGACTGGAGAAGCGAGAGATGGGTGGCCGTGCGCTGGTAGAGCTCGACGAGTTCGTCGGCTTCCGTATCGGTGAGGCGGCGCCCGCGACGCAGGAGCTGGTCCAGGCGGTCCCACTCCGCACGGTGGGCGGTCACGAAGACATCGAGATCCATGTTCGGCTGCTGCTCCAGGCATGGGTGCGTACGGGTTCGTACTACGGCGGCGCGCTGCGGGCCAGCTTGGCAGACTGAGGGCCCGAGGGGCAGGGACGATCGGCGAAGGATGGGGCGGCGATGAGTGAGCTCGTGACCGGGGACGCGGTCGTGCTGGGGCTGCAGCCGGCGAAGCTGCCGAGCCGGGCGTTGGCACTGACCATCGATCTCGCCGTGGTGGGGGCGGCGTTCGTCCTGGTGTCGATCGGGCTGGCCGTCGCGACGGCGACGCTGGACGATGCGGCGCTCGCTGCGGTGTCCGTCGCGAGTTTCCTGCTGGTGCTGGTGGGCGGGCCGATCGCGGTGGAAACGCTCAGCCACGGGCGTTCGCTGGGGAAGCTGGCGTGCGGGTTGCGGGTGGTCCGGGACGACGGGGGGCCGATCCGGTTCCGGCACGTGCTGGTGCGCGGGGCCATGGGGGTCGTCGAGATCCTGCTGACGCTCGGGGTCGTCGCCTGTGTCGCCTCGCTGGTGTCGGCCCGGGGGCGGCGGCTCGGGGACGTGTTCGCGGGGACGCTCGTCGTACGGGAACGAGTGCCGGCCTCGCGGGCGGCTGCTGTGCCGCCTCCGCCACCGTGGCTGGTCGGGCGGTTCGCGGGGCTGGATCTGTCGGGGGTGCCGGACGCCCTGTGGCTGGCCGTCCGCCAGTACCTGACACGGATGTACCAGCTCGATGCGCAGGTGGGCCGTTCGATGGCGGAGCGGCTGGCCGGGGAGCTGGCGGAACGGACCGGGGTTCCGGTGCCCGAAGGGGTACCGGCCGGGGCGTATCTGGCCGCGGTGGTGAACGAGCGGCAGGCGCGGGACGCCCGGCGGGTGTTTGCCGCGGCTCAGGAGAGTGCGCGGGAGAGCGAGCGGGAGAGGGCCGTGCGCCGGGGTGATTCCGGTGGGTCGGGGGGCGTGGCGTCCGGGTGGGCGCCGGTGGCATCCGGGCCTGCCGTGGGAGGCGTCGGGGCGGGTGCGCCAGGGTGGGCCGCGCGTGCTGAGACGCCGGAGCAAGCCGCGGGGGTGGCGGACGGCCGGACGCCGCCGCCTGCTGCCACCGGCTTCGCACCGCCCGCCTGAGAGCTGTCCTTGCCTGAAAGCTGCCGCAGGTCCGAGAGGGATCCGGTGCTGGGAGCCGTCCGGGGCCGGGAATTCTCCTCTCGCTTCTCGCTGCGAGTTCCCCGTCGCTGAGGGACGCCGCGTGCCCGGGGCTGCCGTGTTCTCAGCTGTACGAGGGCGGGGAGTCCAGGTCTTCGAGCTCGATGCCGGGGGCTGCCAGGACTACGTCGCCGGCGATGTGAACGGTGTGCCGCTCACCGGTGTCCAGGGCGCTGACCTGGTATTCGTCCACGGTCAGGGGGCCGTTGTCAGTGGTGTGCGCTTCACTGTTCACCAGGGCCCAGGACTGGTCGACGGTCCGGGGGGCGAGGACCGGGTCCGTGAAGGCGACCAGGCGTACGCGGGTCGCGGGCGAGTCGGGGGTGAGTCTCAGGAGTCGTGCGGTCGCGATGAGGAACGCGGGGGACGTGCCGGTGAAGGCGTGGGCGCGGACATTGCCTTCGGTGGCATGAGTGCCGGTCGGGTCGGTGCGGACCCAGGTGACGCCTTCGAGGGCGGCGCCGCGGACCTGCCAGCTCGCGGCGTGGAGTTCGAGGCGGATGGGGCGGCCGAGCTCGTCGAGAGTGAGGTCGACGGAACCGAGGTGATCACCGGAGGGGGTGGTGGTCCGGGAGATGTAGCGCCAGCCGGAGGGGCCGGGGGCGCATTGGAAGTGCTCTTCGCCGAGGGGGGTGTGATCGTGGAGATCGTGGAGCGAATATCGGCCGCGGGGCATGGGGTCCTTCGGGGTTCCTCTGGCTGAGCGGGTGCGGTACGGCGCAGGCCCCCGACACGGGGGTGCGGGGGCCTGCGTTCGTGACTGCTGCTGCGGCTGTTCCGTCTGTCAGCGGCCGGGCGTCACCGACCGGCAATGACGTGTTCGGTCACCGACCGGTCGGTGATGTGCACGGTCGCCGACGGGCGGGGTCAGTGGTGGTGGGGTCAGTAGCGGTAGTGGTCGGGCTTGTACGGGCCCTCGACCTCGACACCGATGTACGCGGCCTGCTCCGGGCGCAGG
>NZ_JBSFFY010000169.1:0-3540 GCF_053596315.1 Streptomyces sp. NPDC001732
ACCCTCGAGAAGGACGACGCCTTCCCCATGAGGACGGAGCAGTCCGCATGAGCCCCACCCGAACCCCGCACACAACACGACCCGCCACCCGGGCGAACCACCAGACCGCGCACCGTCTTGCCCTGCTCGAGTCGATGCTGCGCATCCGCCGGTTCGAGGAGCGCTGCGTGGAGTTGTACAGCGCCGCCCGCATCCGGGGCTTCATGCACCTCTACATCGGTGAGGAGGCCGTGGCCGTCGGCGTCAACGAGGCGCTCACGGACGACGACGCGGTGGTCTCGACGTACCGCGAACACGGCCATGCACTCGCCCGCGGGGTTCCGGCCGAGGCGATCATGGCCGAGATGTTCGGCAAGGTGACCGGCTGCAGCCGTGGCCGTGGCGGCTCCATGCATCTGTTCGACGCCGATCGCCGCTTCTACGGCGGCAATGCGATCGTCGGCGGCGGGCTCCCCCTCGCGGCCGGCCTCGCCCTCGCCGACCACATGACGGGACGCAACCGGGTCACCTGCTGTTTCTTCGGCGACGGCGCCTTCGCCGAGGGCGAGTTCCATGAGACCGCCAACCTCGCCGCGCTCTGGGGACTGCCCCTGCTGCTGGTGTGCGAGAACAACCTGTACGCGATGGGAACGGCCCTGGCCCGGCACCAGGCCCAGACCGACCTCGCGCTACGGGCCGCCGGGTACGGCATGGTCTCCTGGGCCGTCGACGGCATGGACGTCTTCGCCGTCGAGGACGCGGCCCGGCGGGCGGCCGAAGCAGTGCGTGCCGGAAGTGGGCCGCACTTCCTGGAGATGCGTACGTACCGCTTCCGTGCCCACTCCATGTACGACTCCGACCGCTACCGCGACAAGGACGAGATCGAGCACTGGAAGGAGCGCGATCCGGTCGAGAGCCTCGCCCGGCGGATGCAGGAAGCGAAGAAGTTGACCGAGAAGACCCGCACCGCCATGGAGGACCGTCTGTCCGCCGAGATCGACAGTGCCGTCGAGGCCGCCGAACAGGCTCCCGAAGAACCTGTCGAGGATCTGCTGAAGTACGTCACCAGCCCGGTGGAGATGAGCAGGCCATGAGCACAACCCGAACTCCTGCCGCCCGGCCGGACGCTCCCTCCGAACGGAAGACGACCTTTCGGGAGGCGATGCGCGAAGCCCTGCGCGAGGCACTGCGCAGCGACGAACGGGTGTTCTTGATGGGTGAGGACGTGGGCCGGTACGGCGGCTGCTTCGGTGTCAGCCTCGGGTTGCTGGAGGAATTCGGACCGGAGCGGATCCGCGACGCCCCGCTGTCGGAGTCCGCCTTCGTCGGCGCCGGCATCGGCGCGGCGCTGGCGGGCATGCGGCCGGTCGTCGAAATCATGACGGTCAACTTCAGCCTGCTGGCCCTGGACCAGATCCTCAACAACGCGGCAACCCTCCTGCACATGTCGGGCGGCCAACTGCCGGTACCGATCGTGATCCGGATGACCACAGGTGCGGGCCGACAGCTCGCCGCCCAGCACTCGCACAGCCTGGAGGGCTGGTACGCACACATCCCCGGCCTGCGGGTCCTGGCACCGGCGACCCTCACCGACGCCCGGTACATGCTGGCCCCCGCGCTCGCCGACCCCGACCCCGTGCTGATCTTCGAGCACGGCAGCCTGTACAACGTCTCGGGCGAGCTGCCCGCCGACGCAGGCCCGGTCGATATCGGTCGCGCGGCGGTCCGCCGACCCGGACGAGACGTCTCCCTGATCGCCTACGGCGGCTCACTGCCCAAGGCCCTTGCCGCTGCCGAGGACCTCGCGAGTGACGGCATCGGCGCAGAGGTCGTCGACCTGCGCAGCCTGCGTCCCCTGGACGACGCCACCATCGGTGATTCCGTCGCACGCACCCACCGTGCCGTCGTCATCGACGAGGGCTGGCGCACCGGCAGCCTTGCGGCGGAGCTCTCGGCACGCCTCACCGAGCAGCATTTCTACGACCTCGACGCCCCCGTGGAGCGGGTGTGCAGCGCCGAAGTACCCGTGCCGTACGCGCGCAGGCTGGAGGAGGCCGCACTGCCCCAGGTCGGCGGAATCGTGGCCGCCGCCCGCCGCACGGTCGGCGACCGCATACCGGCCGGTCCCGAGAAGGCAGAGCGGCAGCCGGACACCGGGAAGGCGGGCTGAGATGACTGAGTTCACCATGCCCTCGCTCGGCGCGGACATGGATGAAGGCGTGCTCCAGGAGTGGCTCGTGGGCCCCGGCGACCGGGTCCGCAAGGGCGATGTCGTGGCGGTCGTGGAGACCGACAAGGCGGCCATCGAGGTCGAGTGCTTCGCATCCGGCACCGTGGGACGGCTGCTCGTCCCGCCGGGAACCCGGGTCCCGGTGGGGACACCGCTCGCCGAGATCGAAGGCGGGGGCACGCCCGCGCAGCAGGTGAGAGGCGGGACGGAGCAGGGCTCCCGCGCAGCCGCCGAAACGGTCACCGAAGCTCACCGCCGGAGCACGGCCCCGCTCCCCACACGCACCAGGGCCGAACAGGGACCAGTTGCCCACCACGAACGTCCACGACCCCGTCAAAAGGCGGTCCGCGAGCCGAAGAGGGCCCCGGGGCCTGCACTCACGAGTTCCCGGACAGAGTCGGCCGGGCCACCCGTGCCGACGACGGACCGCCTCGCGTATCCACCGCCGAAGACGCCTCCCGCGGCCGAATCGGCCCCGGGAACCGGGCCGCTCGTACGCCACCTCGCGGAGATGCGGGGCGTCGACCTGACGAGACTGCACGGCACCGGAGCCGGCGGACGGATCACCCGTGCCGATGTGGAGCACGTCCCGACGTCCCCTGCGCCCAGGGTGCGGGCCACCCCGTACGCCAGGCGGCTTGCCCGCGACCTGGGCATCGACCTGACGGCGCTGCGGGGCACCGGGGACGGCGGAGCCGTGCGAGCGGCGGACGTGCACACGGCTGCGCACACAGACGCCGGACCGCCGGAACCGGGCGGCCCGGCCGCAAGCCGGCGGTACGACGAGGCGCGCACACACGCAATGCCAGTCGGCAGCGGGGCGCAACAACGAACGGACACCATGCGCCGTGCCATCGCCGACCTCATGGGCCGCTCCAAGCGGGAGATCCCGCACTACTACCTGTCCACCACCATCGACCTCACAGCGGCCGAGGACTGGCTGCGCCGGATCAACCGCAGCCGTATGCCTGCCGACCGTCTGGTGCCTGCGGCCCTCCTGCTGAAGGCCGCCGCCATGGCGGCACACGAAGTGCCGAACCTGAACGGCTACTGGCAGAACGACGAATTCGTCCCCGGCCCGGCGGTGAACCTGGGAGTCGCAGTGTCGCTACGACAGGGCGGACTGCTCGCGCCGGTCATCCACGGCGCCGACACGCTGCCGCCGGACGTCCTCATGGCCACCCTCAAGGACCTGGTCCAGCGCGCCCGTCGGGGCCGACTGCGCGGCAGCGACATGTCCGGTGCCACCCTGACCGTCACCAACCTCGGCGACCAGGGCGTGCAGACCGTCTTCGGTGTCATCCACCCGCCCCAGGTGGCCCTGGTCGGCT
>NZ_JBSFFY010000170.1:0-3537 GCF_053596315.1 Streptomyces sp. NPDC001732
GTGGATCCGGCTCGACGTCATCGCCCGGCTCAAACAGATCGCGCTTGAGTCCTACCACCGGATCGTTGGGCTCGTGCTCGACCAGATCGCCGTCGACGGTTCCATCACCAAGGCCCCGGCGGCGGAGAAGCGGCCGGGCGCTCGCCGGACGACCGCGGCGAACAGGGCCTGAAGCGCTCCGGCGTGACGGATGGCTACGGGGTCCCGCTCGGCAGGGTCCTCGCCGGAGCGAACCGCCATGACTCTCCGCTGCTGGCTCCGACCCTGGACCTGCTGGTGGACCTGGGGCCGCTGCCCGAGGCCATCACCGTGCACCTGGACGCCGGCTGCGACTCGGACAGGACCCGCGCCGAACTCGCCGCGCGCAGTCTGCACGGCCGCATCGCGCACAAGGGCGAGAAGGCGCCGATCCGGGCGAGCCAGCGGTGGCACGTCGAGCGCACCCACGCCTGGCGGAACGCCTTCCACCGGCTCGCCCGATGCTACGGACGCCGCGTCGCGGTCATCGACGCGTTCTTCGACCTCGCCGATACGATCATCACCGTCCGTAGCCTGCTCCGCAGGGCGTGGACGACCCACCGCTGGGACAACCGCCCGAACCGCCGCCCATGAGCACGTGCCTATTGCGCAGCCTCTAAATGTGGCAGTTCGGGCATCTTGATGCCGACATGATCGGCACGTATGCCTGCCGAGGTATAGGTACGGCCGCCACCGCCCCGGTGGACATGTGCAGCACGTCGTCACGGCAGTAGAGCACATTTCCCCTGTATGGGTGACGATCGGTATATGGGTGACGATCGGTGTGGCTGGTGCGGAGCTCCGCTGCCGGAGTCGGCAGGCCCCGGTCGGCGGTACTGCCGTCAGGCGCATCGGCAGGCGGCCTGGCGAGCGAGGCGTCGCCGGCAGGCGGCGGCGGAGGCGCGGCAAGCGCTGATGTTCGCGGAAGCGGATCTCATGACGCAGGTGCAGGCCGCAGCCCAGCGGGCGAGCGACTCGCGCCCGGGGCAAAAAGCGGAGGGCTGCCATGTCGCCGCCGTGGCGGAGCTGCCGGGGTTGGCCGGGCAGCTGGTGCGCTGTGCGGTGTTGGCGGACCGACGAACCGGGGCCAGCTGGGCGCAGATCGGTGCCGGCCTGGGCATCAGCGCGGAGGCGGCCAGACGTCGCTTCAGGCGCCTGGAGGAATCCCTGCCCGGTGCCGCTCGGGAGGGTGAGGGAATGAGGGACCTTGCCGGATTCGGCGCTGGCACAGGCTCCGGCACGCATCAACTCTGCGCCGCTTTGGACCAGTTCATGCGGGAGACAGGCGCCTCCGGGGGCCTGATATACCTGCTGCCGCCGGGCGAGCGGGTGCTGCGGCTGGCAGTGGTGCGGGGAGTTCCCCGGCAGATCGCCGCGCACTGGACGCAGGTGCCGCTGGCGGCCCGCACCCCGGCGACCGACGCCGTGCGCGAGCGGCGTCTGGTGTGGATAGGCGGCCAGGAAGAGATGGCGCGGCACTACCCACAGATGGCGCTCGCGCTGCCCTACCCCTTCTCGGCGGCCGCTGCCCCGATCACCACCGGCACCACCGCTTGGGGCGCCCTGGTGGTGCGGTGGCCCACCTCGCATCCATCGCCGCTGACCCGACACGAACGCAACGCGGTCCGTACCTCCTGCCGCCGCCTGGGCCTTCTCCTGCGGCAGGCCGCCGACAGCGGCCACCCGCTGCTGCCCGGGTCCGAACCGCAGGTCCTGGCCCCCCTGAGTGCCCGCGCTCGCGGGCCAACCCAGGAGGCGGCAGCGGCGGACTTCGCCGAGCGCCTGCCCGGAGGATGCTGCACCTTGGACCTTGACGGCCGGATCACCTTCGTCACAACCACCGCCGCCGACCTCCTCGGCGCCGACGCCGTCGACCTGCTGGGCGCCCTGCCACGGCAGGTCCTGCCGTGGCTGGACGACCCAGTCGTCGAAGACCGCTACCGGGCCGCGGTGCTCAGCCAGGAGGCCACCTCCTTCACCGCCCTGCGGCCACCGGACCGGTGGCTGTCCTTCCACCTGTACCCGGACGTCTCCGGCATCAGCGTCCGCATCGCCCCGGCCTCCCCTCCACCTGTCCCTGCCCCTGCCTCGGAGACGTCAGAGGTTCCGCACCCCGTACCACTGGCTGCACCGGGCCGGTCGACCATCCACCACCACCTGATGCACCTCGCCGCCACGCTGACCGACGCCGCCGGGGTCATGGACGTGATCGACCGGATCGCTGACCTGATCCCGACCGCCTTCGAGGCGCAAGCCCTCGCCCTGATGATCGCCGAGGAGGGTCGGCTGCGGATCATCGGTTACCGCGGCTACTCCGCCGCGCTGATGGACCGTTTCGACGGCGCACCCCTGGCTTCGGACACCCCTGCCGTGTCTGTCCTGGCCAGCGGCGTCCCCAGCTTCTATGCCACGTTCGCGGACCTCAAGCGCGCTCATCCCCCCGCCGTCCTCCAGGACGGCAAGGCCGCCTGGGCCTTCCTGCCCCTGATCACCTCCGGCCGCGCCGTCGGCTCGCTGGTCCTCGCGTACGACCGGCCGCACTCCTTCACGCCCGAGGAACGAGCTGTCCTCACTTCGACCGCCGGGCTGATCGCCCAGGCTCTGGACCGCGCCCGCCTCTACGACACCAATCAGGCTCTCGCCCACAGCTTGCAAGCCAGCTTGCTGCCCCACGCACTGCCCCGCGTCCCCGGCCTAGACGTGGCCACCCGCTACCTCCCCGCCGCTCAGGGCATCGATGTCGGCGGCGACTTCTACGACCTCATTCATTTCGACACCGACCTCGCCGCCGCAGCAATCGGCGACGTCCAGGGCCACAACGTGAACGCCGCCGCCCTCATGGGGCAGGTCCGCACCGCCGTCCACGCCACCGCCGGCGCATCGCCCGGCCAAGCCCTCGCCCGCACCAACCGCCTGCTCACCGACCTCGACCCCGGACTGTTCACCAGCTGCCTCTACGTCCAGCTCGACCTGGCACGCCACCGCGCCTGCCTGGCCACCGCCGGCCACCCGCCCCCGCTCCTGCGCCACCCCGACCTACACACTGAGATCCTCCCGCTGGCACCCGGGCTCCTGCTCGGCATCGACCCCGCGGCCGACTACCCGGAGACCGACGTCCCTCTACCGCCCGGGTCCGTGCTCGCCCTGTACACCGATGGACTCGTCGAAACCCCCGGCATCGACATCGACGACGCCACCGCCGACCTCGCCGCCCAGCTCGCACAGGCCCAGGGCCAGACCCTGGACGCCCTCGCCGACGCCCTCATCCACCACGCCCAACGGTCCGCCCCCCGCAACGACGACATCGCCCTGCTCCTCATCCGGCCTCAACAACACGGCCGCTGACACCAAAGGCCCGCCCGGCTCGGCGGGGCTCCTGCCTCCGCCCCGCCGACGCCGCCGGGCTCGGTGAAGCATGCCTCCCTTTCCGAGCCCACCGCCGATCGGAGCCGGTGAAAGGCGTTCTGCCAGGCGTGCGCGATCTGTTTGAGCCGGGCGAAGACGTCGAGCTGGATCCAT
>NZ_JBSFFY010000171.1:0-3228 GCF_053596315.1 Streptomyces sp. NPDC001732
TGCACCGCTACAACACCCCACGCCGTCACTCCCGCCTCGGGCACCGCAGCCCGATCGCCTACGAGACAGCGTCCAAAACAACATCAACTACGCTGACACCAGCCGCATAACCCGTGTCCAAGATTCGGGGTCAAGGCCCCTCGGCCCATCGCTCGTGCAGGTACGGCTTGAAGTCGTCGAGCTTCGTCCTGCGGTTCTGCCATTGGCCTTGGAAGAGGTCTTCCGGGCTTGCCGCGTCAGCCAAGCGCTGGACGGTGCGGTAGGTCATCCGGAGCTGACGGGCGACTGCCCGCCGGCTGTGTCCTTCGCCGAGCATTTCGTGCACGATGGCGTGCTTCTCGCGAGTTCGATCGGCGAAGCGGTGTCCAGTCGGCCACGGGGACGTGCCAGCTTCTGGGGCCGGTGATGCGGTGACGCTCTCGGACCTGGGAACCGTGAATGGCGCTCGCAGACAGGTCCGATGGCGCGATACGCATCGCTCGGCGGCTTCGCCGAGGTTGCGCCAGAGGGTACTGGTGGGCCGTCGGTGAGGTGCCTGCTGAGCAGGTCCTTTTCCCACGGCCCCCAGCCCGAACGACGCATGCGACTTTCACCGCACGTCGCTCTCCAGCGACTACTCCGTGAGTGCTGTGACAGGTCACTTGCCATGGATGGACGCGTGACAACTTCCGCAGACCACAAGGGTTTTGCGGTGCCGTGCGGCCATGAGATCTGCCCATGGCGGCTGGCCGCCCGGTCTTCCGAGGTCGGCGAGCTTGGCGACGTGGTGGACTTCTACCGCGTCGATCCGCCCGCACGGCTCGCACCGCCCGGCGAGGAGTCGGGTGACCAGCTCCTTGCGTTTGGTCTCGAAATTGACCGGCCCGCCGTGAACGCAGCCCTCACCTTGCCCTACCACAACGGCCGCACCGAAGGCGTCAACACCCGCACCAAGAGGATCATGAGGCAGATGCACGGCCGCGCCGGATTCGCCCTCCTCCGCCACCGCATCCTCCTGCCCTGACAGACACCCAGCGTCACCACCGACTACGGGCCAGAGCCGCTCGTTTGACAGACCCCGGCCAGGTGCAGGGCGCCCTGGGCGGTCGGCTGTCCGGCCGCCGCCCGCGCCAGCATCCTTGCCACGGGTGCCAACGGATGACTTGGAACCGGGTGACTGGTCAAGGGTGTGTTGCCTGTTTCCCATCGCCCGGGACGCCGTCACGACCGCCATCAGCGTGAGCACTCCGAGGGCCGTCCCGACAACGGGTGGCGTGAGCCAGGGCCAAGTGCTGGGCCGCTGTCGCCGACGCTGGTGCCGCACGCATCCGATCCCAGCCGGGTCGCCGCGCTCGGGATCCTCGTGCACGTACAACACTTTGGGCGCCGCATTCCGTTCCGGCTGCCGAGCGTGTCAGGCCTGATTCTGGGTGCGGCGGGCGTAGGCGCGAGCGGCGCGGGCCCGGTCGCCGCAGCGGGTGGAGCACCAGTGGCGGCGGCCGCGTCGGAGCAGGTACCGGTTGCAGGGGGCGGAGCCGCATGCCGTCAGGCGTTCGGCGTCGGGGCCGGTGAGCAGATCGGCGGCGTTGGTGGCGAGGGCTGCCTGGGCGTGGTCGACGAGCTGGGTGATGGGGTGTGAAACAGCTCGGTAGGGGCCGTTCTTCTCGTCCCAGTGCAGCAGTGCGATGGTGGGGGTCTTGATCAGCGCGTCGTTGACGGCGGACAGGGCCGCGGGCAGCGCGGGGAGTCCGGCGACGTGGCAGGCGAACAAGGATCTGATCTGTTCGCGCAGCGAACGCAGTTGCGCGGTGCACATCTCCTGAAGTCCCGCGTCGGCGGGTGCGAGGCCGTGCTCGGTGAGCCACTGATTCGCCGACGCAGGGGTGCCGAGGAGATCCACGTGCTGCCCTTGGGGCAGGGCGATGGCGCTGTTGGCGAAGTCGAGGGCGGGGTACTCCTCTGCGCCCGAAGCGGGCGGCGGAACAGGCTCGGCGGCCGTGACCTCCTTCATGACTCTCATGGTACAGCTTGCGCCATCCGTGAGGAGTCCCGTACGGTCACCTCACGGATACGGCGTATTCATCCATGAGAAAGTGGTGCTGCATGACTTCCTCCGACACGACAGCCAGCGACCAGTTCCCCGTCCGCGTCTTCGGTGGTCCGACCGCTCTTTTCGAGTACGGCGGCCTGCGGTTCCTGACCGACCCCACCTTCGACGCCCCCCGTGACTACCCGTCCGAAGGGCCGCTCCTGATCAAGACGACACCCTCCTCGGGCAGCCCTGCCGATCTGGGCCGCATCGACGTCGTTCTGCTCTCCCATGACGAGCACGCCGACAACCTCGACGACTCCGGCCGGGCTCTGCTCGCCGACGTCCCGCTCACGCTCACCACCCCCGGCGGCGGGCGGCGTCTCGGGGAGCGGGCCAAGGGACTGCACGACTGGGAGTCGATCGAACTGGACCGTCCCAAGGGCGGCACCATCACCGTGACCGGTGTCCCCGCCATCCACGGTCCCGGGGCACGTGAGGAGGTCGAGCCGGTCACCGGCCAAGTGGTCGGCTTCGTCCTGACCGGCGAAGGCCTGCCCACCGTCTACGTCAGCGGCGACAACGCCTCTCTCGACGTGGTCGAGGAGATCGCCGGGCGCTACGCCCCGGTGGACACCGCGATCGTCTTCGCCGGCGCCCCTCGCTTCCCCGCCCTCTTCGAGGGTATGTGCATCGTCCTCGACAGCGCTCAGGCCGCCGAGGCCGCCACGATCCTCGACGCCCGCCGCGTGGTGCCCGTCCACTACGACAGCTGGGCCCACTTCACCGAAGGCCGCGACCAGCTGATGGCCGCTTTCACCGCCGCCGCTCTGGCCGACCGCCTGGACTTCGGCTACCGGGGCTGACCGGAAGGAACGCCCCCGGCCGGAAGCGGGAGGAGCGCCGCACGGCGTCTCACGCAATCGTGCAGCGCAGCCATGACGTAGCGATGCTGCGTCAAACGGTGAGACCCAGGTCCTCCCCTGAGGCCGGTCTCTCCCCGCTGCACGCGGCGCCTGCCTCTGCGACTACGAGGCCCATCGCTACAGGGCCTTGTCGGTGCGGGTCTCGATAGCGCGCAGTACGGCTGCCATGTCCGACTCGCCGTACCCGAGCCCCGCCGTCGGCACTGTCACGTTGACTGACCGGGTGGGATGATCTTGTGGTTGATCGTGCCGGGAGGGGTTCACTCGTGTCGTCCGCGTCGCCGTCGTACAGGG
>NZ_JBSFFY010000172.1:0-3190 GCF_053596315.1 Streptomyces sp. NPDC001732
CTTGTACGACGGCGACGCGACCGACACGAACAAGCCCTCCCCAGGCACCATCAACCCGAAGATCATCCCACTCCGTCAGCCAACGTGACAGCACCCTTGTCAGGGCGCCGGCCCGGTCTGCGACGCGCCAGCAGCCTCGGCCCGAACGGGTAGAGCGGCTTGCCCGCTGCTCGCTGCTTCCTCACCTTCCCCGAGCTCGGTGCCGCCGGGCATGCTCGGCCGGCGTGGTGCCGGCAGGCCGGTGGCCAGGCCCTCGAGTACGGCCGCGCTGCCGGGCGCGGTAATGGGGCTCTTGCGGCCCCGCCGTTTCGCTGGCGCCTCGGCCGAGCCACGAATACGGCGCAGCAACTGGTCGAGGGCGTCGGCGAGGTCGGCTTCGTGCTGCTCACGCTCCCCGCGCTGCTCGACCTCACCGCGGATGTGGCGCCACATCTGCTCGTTGAAGGGCTCGTGGACGTGGTCGCGGTGGATCCACGGGATCTCGTGGAGCTGTCCGTCGCTCAGACGGACCCAGATCTGGCGGGCGTCGTGGGGGTTGTGGTGAACCTCCCACTTGCCGTCCCTTGCCACGGCATCGGAGCGCCGGCCGCGATGAGGGTCAAGGACTTCGTGGTCGTAGGTGCGGTAGTCGATACGGATGCCGCGTTCGGTGATGGGCTGCCAGCGCACCGGGAGCAGCTCCAGCCAGTCGGCACCGGTCAGAGGCACGGGCACGTACCCGCACAGGGCGATCAGGGCGGCCCACATCTGGTTCGGGGTGAGCGACGTCTTCGGCAGCACCGGGTGCCGCAGGCCCTCGTGAGGGCGGTTCTGCCACCCGCAGACGATCCACTCATCGAGGAAGTCCTGCAGCTGCGGGATCGTCCAGCATGCTTCAGTCTCTGTGTTCGTGCCCCGCCGCAGCGGGTTGGACCCGGTGTGGCCGGCCACGTGCTGGCAGAACAGGTCGTTGATCGATCCGAAGGTCCGCTCCACCACGCCCTTGGCCTGCGGCCGCCGCGGCGGGGCCGGCTGCACGCTCACCCCGAGCGTTTCGCACGCGGCGACGAAGCTCTCGGAGACGTAGATCTTCCCGCGGTCGACGACGATCGTCTCCGGCACGATCACCGGACGCCCCGCCGCGCCTTCCAGCCGCTCGTCCAGCGACAGCATCCGCGCGTACGGCACCTGTGCCCGCGACAACTGCAGCACCGCAGGCCAACCAGGCCTCGCCGGATGGGGCACCGCCATCTCGGCCAGCAGAAGCGCTGCGTCCACGGCCTTCGTACCGTGCGGGCGCAGCACCGCGGCCAGGATCGAGCGTGTCGCCACATCAACAGCGATGGTCAGCTCAGGCCGTCCCAGACTGCCGTCTTCCAGTACGGCCATGATGTCCAGTCGGGTGGTGTCGATCTGCACCTGCTCCCCGGGCCGCAGCACCACAGGCGCCGCAGACCCCCGACCCGGCGCGGTAGCAGTCCGCGCACCGTATCCCAGCCGATCGGCCGGATCAGCCAGCACACCCACCAGCCGGTAGAACGAAGACCGCGACGGCATCTCCACCACCCCGCGCCCGTGCGTCTCCTCCAGGATCTGCCCGACCAGCACCTGCAGCCCCTTCACCGTCCCCTTCGACCGCCCCCGCTGCCGGCGCAGCGCCTCCAGCACCGCGGCCACGACCCGCTCGTCGGCGTAACCCGTCGGCCGACGGCCACGCACCGCCACCGTGCGCTTGTCGACCAGACCCCACAGCCCCTGCCTGCGATACACGAGCCGCATCTTCTGCACCGTCGCACGCGTCACCTGCGTAAAGCCGAGCGCCGTCATCTCCCTTGCCTTGGCCGCCTCCCGCTGCGCCAGCGTCCACCGCTCCGGGTCGTACTCCTCCCGCATCGCCTGCCCCGCGCGACTGCCCTCAGGATGCGGCCATCCCGTCTCGACCTCCCGGATGTGCGGCAGCCACGCCAACGCCCGCTGCTGCGCCGCCAGCGGCACCGTCTCGAACAGCCCCCACTGCGGCACTGCGTCCGGTGCCCGCGCGCCCACCACCTCAAAGCCCGGACCGGCGAACAACCGGCTCAGCAGCAACGACACATCCGCGCCGTCCTCACCCACCAGATGCACCCGCTGCCCCTGCAGAGCAGCCACCTGAAACGTCTGCCCCCGATAGGCGACGTGCGCCCCGACCTCCACCACCGGACGCCGACCCGCCTCTTTGCGACCACCCACCGCGCTCACGCCCTTCCCAGCATGCCGATCCCTGCTGCCCGTCCATGCTCAGGTCCACCACCAGCGGGCACGCAGACCAGGGATCCGCCATGCAGCAGCTCATCGAGTCCCGTCACCAACTGCCCGGACCACAAGGCGTGATAGACAGCCGGCAGAACCCCAAGCACGTCACCCACCGCCTCCGCTCCCTCGACCAGCGGCCGCGGCACACAGAACGCCCCTGCCAGCGCAGCCTGCAGCCCATCCGCCCCCCTGTACCGGGGATGGCGATAGCCCGCCAGCCACCGCAGATTCGCCGCCATCACCGCAGACAGCGGCTCCAACCGCCGGTACACCCACCCCACCCGCGCACACTCCGCCTCCAACACCACCCCCGCCCGCCGCGCCCTAACCCCGCCCGCACCCGATACGGACGGGCAGTCGGCGAACAGCCCGCTGCCGTCGATGTACCGGGCAAACAACTGTGGGACCCACGAGCGCACCCGACCGTCCGTCTCGTCCCGCCATACGAACCGGGCAGGCCGCCCGGCCAAGCCGATGACATCCGGATCCCGGTCCAGCAGCATCAGCTGCGTGCGCATCGCGGCCGAACCGTGCACCACATGCCGCCCGGTGGTCGCCGACCACCACCAGCCCGGACCCCACCTACGCCCCGGCACCACCGGAAACGCCGATACCGGCGCCAGTTCCTCGAACTGCACCGATGCGACCGCCTGCTCCCAGGGCAGCTGGGTCATCTGCCCAGCAAGACTGCTGAAAGCAACC
This sequence comes from Streptomyces sp. NPDC001732, assembly GCF_053596315.1. Lineage (NCBI taxonomy): Bacteria > Bacillati > Actinomycetota > Actinomycetes > Kitasatosporales > Streptomycetaceae > Streptomyces > Streptomyces sp. NPDC001732. The sequence goes on from NZ_JBSFFY010000172.1 coordinate 2,974, forward strand.
TCCATGTCCGAACCGTCCCCTTCCCGGACCGAGCGTCGAGCACGACATCTGCCCCCCCGCGTCTTCCCGTCGGACAGCCAAGGGCGTACCGGCCACGCGTATCGCACGAACACAGCCCGTCCCACTCAAAAAGGTGATTCTCAGTGGAAGTACGGACCGCCACACCACTGCCCATACTGGGCCGTAGCGGCCCGCACTGTGCGGGAGGATGAGACGT
>NZ_JBSFFY010000173.1:0-3123 GCF_053596315.1 Streptomyces sp. NPDC001732
GCCGTCAGGCCCCCACCCTCCGGATACCTCACCTCACCGGCATACCGCAGGGATCACCAACCGTCACCACCGACGACAACCCGAAAACCTCAGTAACTGCTGCTCGACGTCCTCGCCCCGTTCAGCGGCGGGGCCGACGTGGTGTTGTGCGGCAACGGTTTCCTGCCCCCGGCCTCGCCGCACGGGCCCTTCCTCTACCCCGACACCCGCGAGCAGAGGTGCTGGGTTCACAAAGAGGCCAACGTCCTCGACGCCATGCCGAAGTCGGCCCAGCCGGCGGCGAAGAAGGCGGTCCAGGACAGCTACAACGCCGAGGACCGCGAACACGCCGAACGGGCCATCAAGGCCTTCGCCAAGCTCTACGGCGCCAAATCTCCCAAAGCCGTCAAGAAGATCACCGACGACCAGGACGTCCTGCCGGCCTTCTTCGACTACCCGGCCGAGCACTGGACCCACCTACGGACCACCAACCCCATCGAGTCGGCCTTCGCCACCGTCCGCCTTCGCACGAAGGTCACCAGGGGCGCCGGATCCCGAGCCGCCGGGCTTGCCATGGTGTTCAAGCTCGTCGAGTCCGTCCAGACCCGCTGGCGCGCCGTCAACGGTGCCCACCTCCTCCCCTTGGTCCGCGCCGGAGCCCGCTTCGAGTGCGGGCGGCTCGTTGAGCGATCCGAACCTACTGTCGCCTGACGGCCCGTCCCCACCTCGGCTCGGCCGTGGACCCGAGGCAGGGTCGGTCGGGGTGCGGCGGTGTCAGCCGGTGGTCGCTGCGGGGGCGAAGGGTCCGTCCAAGGCAGCCCATTGCAGGAGCAGGATGGTCTTGCCGTCGGTGATGCGTCCATCGCGGGTCATGGCGAGGGCGTTAGCGAAGGGCAGTTCGAGTACTTCGATGTCCTCGCCGTCCTCTTCCAGCCCGCCGCCGGTCCCGGTGCGATCGGCCGGGGTGTAGGGGGTGGCGTAGAAGTGCAGGCGCTCGGTGACCGAGCCGGGGCTCATGTAGGCGTCGAAGATGTGGGTGAACGTACCGAGCGTCACGCCGAGTTCCTCGGCGCTCTCGCGACGGATCGCGGCGAGCGGGTCGTCGCCGTCGAGCAGCCCGGCTGCGGCCTCGACGAGCAAGCCGTCCGGGTGATCGTTGACGTAGGCCGGGTAGCGGAACTGGCGGGTGAGCAGCACGCGGCCACGCTCGGCGTCGTACGGCAGGACGACGGCACCGTTGCCGCGGTCGTACGTCTCGCGCTGCTGGGTGACCCAGCGTCCGTCGCGGCGGCGGTAGTCGAAGGTGGTGCGGCGCAGGACGTGCCAGCCCTGGGAGGTGAGCTCCACGTCGCGGACCACGACGTCGGGGTTGCGGTCCAGGTCACGTCCGGCTTGGTCGAGGCCGATACGGCCGCGGTGGTCGGGGGTCTCGATGCCGGGGCGGGCGTTCACGCGGGCTCCTGTGCGGTGCGGTGCGGGATCTCGTCTACGTCGTGGTAGACGGGCAGGCCGCGGCGGCGGGCGGTAGCGACGTCCTGATCGGCTCCGGTGGATTCGCCGGGGAGGCGGAGCACAGCGTCGCAGTGGGCGAGCAGGCGCTCGGCGGTCGGATAGAGAACCTGGTCGGCGAGTGGATCGGTGGGGCCCGCGCCGGCCGAGCGCAGGACGGGCAGGGCGACCCACTCCCCGATCACGGGAAGGTGGCCGGCGGCGAAGACCGGCCATGCTGCCGCTTCGAGGCGGGCAAGGTTGGCGGCCATGGCCTGCGGGTCGCCGTCGGTGCCGGAGCGGTAGGGCCCGGCGATGAGGATGAGCATCGGCTTGTCGGTCATGGGGCGCTACGATACATGCAAGAACGTGCAAGAACAGGAGAGAATACGGATGCTGGCTGCTGAACGGCGCGACCACCTGTTGGGCCTTCTCGCCCGCGAGGGCAAGATCGTCGCCAAGGACGTCGCTGCCGACCTGGGCATCTCCGAGGACAGCGTGCGCCGCGACCTGCGCGACCTCGCCACCGAGGGGCTGTGCCAACGGGTCTACGGCGGAGCGCTGCCCGTCTCCCCGGCCGTCGTGGACTACACCGCCCGGCAGGCCGTCACCCCCGACGGCAAGCGGAAAATCGCCGCAACGGCCGCCGCACTCGTGCGGCCCGGCAGCGCCCTGATCCTGGACGGCGGCACCACCGCCCTCGCCGTCGCCCACGCGCTCCCGGCGGACCTGGCGTGCACCGTGATCACCCACAGTCCAACGATCGCGGTCGCGCTGCTGGAGCATCCGCAGGTTGAGGTCTTCCTGCTCGGCGGCCGCGTCTTCAAGCACTCGGCGGTCGCCTGTGGCGCCGCCGCGGTAGAGGCCGCCCAGAACGTCTCGGCCGACCTTTGCCTGCTCGGCGTCACTGGCGTTCACCCGGAGGCGGGACTGACCACCGGTGACGCCGAGGAGGCCGCGATGAAGCGCGCCCTGGCCGCACGGGCCGCGGACACCTACATCCTGGCCTCCTCCGAGAAGATCGGCACAGCCTCCCGGTTCCGCGTCCTGCCCTGGGAGGAGATCAGCGGACTCATTACCGACGCCGCCCCCCACCACGCAGTCGTCGAGCAACTCACAGAGCGCGGCGTGGAGGTCCTGGCGGCTGAAAGCCACGGACCGAACGGGGGACCGCAGGAGAATCAGGGCGCCGCCCCGCCAGCGTGATTCAGCCATCCACAGGATTTGACAATGGCTCCCGAGCTGCTGAACCAGGATGATCACGTCATCATCAGCACCTACGGGTCGGAGTACCGCGGCATCGTCCAGTACTACCTGATGGCCGACGACGTCTTCCGACTCGCCCGGCTGCAGTGGGTCATGGGGACCTCGATGCTGATGACGCTCGCCAAAAAAACATCGCTCGTCGGTGTCAAGGACGGCTCGTAAGTACGCGACCACCACCGAGACACCGTTCGGGCCACGCAAGTGCTTCGAGGCCCGCGTCGAACGCGTCGGCAGGAAGCCACTGGTCGGACGGTTCGGCGGGATCCCGCTGAGACAGAACAAGAAGACGGTCATCTGAAGTTTCCCCATGATCCTGGACACGTCTTTGTTATGCCGCGAGGGTCTGTTCTCGCTGGTGCCGCAGGCGCGTTTCGTGTGGGGTGAGGTATC
>NZ_JBSFFY010000174.1:0-2966 GCF_053596315.1 Streptomyces sp. NPDC001732
CCCGCTCTCATGCCCGGCCAGCCAGAAGATCACCCGACCGAGTCGACGACCTCGAACTCACGCTCACCGAGATCGATACTGCAACGGCTTCTCAGATCTACCCAGGCAACTGTATCCGTTGCGGAGTACTTTACTTTCGACGAATATCGTCAGATCAGTAGCTTGAAATCACCGACACCGATAGTGTCTGCCAGCATGGTTGAGGAGAAACCAGGCACTTTCCTGTCTGTCACGGAGCGCACCCGCCATCGACGCCTGCGGGAGCAGGGCAGCCGGAGCCGGGCGGATCTTGATGCCATCCTGTGCGCGGGGTTCCTGTGCCATCTCGGCGTGGTCGTCGACGGCGCCCCGATGGTGGTGCCAACCGTGTACGGAGCGGATGAGAGCACGGTCTACTTCCATGGCTCGGCGGCAAGCCGGAGCCTGCTCGCCGCGCCGAACATGTCGGTGTGCCTGACCGTCACGCACGTCGACGGCCTCGTCCTGGCGCGCTCGGTGTTCGAGCACGGGGTCAACTATCGCAGCGCGATGATCTACGGCATACCGCGAACCGTGACCGACCCCGAGGAGAAGCTTTACGGCCTGCGGTGCCTCACCGAGCACGTCGCCGCGGGCCAGTGGGGCTATGCGCGCCTCCCCAACCGCAAGGAACTCGCGGCGACTGCACTGCTGGCACTCCCTCTCGACGAGGCCTCCGTCAAGGTACGCACCGGCCCGCCGGACGACGGCGACGGACCCGATGCCGAACTGGGCCTATGGGCGGGCGTTCTCCCCATGCGTACGGAATGGGGAGAACCGGAACCGGACCCGGCGCTCTCGGAGCACGTCCCTGTCCCGCCCCACATCGTCCATCTCGCCACTCAAGCCGTCCCGCTCGCCAGCCGCCGCACTTCACGCTGATCCGCTTTCCGAGGAGCGGGGAGACCACACCGGGCGAGGCCAAGGGCGCCTTTATGGCGCAGTCGTTCGCGGAGCGCATCCTCTTCACAGCCGCTCAGGCCCCTGACTGCTTCATCAAGAGCCACAACATCGGATCCACGAACGAGGAACGCCAACATGAACACGGCGGCCGGCTCCAGGTCCGGAGCGGCACAATGACTCAGGACTGTCTACATTCGAACGGTTCCGATGCCCGACGTCGCTTGATACGGCGCTAAGGGCTTGCAGATGATTAACACGTCGTCTTGATCTTGGTGTCGGGATCGCTGCTCAGGGCGATGACTCGAGCCTGGAGGGGCACGAGGGCAGCGGGTGGGGTGGTCGCCGGTTGGATGACGATGCCGTGTGCTTCGAGCAGTTTCCTGATCTTCAGCAGGGTGCGGTGCATGGCTGTGCGGCTGCTTCCGAAGAGCACGGCGAGGGGTTCGGCTGCCAGGGCGAGGTGCAGGTGGAGCACGGCGGCCAGGACCTGATCGGGGAAGGCGAGTCGGGGCGGGCGGCCGTGCTGGGTGTCCCCGTCAGGCGCCAGAGTCTGGACCAGGCCGTGCAACTGGTCCAGAGGCACCCCGGTCAGCACTGGGGCGGACAGCAGGGCTGGTGTCCACTCCGGCTCGCACGGTTCCGGTCTCCGGGATGCTGGGACAGCCGGGGCCGGATGGGGGTGAAGGACGTAGTTCCAGTCGCCGTGGAAAGCGTGCCGGGTCAGCGCCAGCGCCGCCATCTCCGCGTCACCGATCGTGACTCCGGTCGGGTAGGCATTGGTGTCCCGCTCGGCCTTGACGCGCAGTCCGGTGCGGGTGGTGGTTGCGGCGATGGACTGGACGATGACTTCATGGCTGGTGAGCGGGCGGCCCCGCCAGTTCATGGTGATGTGGGAGAAGAGCCGGTGCTCGATCTTGTTCCCCTTCGATGTGCCCGGCGGCAGGGGGCAGACGGTGATGGTCAGTCCCGTCTCGGCGGCGAGCCTGGCGAGTTCGAGTTTCCAGGCCCGGGTCCGGTAGCCGCTGGAGCCGCCCGCGTCGGCTGTGATCAGCAGCCGTGTCGCCTGTGGGTAGGCGGTTTGGCCTTGGCCGTGCCACCAGCGGCGGATCGATTCCACCGCGAACGCGGCGGTGTCGTGATCGGTGCCGACGTTGACCCAGCCGGTGTTCGCCGCTAGGTCGTAGACCCCGTAAGGGATCGCCTTCCCCAACGTGGGGTCGGCGAAGTCGTGCATGTTCACCGGCACCGGATCACCGGCCGGGTGCCACTGGCGGCCGTCGTTCTTGAACGCGCCGACGAGTTCCTTCTTCTTGGTGTCCACGCTGATGAGCGGCTGGCCGGCGTCCCGGTGCTCGCGGGCCTGCTCGTTGAGGTAGCGGAACTGTGTGTCCCGGTCGATGTGCTGGCTGCCCTCGAGGGGCTTGGCGTTGGCCTGCAGGCTGAAGCCTTCCTCCCGCAGCAGATCTGCAACGGTGTCCGCGCTGACCCGGTGCCCGGCCCGGGTCAGTTCCCCCGCCAGCAGACGGGTCGACTTCACCGTCCATCGCAGTGGCGACATCGGATCACCCCGCACATCCGGCTCCACCAGCGCCAGCAGAGCCGGCCGCAGCCCCGGATCAAGCTCCGCGACCCGCTTGCGGCCCCCGCCCGGCCGCCGCACCCGACCCAAGGGCTCCTCACCGGCCTCCAGCTCGAACACACCCTTGCGGACAGTGGCACTGTCACGTTGACTGACCGGGTGGGATGATCTTGGAGTTGGTCGGGCCGGGAGGGGTTCGCTCGTGTCGTCAGCGCCGCCGTCGTCCAGGGGACACCGGTACCCGGTCGAGATGATCTCCCATTGCGTGTGGCTGCACTTCCGCTTCCCGTTGTCGTTCCGTGAGGTGGAGGAGCTGATGCTCCAGCGCGGTGTGATCGTCTCCCACGAGACGGTCCGCCGCTGGTGTATGGGGTTCGGGCAGGCCTATGCGAACGGACTGCGCCGCCGCCAGCCGCGGCCGGGGGATAAATGGCATCTGGACGAGGTGTTCGTGAAGATCCACGGG
>NZ_JBSFFY010000175.1:0-2942 GCF_053596315.1 Streptomyces sp. NPDC001732
CCACGCGGCCGGACCCCGGTGGTCCGGGTCCGCGGCCGCTCCCGCAGACGGATATCCATCGCCGTGCCGACCTGCTACAGACCCGGCCACCGGTCACGGCTGATCTACCGGCCTCGCCGCGACGACGGCAACCGTGACGGGCGCAAGAGCTTTTCCTGGCGCGACTACCGGGACCTGCTGATCGCCGCCCACCAGCAGCTCGGCGGCCCGATCGTCCTTGTCTGGGACAACCTGAACGTGCACAAGGCCGCCGGCCTGCGGGAGTTCGCCGCCTCCCGGGACTGGCTGACCATCTACTACCTGCCGCCTTACGCACCCGACCTCAACCCCGTCGAAGGGATCTGGTCCCTCCTGCGACGCGGCTGGCTCTCCAACGTCGCCTTCAGCACCCCCGACCACCTCGTCCAGCGCATCCGACACGGCCTACGACACATCCAGTACCGCAGCGACCTCATAGACGGCTGCCTCGCCGAGACCGGCCTGACCATCAGATCCGCCTGAGCGAGGACACGACATCACGAGTTCAACCTCAGTAATTGCCCGTATCGCCGAAGCCGAACGCGAAGGCTGGCTCGGCGAGGTCGAGGGGCTTCGCGTCAGCCTGGCCGGCGCCGAGGATAAGCTCGCCCAGATCGACCGGCGTTCCCACCAGCGAAAAGTCGTCGTTCTTGGCCTGCCTTATCGCCAGGAGCGGAGATCACTGAGCCCCGAAATCACACTTACAGCTCGCCAGCTGTGACGTTACTGTGAGCGGATGAGTGAGGAGTTGAAGCCGCAGGTGCTCTCGAACCGCTGGGCTGACGCCGTTGGTCCTGGCGGCCACGGTTCGCCTCGTGATCTCTGCAGGTGCATCGAGCAGATCAGCACCAAGCCGCAGCGACCGACCCGCTTCCATCGAGAACGCCAGGACACCACCGCACCGGGCTGGATCCGCCTTCTCGAGCTGGTTGAGGAGGCGGCGGCCGACGGACGGGAGGTCTTCAAGCCGCTGGTCGAACTCACCGCGGAACAGCGGCGCCAGGTCGTCACGCTCCCGCCAACGATCGCCAAACTCACCTCGGTGAAGCACCTCGTGCTGTACAGCAGTAACCTGGTGCGTATCCCGCCTGAAATCGGCGCTATGCGGAGCCTTGAGGAGTTCACCCCGTACACCTCCTACCGCCTGCACTGGTTCCCGTACGAGATCACCCGGTGCCCCAACCTGCGGCGCAGCACGGTGAGCACTCGCGCCATCTACGGAAACTACAAGCGGCGGCCGCCGTTTCCGTCGTTGTCGGCCGCAGAGACCGGCACGCAAGGCATTGACCTCGAAGACCTCGACCCCGACGTATGGGGTGCCACCTCGATCCGTACGTGCAGCGTCTGCGATCAGCACATCGAGGGCGTGAACCTTCGCCAGGCCTGGATCTCAATATGGACGTCAGGCGCTGACGTTCTGCCCTTGCTGGTCAACGCCTGCTCGACGACATGCATCGAGGCGCTGCCCGTGCCGGCCGAAGGCTACGTCCAGATGCCGCACTCTGGCGGACCAAGCGTCGAGCAGCCGCCAGCTGGCCGACAGCCTCGCTAACGCGGTGCGAACCCAGAAGAAACCCGTAGTTCAGAGAAACAAGCGTGCTCATGAATGCATGGGGCCCCGAAGGCGCGTGCGCACGTGCCGATGGACACCTTCCAGGCGCGCAGTTCGGGTCGGGTAGCGGGTCGCCGCACGACGGCACTGCGTAGAAATACGTATTTTGTTACTACCATTCGCTGAACGCTCCTGCTGAGGCCAACGGGCGGGCGCGATCGTTGGGTACTGTGCCAGCCATGATCGATCGCTGGGACGTGCAGTGGGCCACCAGTTCCCGCGCTGATTCCGCTCTTGTGACCGGAGTGGTGCCGACCACGGTGCATGGCCGGCCCTGCGTCGTCAGCGCTGGCTACGACGGCACCGCGTGGGTGTGCGACCTCTTTACCGGAGAGCCCGTCACGAGCACTCTCATCACCGGCGAGTGGGGTGGAGGCGTCGAGGCGCTCGGCCTCATGGCGGGCCCGGACGACGGCCCGATGGTGATCAGCGCCAACAGCAGCTATGTCGTGACGTGCTGGGATCCTGAGAGCGGGCACGTGAGCCGCCTCGGCAAGTACGGCTCAGGGTTCCCCTCCGCGGTGGCGACCACGAAGCAGGGCTGGAAGTCGTTCGTGGTGACCGCCGGAGACGGCCGGGTCGAGGTCTGGGACGACGGCGGCGTGGAGATCGCCTGCGCCCACGTGTCGCAGCGTAGCGGCGAGACCCTGCTGACGCGCGCCCTCGCCACCGCGGCCCTGGACGGCGAGCAGGTGGTGATCGCTGGTGCCTCCGACGGGACGCTGCGCGTGTGGGGCTTCCCAGACGTGCTGAAGACCAGCCCGGACCCCGACAACTTCCTCTTTCCCTGGACGCTGCGCGAAATCACCGTGTCGCGCTTGCCCGCCAGCATCGGCGCGGTGGCGATGGTGGAGGTGGACGGCCGGACGCTGGTTCTCGCAGCGGTGGGTCGGTGGCTGCGACTGGCAGATCCGGTCAGCGGAGACCTGGTCGGGCTGCCGTTGTCCGGCCGCACCGACAGCATCACGACGATGAGCACCGGTGTGGTGCGAGGCCGGCCGGTCGCCGTCACCGGCAGCACCGACGGTACGGTGTGCGCCTGGCCGTTGGATGGCGGCCTGCAGATCGATCCCGTCATTGTGCGGAGACTTCCCGCTGCTGTGAACGCGGTGGCGCTGACTTCGGACGACCGGCTCGCGGTCGGCTTCGGTGCAGACGTGGCTGTCCTGGCCGCTAGTACTGCAACGGTGTTTGTGCTGATGGGTGACCAGTTCTATGGGCTGTGTCCGCGTCGTTTGTAGTGACTGGTTCGGGCTTGGTGTTGTCGTCGTCGGCGCCAGTGTGACCAGTGCAGGATGTGATCGATGGGAGT
>NZ_JBSFFY010000176.1:0-2892 GCF_053596315.1 Streptomyces sp. NPDC001732
CGCGCGGTCTGCTCCGCAGACACGACGCGGCGGCGCTACGCGCCGCTTCCACCGGAGCGCTTCGCGCTCCGGGTTGCCGGGCCACTCCGTGGCCCTGGGTCACATCAGGCGCTCCGCGCCCGATGTGACGATCCGCTTGCGCGGATCGGTCGCAGCCGCTCCGCGCCTGCTCAGAGGCCCGCTACGCGGGCGGCTGGCTACAGGGAAGGGGGGGCTCGGGCGGATGCGGTCTGGCGCACCGTAACATGACGATCCGTCATAAATCTGGCCCGGGTTCCCGCCTCTCCCTTTCTGTGCGTCAAAACCTGGACCCGGATAGCTTCTCATCTCAGACCGCACCCCCAGGGCCACCCCGACGTTCCATCAAAGAACCAAACCGCCGAATTCACCTACCCTTAGAAATTGAGGGTAAATCAATTCTAAAAGCCCACTCTCGCAAAACCTTTGGGCTCGAAAAATATCTACTCCGAGTGTGCATCAAAATCCGGCCCGGATTTTTTCTCAACTCACTGCGGTTCCCCTCTTCTTTCTCTCTTTCGGTGAGGAGAAAGAGCCCGCTGAGCCACGGGTCCGAGGGGCTCTGAAACGGGCGGCTTTTCTCCTGGCTCGCCAAGTCGCGAGGGAATCCGCCAGCCCTCTCCGGCGTCGGCCCCGTGCTCCTGGTCGTGCTCGTCGGCGGGCCCGCGCCGCACCGTCGGGCCGCCTGGCGATCCGGGTCCAGCGGAACAGCTGCCGGTCGTCGCGCGCGGCCCCGCCGTCGCGCGGGAAGGAGGTGGTGCCGCCCGATCCCCCGAGGCGCTCCCCGCCGCCCTGCCCTTCCCGCTTTTTCCGAGGGCGAGAGGGGCGGCAGGGGTGCTCAGAGGGGGATATCAGGGCCCCGACCAGGGCCGTGGGGCACGGTGAGCTGCGGGAATGTCGGGCAGGCGCGCCGGGGACGGAAAGAGATCGCGCGCGAGATGACGCAAGGGATGCTGCAAGGCTTGGTGCAAGGGATCCGCGGGCCGGGGCGCGGCCAGGAGGTCAGCGGCTCGCCTCGGGGGGTGTGCGGTGGGCCTGCATGGCGTCCAGGGCTCGAAGGGTCTCCCGGGCTGCGGCCCGTGCCTCCCCCTTGGCGTGAGCCTCGGCGGCCACGGCCCGCTCGTACGCCGCCCGCAGAACGAGCGCCGCGGGCGGCCGCCCTTGCGGAGTGTGCCGCCGCGCGTCCCGCCAGGCCCTGAACCGATCCGTGCCGTCCGCTGCTTCCTGGCGGGCGCCGGCCGTGCGGGGCCGGGGCGGGCCCGGCAGCGGATCGCGTACTGCGGCTCGCGCGGCCACCGTGCACCTGGGCACCGGCTCCAGGGCAGTGGCCAGCGGGTCGCCGTGCTGCGCGGCCGCCGCGATCAGGATGTCGACCGCGTCCAGCGCGGACAGCACCCCCATCGGCGTCCAGCCGTCGCGCGCCCCCGCGTCCAGGACGTCGGCCAGCAGGTCCGTCATCCGGTCGAGCAGGTCGGGAAGGGGAGGCGGCGAGGAGTGCGGCAAGCGATATCGACTGGCCCGACCATGGCCTGACCTGCGGTGGTCGGGGTCGTGGTCGGGCCTGCGCTGGTCCGTGGTCGGGCCTGTGATCGGAGCCCACTCCCCCGCCTGGAGGCGCGGTCCGCCCTTCTGAGCCCCTGACACATGCCGCCCCAGACCCGGGGGCCCGGGGCGACTGAAAGGTTCTCAGGAGGAAGTGCGGGCGTCAGGCTGCGTCGCGGAGGCAGATGCGGCAGCCGATGCCCATCTTCACTTTGGAGTACCGGACGCGGCTGATGGAGCTGCAGGTGGTGCACACGGCTGTCCACGGGGCCATCTGTCCGGGGAAGGGGTCGAGTGGCTTGAGTCCTGCTTGTAGCATGAAGGAGAAGGCCTCTGACGGCGTCACTTTGCGGCGCGGGTGCCCGGGGGCTGGTGCCGGGGCGGGCCTGGGGGCTCGTCGTTCGTCGCGCTTGGCCCGCTGCCAGGCTTTGACCCAGCCGGGGAAGGATGCCTCCGGTACCTCGCAGGCGATCAGGTAGGCGTGCATCTGGCGTACTGAGGTGACGGGCTGTTTTCGTTCCCGGATGCGCCAGGCGGACATCCGCGAGAGCGGTGCGAATTCCTTGGATCGGGCTTCTGCTCTCTCTTCCATCTGTCGGGACGTGGGCTCGCCGTTTTCTTCCCAGACGCGTCTCAGCGCTGCCGCGAGGTCGGCCGAGGTGCGTACGAGGTTCAGGCGGGGCGCGTCGGTCATGCGGTGGCCTCTGCCCAACCGGGATGCCTTCTTCCACAGGATCTCGATGTCGTCGGCGCCTATGCCGCAGGCTTCCGCTATTTCCCGGGCCACCAGCAGCGTGGGCCTCACCTCGCCTGCTTCAGCACGCTGGATCGTGGTGAGCGAGCGGTTGATCCTGCTGGCGAGTTCCCGGCGCGTCAGGCCGCGCCGGGAACGGGCTTCGCGCAGCTCGCGGGCGAGTCGGCCGACGCCGTTGTTGGGATCGTCGATCGGCGCCATCGGGCGCCCCCGTCGAGCCGGCACTGTGTTACCCCTGGGCCGGGGCCAGCAGGACGCGTCCCGCCCTGCGGATCACCGCGGCAGGCAGGCCGGTCCGGGTGCAGCGGATCAGCAGTACGCCGAGCAGCCCGGAGCTGCCGAGCACGGTGACCGCCTCCCGCAGCGGGATGTCGCGGGTGGTCGCGAGCATCGCCATCACGATGATCACGATGATGACGGCGCTTTCTCCCGAGCCGAGCCGGGGACGGATGCCGGCGGCACACGCCACTGCAGATCGGTGGAAGGACATGGAAGCCCCTTTCTGACTCACGCCGGTGCGGCGTGTACGAACTTTGGTAACTGGCTCCAACCAGGACCGCGGGCGGTTGGCTCCGCCG
>NZ_JBSFFY010000177.1:0-2746 GCF_053596315.1 Streptomyces sp. NPDC001732
CGTCCCGCCCGTCGCGCAGGAGTCTTGACTTCGTCATTGAGACTCCTGGCAGACACGGGCGATCCTGGTCGAGAACCCGTCCACCAGGAGCTTCGCCGTTCCGCAGTTCCGTCCAACACGTGTGACTGAGCGCTTCAGTTGGCCGGTTGAGCGTTGACCGGGCAGGTGCGCCGTATCTCGTGCGGGCGTCGTCCCCGTTCTACTCCACCGGCTCGCACCAGGCGGCGACGAGATCGTGGAAGTGCGAGAAACGGGTGCCGGGAACAGTCTCACCACTGAACGTCTCGCCGTTGAGCCAGCAGATGTCGAAGATGTTGGTTTCGGTGTCGAGGAGGCAGCACACACCACCGGTGGTGGCGGTGAGGTCGGTGAACACCTTCCTGACGCTCGCGGACTGCACGAACATCCGGCTCATGCTCGAGGTGGCGGCTGTGAACTGCAGCGACGCAAAGTTCGGGTGCCATGCGGGGGAGAACCTGACCGTCAGGTAGATGTACCCGACCGACACCCGTCCCTGCTCGTCGACCTTGTCGGAATCGCGGAGGAAGAACTCGCGCACCGCGTCGTCGACGCCGACGACGATCGAGGTGTCCAGTTCGAGCGAGCCGCCTGCTGAACAGTCGACCGGTTCGCTCTTGAACTTCGAGGTGAACGGCACGATCAACTGCTCTCCGCCCGGCAGGGTCACCGGAAGTGGCGGCGTCTTGCGGCCTTGGGGGGCGAGCTCGGCCAGCCGGGTCAGTGCTCTCGCAACGTTCCGAGGGGGCATGAAGATCTCATAGCTGTAGTCCAGCCCCATACTGCCCCGCCTCCCCTGTCCTGAACCGTCATCCTGTCATGATCGGGATCGATCGCCCAGTCGATTCCATCGTGGCTGGCTTCGTCCGGACGCAGTCGGCAACGTAGGTGAACATCGGCTCGTCTCCGAGGAGGTTAGCTGTGAGCGGAAGGGCTTCCGCCCACTGCTCACCCGGGAACCGGCAGCGGATGAAGACGCCGATCTGACGCGGCTCCACCTGCCGTTCCGAAGTGCGACCTGACTGACGAAGGTACTACCGCGAGCCGAACGCTCAGGTGGCCGGATCAACCGCTCACCAGCCACCTGAAGCGCTCAGTCACAACACGCGGCTACCGCCGTCAGGTTGGAAATGGCTCAGTGGCGCCTTCACCGCGCCGGTGGTGGCGGCCGGCCCAGAGGACGACCTGCCATGGATCGCGACGGTCTATGTCCCCGGACCGTCCCTGACCGAGGCCGTGGCCGTGACCGGGGGGCTGCCAGAGGACTCGGTGTGGCCGCTGGCAGCCGGACTGCTCGAGGCACTGCAGGCCATCCACGCCGAAGACCTGCTCCACCGCGACCTCAAGCCCTCGAACGTACTGCTGGCCCCTGACGGCCCACGAGTGATCGACTTCGGAATCGCCCGCGCCCTGGACGCCACCGTGCCGACCGGAACCGGCACAGCCATCGGAACACCCGGCTTCATGTCCCCCGAACAAGCCGAGGGCAGCCCCGTCGGTCTGGCCAGCGACGTCTTCGCCCTCGGCGCCGTACTCGCCTTCGCCGCCACCGGCCACGAACCCTTCGGCCAAGGCCCACCAGCAGCAGTCCTCTACCGCGTCGTCACCAACGAGCCACAACTCGGCACACTGAACGGCCCCCTACGCACCCTGATCACCGCATGCCTGGCCAAAACCCCCACCGACCGACCCACCACCACACAACTCCTCCAACAGATCACCTCCCACTGGAACCCACCCGACGACTTCCACCACACCACCCCATGGCCCCAGAACGTCACCACCCTCATCGCCACACCCACCACCCTGCAGCACACCCAAACCCCACCACCAACCGCGCCCGCCACAGCCACCCGAGAAGACCCGACCCACCGACACCAGCAGGCACAACAAACCAACCACACCACCGGCCCCCGAGAAGCAGCACGCCTGATGGCCGAACTGGCCGCGGACCGGGCGCGCGTCCTGGGGCCCGATCACCGCGACACTTTGTGGTCCCGTCACCAGCACGCCTGGAATCTTGGTGAGGCGGGTGAGCGTGTGGAGGCGGCCCGACTGTTTGCCGGGGTCGCTGCCGACCAGGCACGTGTTCTCGGAGCTGACCATCCCGACGCTTTGTGGTCCCGTCACCAGCACGCCTGGAATCTTGGGCAGGCGGGTGAGCGTGTGGAGGCGGCCCGACTGTTTGCCGGGGTCGCTGCCGACCAGGCGCGCGTCCTGGGAGCTGACCATCCCGACGCCCTGCGGTCCCGTCACCAGCACGCCTGGAACCTTGGGCAAGCAGGAGAAGGATGACGGCAGCTCGGCCCGCTGCCAGGCCCCGGCAAGCCCAAGGGGACCCTGGGCAAGCCACCCCGCGCGGCGGCTTGCCCGCCCACCGCGAGAACCGCGACCGCCCACGCCTTGAGCGCCGGGAGGGGGGCTGAACCATGGGCCGGAGCATTGCGCCCGGAGGGGGACCGGAGGTGTGACCGGAGGTGTGGACCCCAAAATCGGACACCGCCCGTTTCTGCAGCTCAGCCCCGGCGGGCAAGCCCCCGACCCGCCCCGACACCTCTAATTCGTTAGCAATTAGAGGTCTGGATCTCTGAGAGGGCATTTAGCGTGGGCGAATTGCCTCTTATGCCCTAGTAGGTCCCTCGCCGGGTTGGCGTGGTCTCGTCCGTTATGCGCTTGGCGAGGTTGTCGATCGAGGCGACGTAGATCATGGCTTCGGAGCTGGTGGTTA
>NZ_JBSFFY010000178.1:0-2564 GCF_053596315.1 Streptomyces sp. NPDC001732
CAGTCAAGCCCCCACCCTCCGGATAACGCATACCACCGGCATATCGCAGGGATCATGAACCGTCACTACCCGACGACAACCCGAAAACCTCAGTAGTCGGCCTGTTGAACGGCGGGCACGTCGAAGTCTTCGCGCTCGCCGGGGTGGCAAAGGGGGAGGTACAGGCCTGCGCGCGCATTCCGGTTCCTGACACCCAGGAGGTAAGTGACTTCACATTGTCCTGGGCGATAGCGCCGGATGCCTCGTTCGCCGTGTTCGGAATGCCGGAGGGGGTCGTCGCGGTCGGGGCCGATGGAGTCGAGCGCTGGGTTCGCCAGCAGGGGATGTCGGACGAGGACTTGGTCCACCGGTCGTGCGCAGTGAGCCGGGACGGAAAATATGTATGGGCACTCGTCGTGGATGACGAAGACCCCGACGACGGCGATATGTGGGCGGTGCTGGATTCGGCGACGGGCGAGGTGATCGCTCAAACCGCGTTGGACGGCATGACCGAGTACTACGCCACCCAATCCCTGCACCCGGATGGTGTGCACGTCCTGCTCTCCATCGGTGAGGGGCAGAACGGCTGCTACACGTACTGGAGCCGACTTCCTGAGGAAGCGGACGGCGAAAACGTCGACGAGGACGAAGGCCGGCCGCCGCTGCTCAACTATGACGGCCTCGCGGACAACAAGCAGGTCCTGCTCGACATATCGCCTGACGGCGGGGAGTTCCTGACGGCAGGATTCAACAAGGATCTGCGTCGGCACCGCTTCCCCGATGGCGAGGTCCTGACGACCCTGGCCCGGAACCGCGTACCGCTCAGTTCGCCCAAGGACGACGGTTGGGTGACCTGGGAGGGCGGATATCTGACGGCGAACACCTGCTTGGTCGTCTCGTCCTGTGGGGACGAAAGCCTGCCGCAGCCCTCCCAGCACTGGATCTACCAACTGTCCTCGGACGAGCTACAGGGCCCCGTGCTCTATCCCTCGTCGGACAACCGTAGCGTGGTGCGCTGCCTCGGCGACGGGACCTGGCTCACCACGGACGCGGAGGGAACAGGCTTGCTGCGCTGGCGCTTGTGACCCGTACACGTGGTGCAGCGCGATCAGTGCGGCAACGAGAAGCCCGATCTTCACCACGCCGTACGGGTGCTCGCCCAATCACTTCGCTGGCCGCCCCATTGACAGGCAGACCGGTGGGCCCTCGGGCTGGCGGCCGCGCGTCAATTCCACACCCGTGAAGGGCGCTTGACCGTGCCCTGCAAACACGTCGAAAACGTCGACGGAGTCGAGGTGCGGATGGGGAACTGGCCCGACAACGTCCGCGCCGCGCCGACCGCCTCGGCACCGAGCAGCGCACAGAACTGACCGCGCTCGGCATGCGCTGGTGAGACGGAGGCATGGTGTGCAAAGTCGTCGGTCTGTTGGTGGGGTTATGTGCGGTTCTCTTCTCGGATCATGCGGCGGAGGCTGGTGCGAGCCGCTGCGAGGTCGTCTTCGAGGCTGTTGATGCGTGTTTTCAGGGCGTCGTTCTCGTCGGTGGCTTCTTGGAGCTGGCGGGCCAGTTGATCGCTGTGGCGGGTGAGGCTGTAGACGCGGGTGGTCAGCTCTGGGGTGTGGAGGGTGTCAAGCTGCTGGCCAAGTTGGTGGCGTAGGGCGCCTTGGAGCTGGTCACGTTCAGCGCGGAGCTCCCTGATCTCTTGGCGGGTGAGGTCGAGTTCGGCGCGCAGGTCAGCCAGGGCAGCCGAGGGAGTGGTGCCTTGTGGGGTGGGGTGGTGCGGGCTTGCCGGGTCTGGGCGGCTTCGATGTGCTCGCGGATGCCGGGGGCGTAGGTGAGCCAGGTGGACACGCGGGCGGCGCGGGCAACGGCGGCGTGGGTGACGGGCTGGCCGTTGCTTTCCAGAGCGGTGATCGTGGTCAGGACACGGCCGCGCTTGTCGAGGCTGTCGCGGCGTCTGGCCTGGGCGAGGGAGGCGGGGTTGCCGCGGCGGTTCATCAGGGGGCTTTCGGGGATGCGGTCAGGGGCAAGAGGGTGTGGTTTTCTCCGGCGCGTGCTTTACGCAGCACGGTGGCGGCTTCTTCGATCTGTGCCCGTTCTGCAGCGGGGAGGGCGTCGAGGCGGCGGTGCATGCGGTCGGTGACGTGCTCGAAGGCGGTGATCTGGGCGGTGAGAGAGGTGATCACGAATTCGGCGGCGTCCATGGCACGGGCGGTCTCGCGGTCGGCGCGCAGTTCGTTGAGGTGTTGCTCGATGGCGGGGAGGTAGGAGGGGTCGGGGCGGTAGAAGCCGCAGCCGGCGCACTGGAAGCGGATGGGGCGGGCTCCTCCCCCGGCTTTGACGTTGGATGGTTCGGTGCAGCCGCCGTAGGGGACGGCGACCGACCGCATCTCGTAGGCGGTCGGGGTGCACGGGGCGGGCTGGCCGGTCTGATCGATGACATGCGCGCTGAGTTTGGTGACGGCCTGTTGTTTCCGTTTGAGGGAGACGGTTACTGAGGTTGAACTCGTGGAGTCGTAGGGGCTGACGGCTGGTCGTCCGTGCGGTATCACCGGAGCATGCGGTATCCACAAGGGGGCGGGCTG
>NZ_JBSFFY010000179.1:0-2545 GCF_053596315.1 Streptomyces sp. NPDC001732
CATCCCCACCACCCGACAACAACTCCCAAAAACCCTCCGGCGAATCAATCCCACCCGGCAACCGACACGCCATCGACACCACCGCAATCGGCTCGTCGGAGCCGTGGTTGCGGTTCTCGTCCCGAACCGCGCCCCCGACTCGGCCGACGGCCCCGGTGCCCGCCTCCGTTCCGGAGTCCAACGCCAGCCTCTTCAGCAGCAGTTCGGCGATGGCCAGCGGAGTGGGGTGGTCGAAGGCGAGGGTGGACGGAAGGGTGAGGCCCGTCCTGGCGGAGAGGCGTCGGCGCAGCTCGACCGCCATGAGCGAGTCGAAGCCGAGAACCTTGAAGACCTGCTCCTTGCCGACCGCGCCCGGCCCGGACATGCCCAGGATCGTCGCGGCCTCCGTGCGCACCAGGTCCGTGAGCGGTGCCAGCCGGTCGGCCTGCGGCAGTACGAGCAGTCGGCCCCGCAGGTCCGAGGGGGCCGCCTCCGCGCGACCGGCCCGGCGCCGCGGCGCGCGCAGCAAGGAACGCAGCGCAGCCGGCACGGCCGACTCCCCTTCACCGGCCAAGCTCCTTTGGAGGCTGGCAAGTTCGAGCTTGACCGGAACGCAGTGGGGGTGGGCGGTGGTGAGGGCGGTGTCGAGGGACGCGAGTGCCTGGGCCGGGGTGAGGGCACCGATGCCCTGGCGGCGGAGGCGGGCGAGTTCGGCCTGCCCCAGGTTGGCGGTGAGGCCGGTGCCGGCCTGCTGCCACAGGCCCCAGGAGAGGCTGGTGGCGGGCAGCCCCTCGGCACGGCGGTGCGCGGCCAGGGCGTCCAGGAAGGCGTTGGCCGCGGCGTAGTTGGACTGTCCGGCCCCGCCCAGGACTCCGGCGGCGGAGGAGAACAGCACGAACGCCGCGAGGTCGAGACCGAGTTCTTCGGAAAGGTCGTGCAGGTGCTGGGCACCGTCGGCCTTGGGAGCCCACACGCGGGCGAGACGTTCGGGCGTCTGGGCGGTGAGCAGACCGTCGTCCAGGACCGCGGCGAGGTGGAAGACGCCGGTCCAGGGGCGGGCGCCGGTGGCGGTGAGCAGGTTGCGGACCTGGTCGCGGTCGGCGACGTCGCAGGCCCGGATGTCGACGCTTCGTGCCCCGGCAGCGGTCAGGGTCTCGATCAGGCCCTGGGCGCCGGGGGCCTCGGGGCCGCTCCGGGAGGTGAGGACCAGGTGGCGGACGCCGTGGGTCCGGACGAGATGGGTGGCCAGGGCGGTGCCCAGTTCACCGGTGCCGCCGGTGATCAGGACCCGGCCACCGGGGGCGAATTCGGGTGTGTGGGTGCCGCCGGGGGCGCGCGTGAGCCGTGCGGCCCGGATCTCCCCGTCGCGTACCGCGATCTCCGGTTCGCCGGCGACGAACGGTGCGTCGGCGGCCTCCCCGGCATCGAGGTCGACCAGGTGGACGGAACGCTCGGGGTGTTCGGCGCGGGCGGTGCGCAGCAGGCCCCACAGGGGTGCGTGGACCAGGTCGCCGACCCCGTCGCCGGTGTCCACGGCGTTGCGGGTGACCCACACGAAATCGGTGTTCTCCAGCCGCGGTTCACCCAGCAGCCGCTGGACCAGGGACAACGCGTCCTCCGTCACCGTCCTCGGGTCGGCGGCCGTCGCCGTGGCATCCACCACCACGCGTTCCGGCACTCCCGCGCCCGTGTCCAGCCGTACCAACAGCTCGTCGAACCCGTCCGGGTCCGCGAGCTCCAGGACGTGGACGGCGTCGACCGGCTGGGCGGTGAGTCCGGGCAGGGCTCGGAAGTCCATCCGGTAGAGGTGCTCGGCGGAGGACCCGGCGGTACGGATCTGCTCCACGTCGGCCTCACGCAGTTGCAGGTCCGCCCGGAGAACAGGCTGTCCGGCGGGGTCGGCCGCCCAGAGCCCGAGGGTGCTCTCCCCGTCCAGGTCGATCCGGACGCGCAGCTCGGTGCTGCCCGCGGCGTGCAACTCCGCGCCCGCCCATTCGAAGGGAAGTGGTACGTGCCCCTCGGCTCCCGTTCCGCCCTGCACAGCCACCATCGCGTGCAGGGCGGCGTCCAGGAGCGCCGGGTGAATGCCGAAGGCGTCGGCGTCGAGGCCGTCGGGGAGGCGTACGGTCCCGTACGCGGTGTTCCCCTTGCGCCACAGTTCGGTCAGCCCCTGGAAGGCGGGGCCGTACTCCAGGCCCCGCGCCCGGAACGCGTCGTAGAACCCGTCGAGGTCGACCGGCTCGGCGCCGGGGACGGGCCAGTGGGCCGGCTCGTCGAACCCGGTGCTCGCGGACCCCGTCGCGGCGTCGCTCAGTTCACCGCTCGCGTGGTGCCGCCAGGGCGCGTCGTCGGAGGCGTCCTCGGAGCGGCTGTACAGGGCGATCGTCCGACGGCTGTCGCCGGACGGGCCTGCCACTACGGCCTGGATGCGAACGCCCGTCTCCTGCGTGATGACGAGGGGTTCGAGAAGGGTCAGTTCGCCGACTCCGGCGGCACCGACGTGGTGCGCGGCGGTGAGGGCCATGTCGAGAAGGCCCGTGCCGGGGACCAGGACGGTCCCGAAGAC
>NZ_JBSFFY010000180.1:0-2449 GCF_053596315.1 Streptomyces sp. NPDC001732
AGACCTGCTTTGCGCAGCTCGGCCAGGAGCACTTCGTGCAGGCGGGGCCAGAGGCCGGCCTCGGTCCAGTCCCGCAGCCGCCGCCAGGCCGTCACCTCGGATGGCCGACTGGTGGTGGGGTTCGGCTGGGAGGTGGCAGTGCTGGCCCCCTCCTGACCAGCCCCCACACACGACATACCCCTGGGCATCTGCCACGCTGAGGCCGAAGCCCGGGGGCGTGCCGGCATCGGCTGTTCAAGGGCGGTGGTGGGGTCGGGTGTGCCAGCGGTGCGTGGTCCACACCCGGCGGATAAGGCTGCGGATGGTGATGATCGCATCGGCGAGGTCGAAGAGCGCGTCAATGACCTTTGCACGACGCTCGTGGCAGCGGGCGAGGCGGTGGAATGCGTTCTGCCAGGCATGAGTGCGTTCCACATGCCACCGCCCGGCGGCCTGGATCGGTGCCTTCTCACCTTTGCGGGCGATCTGCCCGTGCAGGCGACGTTCGCCGAGCAGGATGCGGGTGCCAGCACTGTCGTAGCCGGCGTCAAGGTGCACGGTGACCTCCTCTGGCAGCGGCCCGAGGGCGGTCAGCAGGTCCAAGGTCGGGGCGAGCAGGGGTGAGTCGTGGTGGTTGGCCCCGGCCAGGATGCGGCCGAGGGGGATGCCGTATCCGTCCACCAGGCCGGAGCGTTTCAGTCCCTGCTTGCCCCGGTCGACCGGCGAGCGCCCTGCGACCTCGCCACCCCCGGGCGCCTTGGTGATGCATCCGTCGACGGCGATCTCGTCCAGAACCAGCCCGACCATCCGGTCGTACGACTCCAGCGCAAGCTGTTTCAGCCGGGCGAACGCACCCAACCGGATCCACTCATCCCGGCGGGCCCGGATCGTCGTGGCCGAACAGGTCGCATCCGCTATCGCCGGGTAGGAGCAGCCGAACCGCAGGAGTTGCAGCAGCTTGTCGAAGACGACCCGGTCACCGACACGGCGCCGGTGACAGCCCAGCGGATGCCCCGGATCGAAGACCGGCCGCTTCGGCAGCAACGCCGCGAACTGCTCCCACAACGGCTCACTCAGCCACGACGGCAAAACAGGCACAATCCCCCACAGCGATCACGGAACATCACCACTCCATGATCATCGAGACCAGTGCCGGTTCTCGCGACCAGGGACCCCCAACCCGCCTATCCGCGTAGGTTCTTAATCTCCTCACCCACCGCGGCCAGGAGATCGGTCGGCAGGCTCTGAGTCGACGGGCTCAGGGCCCGGCGGAGCGCAATGCCGTCGAGCGGTGCATCGCCCGACTCAAGCAGTGGCGCGGCCTCGCGATGCGGACCGGCCAGCTCGCCATCGCATACCAGGTCGCGCTGCACCTCGCCGCGATCCTCGTCTGGGCTCGGAGATAGCCGAGCAGGCGGAACCCGTAGGTGCTGACCTCTACGCGTAGTCCGCGTCGTCGTCCGCGTCGCGAACGAACACGTTGGAGACGTACTCGAAGTCGAGGAGCTGGTAGGCGGCGTCGCCACTGTTGGCGAACTCGACGACCAGGAGGAGGGTGTGCGGCCCTGACGGGCGCGTCGGCAGGTTGAAGGTGAACGAGAACTGGTCATTCACGAGAGCGAGCCCGCCGTTGAGGATGTTCTCGTGGGCCAGCTCGGTGTAGAAGGGCGCGCAGGGGAAGAGCCGGTAGTAAGGGTATGTGGTCGTGTCGGGGCTGAACTCGAACTGGGCGCGGGTCAGCTTCTGCTGGGGGTTCCAGGCCAGGATGGTAGGAACGACGTAGATCCGGCGTACAAGCACCCCCCGGCGGAGCGTCAGGTCGACGGGCACGGCCTGGCCCGACGTCACCCGTGCCCGGTGCCACGGACGCCCGTTGTTCGTCACCTCGTCGAGGAACGCAGCGACCGGTTTGCCACAGCTGGCGAACTTGCCGTCAGCCGGCGGCGTGTTGTTCGGAATGTCCTCCGGTGCGTCCTTGTCCGTCTGACCTGCGCTCGTGCTCTCGGGGAACTTGCCGGCGATTATCCAGTCCTGCCCGGGCATGAGGTGCTGATTCTGCCGAGTCGCCGGGGTACTGACCATCAGGGCGAGACCAGGTCGTTCACACACACGATGCTCCTTCGCTCGATGCTCTTCCAGAGCAGCATCCCACCAGCGCAGATAGCCCTACGCGAGCGCCGCGCGATTGGCCTGAGAATGCCTTCTGCGCGGCTGCCACTCGCCTCTCCGGCGAGACAATCACCAGCGCCGCGGGTGTAGTGATTGCGGCGCTGGTGGTTCTCGGTATCCAACGGGGTGAATGGCAGCTGCGCAGGCACGGGGCGCCCTGGGTGTGTGTGGTGCGTGTGCTCGTCCGTTGGGCCCGCCAGCACTGTCGGGGCTTGCCCCCGAATCTTGGACACTCGAGACACTTGGATCTTGAGTCCAGGAGGACGGATGTCCCGTGGTCATGAAGCACTGTCCGCCGGAG
>NZ_JBSFFY010000181.1:0-2395 GCF_053596315.1 Streptomyces sp. NPDC001732
CGGCCGGGCCGGCTGTTCGCCGACCGCGGCTACGACCACGACAAGTACCGCCGCCTCCTCCGGGCCCGCGGCATCACACCGAAGATCGCCCGCAAAGGCACAGCCCACGGCATCACACCGAAGATCGCCCGCAAGGGCACAGCCCACGGCTCCGGCCTGGGCAGGACCAGATGGGTCGTCGAGCGGACCTTCGCCTGACTCCACCAGTTCAAACGCCTGCGCACCCGCTACGAGATACGCGCCGACCTCCACCTCGGACTGCTTCAACTCGCCTGCAGCATGATCTGTTTGAGACGACTTCGAACCTCCTTCTGAAACGATCAGTGAAACCGGGGCGGTTCATGTCGGCCCGGGTGGAGGAATTCATAGACCGGTACCAGGAACGATTGGAACGGCTCCATACGGAACACGGGTCTGTGATCGCGGAGCACCGGTGATACGGGCTCCTCGCGGGCCCGGTGTCCTTGCCCGGAAGCATGTGTGCTGCTTCAACGATGAGCACCGGCGGTGGTGGCGCGGCGGAGCAAGCAGGGAGCTTCTTCCTGGGGTGGGCGTCGATCGCGCTGGCCAACGGGCTCACCCCTGCTCAGATTTTTTAGACCACCCTGGCCCGAACAGGTGCCGGGCCACAGATATCGGCCGTGGTGGACGGGACGGAGGCGGATGCCTGGTTACGGTCGGTCGACAAATGGTCGGAACCGGTCGGCTTATGGGAGGTGCTGCTGTGTCAACTGCGGGTCCGCGATCCACTGTCGCGATGCTCCCGATTATCTCGGGGCTCTCTCTCGCTTTTACGATCACAGCCGTCGACCCGCTAGTCCTCAGCCTGAACATGCCGCAGGTCAGCCGGGCCCTCGATGTGCCTCCCGACGTCGTCGGGTTCCTGGGGGGTGCGGCAACACTGGTCGTGGCCGCCGCCGTCCTCGCCGTGGGCAGTCTCGGGGACGCCTTCGGGCTCAAGCGGCTGTTGATGCTGGGGCTGGTCGGCAACATCATCGTCAACCTGCTTTCCGCGATCTCCCCCAACTACGTCTTCCTGTTGGTGACACGCCTCCTCGATGGTCTGACGCTGGCCTCGGTCCTGGGCGTGTCGATGGCCCTGCTCAAGGTGTCGGTGTCCCCGGAGGGGCGGCCGACGGCCATCGGTGTCTTCATGGCCATCGACATGCTGCTGTGCGGGGTGACCCCTGCGGCCGGGGGCTGGGTAGTGGAGGCCGTCGGCTGGCGGTGGCTGTTCCTGCTCGCCCCACTACTGTCGCTGATCGCCCTCGGGCTGACCGTCCGGTATGTCACCGAGCCCCCCATGCTGCGACGGCGCGAAGTCGACATCGTCGGCATCAGCCTGGTCGGCGTCGCCCTGCTGACCCTGGTCCACGGCGTCGCCGAGGCGGAGAACGGGATTTCCCGGCTTCAGACCTGGACGCCGCTGGTGATCAGTGCGGTCTCCGGTGTGCTGTTCGTGCTCCGTGAGCGCCGGACACCGGAGCCGGTCCTGGACCTGTCGCTGTTCCACAGCGGCCCGTTCGCTGTGGCTGCGCTCGCCAGCCTGACGCTCAACTTTCTCGTCGCCGGGTTCAGTTTCACGCTCGGGCAGTTCGGCAGTGTGATCCTCTCGCTGCCCCCGCGCACCCTCGGCCTGCTGTTCCTACCTGGCACGCTGGCGATCGCGGCCGGTGTCATCCTCGCCGGGCACCTGATCGGGAAGTACACCCCCCGACCGGTCCTCATCACCGGCCTGTTGGTGATGGTCGCGGGCGGGCTATTGATGGCGGCCACCGCCGATCCCACGATAGCTCTGTGGATTGTCGTACTGGCCACCTGGCTCACCAATCTCGGATCGCTGGTGACTTCCTCCGCCGTGGCCGAGACCATCCTCGCGTACGCCGCACCGGGGAAAGCCGGCGCCGTGGCCTCCGTCCAGCCGGCGTTCGGAATGACCGGTTACGCGCTGGGCCCAGCCGTCTACCTCCTGCTCCTCAACCTCTTCTTCCAGCGGCAGTGGCTCAACGATGCCGAAGCGCGCGGCATTTCCGTCTCCAAGGCCGGCCAGGCCGTGGACGCGACACGGAGCGCGATGGCGCACAGTCCCGGTACCGCCGGATACGACCCGAACCTGCTCCGGCAGTCCGGACTGGACCTCGGACTGGACTTCACCAACGGCCTGCGGCTCACCATGCTGGTTGTGAGCCTCCTGCCACTCGCCTTGGCTGTGGTGGCCCACCGGGTCGTGCCCCGCCGAATCCGGACCACATCGTAGGCACCTCAGCTCACCGCAGAAACCGGCCGGGCCGGCAGGCCAGCTGCCACTGGCCCCGGGCGGCGCACGCAGGACTTCAGCGAGCGGGACGACCGCGAAGAGGTGTCCGACGCGCGTGGCGCGGGCGGTGGTCAACTG
>NZ_JBSFFY010000182.1:0-2366 GCF_053596315.1 Streptomyces sp. NPDC001732
AGACCTGCTTTGCGCAGCTCGGCCAGGAGCACTTCGTGCAGGCGGGGCCAGAGGCCGGCCTCGGTCCAGTCCCGCAGCCGCCGCCAGGCCGTCACTCCGCTGCAGCCGGTCCGCTCGGCCGGAACGTCTCTCCAGCTCACGTTCTTGCGCAGGACGTAAACGATGCCCCGCAGGGCCGCACGGTCGTCCGCCGGCAGACGTCCGGGGTATCGATGGCGCCTCGGCGGGCGGGGCGGCAGCAGCGGAGCGATACGTTCCCACAGGTCATCAGGCACAAGATCATCCGACACCTGCAACACTCTGCCGCGACCAGGCCCGGTCGCCAAGCCCTCACGCCGAACTCATTCTGAAACGATCAGTAAGCAGCTCGCCCGGGAGCGTGCCGCGGCCGCACCGGTGCCGGGGCAGGTGGGCGGACAGGCGGTGATGCTGATCCCACACCGCGCGGCGGGTGTGGAGGAGACCGCGCTCCCGGCGGACTACCAGCGGATCCTCGCGGCCGTGCGCCAGGCCGCCGGACCGGTCATGGCCCGCGAGGTCGGCGAGGTGGTGGGGGTGGATGTCAGCGTGCGGTCCAAACTGGAACCGCTGCGCAGCAAGCTGGTCAGACTCGTCGATCGCGGCTGGCTGCGCAAACTGCCCGACGGCCGGTTCACCACCCGTCTGTGACCAGGACCGCCACTCGGAGCGGCTCGGCACTGACGTAACCCGGGTGCCCCCGGCGGCTGTTGGGACTGTGTGAAGAATGCCAAAGAGCACACCGAGGACACCTGCTCGCTGGTCTATCAGCGCCGTCTGCCGCTGTCCACGCGCACCATCAGTCACCTCGCCGATCTGCTCAGGCGCCATCTGAAGGCGATTCGGTCCAGGTGGCGGATCCTGCCGCCGGGGAAGATCGCGGTGATCGTCCTGGCCGTACTGCGTCATGACCAGCGCCTGGCCGACATAGCCGGCGGCAACAACGTGTCCGAGTCCACCATCCGCCGCTGGCGCGACGAGGTGATCGGACTGCTCGCCGCCCAGGCCCCGCGCCTGGACCGCGCCCTGCGGAAGGTTGCCAGGCAGGGCGGGGAGGTCGTCCTGATCGACGGCACCCTCATCCGCACCAGGCGCCGCACCGGCAAGGTCGACCGACGGAACTACTCCGGCAAGCACCACAGCCACGGCCTGCACTTCCTCGCCCTGACCGACGAGAGCGGGCGCCTGATCTGGATATCCGCCGCCCGGCCCGGCCGCACCCACGACAACACCGCGGCCCGCCACGACCACATCCTGAATCACCTGCGCGCCGCCGGCCTCGGCGCCCTCGCCGACCTCGGCTTCCGCGGCCTGGACAACGACATCCTCAATCCTGTGATCATCACCGGCTACACCGCCAGCCGGACCCACAAGCTCACCCCAGGCCAGAAAACCGCCAACCGCGTCCTCGCCGTCGGACGGGCACCGGTCGAGCACGGCTTCGCCCACCTCAAGAACTGGTGGATCCTCACCAAGCTCCGCACCGACCCCGCCCGCGCAACCCAGCTCCTGCGCGCTCTGCTCGTCCTGACGAACCTCGAAGTCAACCGCTGACGGATGATCTTCTCTGCGGACTCCTGCCCACGACCAGCGTGAGTGCCCCGAGCACCGTCACACCAGCCCTTTGGCCTGTTGTTTCAAGTTGGCGGAGGCTCAGTGGAGTCCACCCGATGTCACGGTGGAGTCCACTCCCACTCGGTGCGCTTCGCGGTGGAGTCCACTCCCGCCGGGTGGATCCCCACGGTGGGCCCCCCTCTCCCGGAGTCACACCATCCATCGCGCCCACCGGGTGCGCGGTGGGGTCCACCGTGTCCACTCACCAGAAGTAGCGGTGGCGCAGGCGCGCGGTGCGCCACGGGTTCGGCCGGCCGCCGGGGTACTGCCGGGAGCGGCGCCGGAGCGGCCGCGGCTTCGGTGACGGGTACAGCGCCGTCCGCAGCCGGCTCGCGTCGGTGAGCCGCTCCAGGCGCTCCCGCTGTTCCGGCGAGAGCTGTATCAAGATCAGGTCGACCATGGGTTCCTCCTCGTTCACGGGGGCAGTCCCCGTACCTTCGCCGCGCCCTGATGTCTCCGGGGCCGGGGCGCCGGGCGCGTGCCGGGTGCTGGCGCGGTGGCTCCGAGCTGCGTCCCGCCGGGCGGGTCACGGCCGGGGCCCGGGGCCCTGGCCGTGACCGGGCTGCTGGCGCTGCTCGTGCTCCTGGCGGGGCCGGTCGACCGGTCCGGCCGGGTCGGCAGCCGGGGCCTCCCGGTCCTCGACGATGCGGCTGCGGGCGTCGGCGGCCTGGGTGAGGGCGGCCAGCCGGGCGAGGTTCTGCGGTGTGTGCAGCCACGTCGCGGGATCGGTCGTA
>NZ_JBSFFY010000183.1:0-2300 GCF_053596315.1 Streptomyces sp. NPDC001732
CCACCGAGCCGAGATGACCGTCCGCTTCGCCATCTGGGACCAGATCACCGGCGTCACCGTCCTGCCCACTGCGGCGTGACCCAGGCCCCCCGCGCACCGACCCCTCCACGCCCTGACGCGCCCTCGATCGATCAACACCTCACCAACGTGACAACACCCCGCGTAGTGATCGCGTTCTATGGGGCTGACCTCACCAGAGGGCACGGACGGTGGGTCCGAGACAGCTGCGCGAGTACCCCACGGCACTCGGCATCCACCTGGACGCCACCAACGTCGCCTCCGACGTGAAGGGCACGTTCCGAGCTGACACGTGGGCGGGCCTGGCATGATGCCGAGGACCAAGGCTGCCCTTCAGACACTACGAGACGAGAAGCGAAATGACTGAGCAGACAGAGCTCGAGGTCCAGATCCGCAGCGGCGTACCGCACTCGGCCCGCGTGTGGAACTACTGGATCGGAGGCAAGGACCACTATCCGGTCGACCAGGAACTGGGAGACCAGGTTATCGCGAGCTATCCCCAGACCCGGGACCTTGCCCGTGCGTCACGGGCCTTCCAAGCGCGTGCGGTGCGTTACCTGGCCGACGAGGCGGGAATCACACAGTTTCTCGACATCGGAACCGGGCTCCCCGTCCAGAACAGCACCCACGAGGTCGCTCAGAGCATCCAGCCGAAGGCACGCATCGTCTACGTCGACAACGACCCGCTGGTCCTGGCCCACGCCCGCGCCCTCTTGACGAGCGCACCGGACGGCATGACGAATTACGTGCACGCGGACATGCTGGAAGCCGAACAAGTACTCCACGAAGCCGGACAGACCCTGGACATGACCCAGCCGGTAGCCGTCATGGTGCTGTCCACGCTGGGACATGTCGATCCCCAGTCCGGCATCGACCTCATGCGCCGATACATGACCGGCACCGTAGCCGGAAGCTATCTGGTGCTCTGCGACACAATCGCCACACCGCAGACGCTGGCGGCCCAGGAAGCCTACGCGGCCGGAGACACTCCGCCCTACCTGGTGCGCCAGCCTGAGGAGATCCTCGCTAGCGCCGACGGGATGGAACTGGTCGACCCGGGATTCGGGTCCATCTCCCTGTGGCGTCCGAGCCGGAGCGAAGATGGTGCTGAGCCCGTCGATCAGTGGGGGTTTGTCGCCCGCAAGTGATATGTGGCGCTTGCATACCCGCGGGCCATGGCCGAGACCCCGGACCGGCTTCGTTCCGCTGGGTGGCAGTACTGGATGATGGGAAGGGCTGCCGGGAGCGATAGCACTTACTGCCGGTGGGCGTGAGCGACTTCGGGCCTGTTCGGCGCACCGGCGTTCATCCGCCCGGATAACCGGGGGCATTCGGTGGGGTGGCTGGACCGTCTCAGGCCGGGTGCGCCGTGGCAGCCGGGCTCGAATCATCTGGTGGGTGTCCCACACGGTTGCTGCGGCGAGGAATTCAGCTGTGTAATCGCTGACGACATCCCGGACAACCAACTGGCGTACTGGGCACGGGGATCGGTCACTTCCCCCTCCTGGTTGTGCAGGACCTCGGCGCACGCGGGTCACATCGCACAGGCCCGCTTGGTGGCCCGGACGGCGTACGACGGATTCGCCCACGACATGCAGATCACCTGAGTGACGGCGTCGGTGGTGGTGGTGCCGGTGACGGCCGTCGAGGGTGTTCGGCGTGATGCGAGGAGGGCGGGGGAGTGAGGACAAGCAGGGGCGTCAAAGTGCCCCGGCGCAGTCCAGCAGCAGCAGGTCCGAGTGCGCGGCCCGGCCCGCCTGCGCGCCGCTGTCGCCATCTCCTTCGCGACGGCCATCGGATCGCGCAACAGGGACGTCCGAGCCGGCATCCAGGCGCCGCAGGACGAACGTCGGCTGTCGCAGCAGTACTCCGGACTGTGCCCGGGTCGCCATAGTCTTCTGTCCCACGATCCGCCAGGGTGGCTCTGGATGCGTGTGGTGAACGTCGGAAATGAGTTGGTCCCGCAGTTCCGAGTACTTGGCGGCTGTCTGGGCGAAAGCCCTTGTTTCCTCGGCCAGTTCGCGTCTGGTGTCGCACCTGTCGAGCAGACCACCCAGTGAGTGAAGTCGGTCCCGGATCCATGGCTGAGGAAGCGTTCAAGGTCACCCAGCCGGTAGGCGTCCTCGGCAGACTCAGCAACCAACAGCGCACCACGCGCCAAAGCCTGATATCTGTCTGCGAGATCCATTACTGAGGTTTTCGGGTTGTCGTCGGGTAGTGACGGTTCATGATCCCTGCGATATGCCGGTGGTATGCGTTATCCGGAGGGTGGGGGCTTGACT
>NZ_JBSFFY010000184.1:0-2265 GCF_053596315.1 Streptomyces sp. NPDC001732
AGCTCCTACTGGCCGACCGGTGACCAGCAGCCCAACGCCACCCCGGCGGAGATCGAGTTCGCGCGCCGCTGGCGGGACATGTCGAAGGGGCCGACTCGGGCCGGCCCCTGCCGGGCTCCCGGGGTGTCGCGTCGGCGCCGCCGCGACATCCGCGTTGACCTCAAGTCAGGTGGAGGTCGTACGTTGCTTTGCATGAGCATGGAAACCACGGCGTGGACACAGCTCCACAACGTCATGAACGCGCAGACCGACCGGCGGCCCTTCGACCGGGCCACCCTCCGGCGCATCGCCGCCTTCGCCCGGCCGCACCGGCGCCGGGTCGCCCAGTTCCTGGTCCTGAGCGTGGTGACGGCGCTCCTCGCGGTCGCCACCCCGATCCTCGCGGGACGGGTCGTCGACGCGATCGTCGCGGGCGAGGAGTCGGGCACCGTCACCGGCCTCTCCCTGCTCATCGCGGTGATCGCCGTCGCGGAGGCCGCACTCGGCCTGGTCGGCCGCTGGCTCTCGGCGAACCTCGGCGAAGGGCTGATCCTCGATCTGCGCACGGCCGTCTTCGACCACGTGCAGCGCATGCCGATCGCATTCTTCACCCGGACCCGCACCGGCGCGCTCGTCAGCCGCCTCAACAACGACGTCATCGGCGCCCAGCGCGCCTTCAGCAACACCCTGTCCGGCGTCGTCAGCAACATCGTGACGCTGCTGCTCACCCTCGGCGTCATGCTCTCCATCTCCTGGCAGATCACCGTGCTCGCACTGGTGCTGCTGCCGGTCTTCGTCCTCCCGGCCCGCCGGATGGGCAGCCGGATGGCACGGC
This sequence comes from Streptomyces sp. NPDC001732, assembly GCF_053596315.1. NCBI lineage: Bacteria > Bacillati > Actinomycetota > Actinomycetes > Kitasatosporales > Streptomycetaceae > Streptomyces > Streptomyces sp. NPDC001732. The sequence continues at coordinate 815 of NZ_JBSFFY010000184.1, forward strand.
TCCAGCGGGAGGCCGCGGCCCACAACGCCGCGATGGGCACCCGGATGACCGAGCGCTTCTCCGCCCCCGGCGCCACCCTGATCAAACTCTTCGGCCGGCCCGCCGACGAGTCCGCCGAGTTCGCCGCCCGAGCGGGCCGGGTGCGCGACATCGGTGTCCGCACGGCCATGGCCCAGTCCGCGTTCATCACCGCCCTCACCCTCGTGTCGGCCCTCGCCCTCGCCCTGGTCTACGGGCTCGGCGGCCACTACGCGCTGCGCGGACAGCTGGACGCGGGCGCGGTCGTCGCCCTGGCCCTCCTCCTGACCCGGCTCTACGCACCGCTCACCGCCCTCGCCGGGGCCCGCGTCGAGGTGATGAGCGCCCTCGTCAGCTTCGAGCGGGTCTTCGAGATCCTCGACCTGGAACCGCTCATCGACCAGAAGCCGGACGCGCGGACGGTCCCGGACGGCCCGGTGTCCGTGGAGTTCGACCGGGTCAGGTTCGGCTACCCGTCCGCCGACAAGGTCTCGCTCGCCTCCCTGGAGGACGTCGCGACCCTCGACACCCGCGACAGCGGCGAAGTGCTGCGCGGCGTCTCCTTCCGCGCCGAACCCGGCCAGACGGTGGCGCTCGTCGGCTCGTCCGGCGCGGGCAAGTCGACCATCGCGCAACTGCTGCCGCGCCTGTACGACACGGACGAGGGAGCGGTGCGCATCGGCGGCATCGACGTGCGCGACCTGACCGCCGACACCCTGCGCGACACCCTCGGCATGGTCACCCAGGACGGCCACCTCTTCCACGAGTCGGTCCGCGCCAACCTGCTGCTCGCCCGCCCCGACGCCACCGAGGACGAACTCTGGGACGCGCTGCGCCGCTCGCGCCTGGACGGCCTCGTCGCCTCGCTGCCCGACGGGCTCGACACCGTCGTCGGCGAACGCGGCTACCGGCTCTCCGGCGGCGAACGCCAGCGACTGACCATCGCCCGCCTGCTGCTCGCCCGCCAGCGCGTCGTCATCCTCGACGAGGCCACCGCACACCTGGACAACACCTCCGAGGCGGCCGTCCAGGAGGCGCTGACCGAGGCCCTCGCCGGACGCACCGCGGTCGTGATCGCCCACCGGCTCTCCACGGTGCGGGCGGCCGATCTCATCCTCGTCGTGGAGAACGGGCGGATCGTGGAGCGGGGCAGGCACGAGGAACTCCTCGCGGCGGGCGGCCGGTACGAGGAGCTGTACCGGACCCAGTTCGAGAACCCCGGCCACGAACCCGCGGAACTCGGCTGAGCGCGAACACCCCGCCGGGCGTGACAAGCGTCTCTGGCGCCGGAAAACTAACGGCGCTAGTTTGGGGCGGGCGGCATCCCCCGCAACCGCGTCCGGGAGGAACAGCGATGAAGGCCCACGACGGCATGTACATCGGCGGTGCCTGGCGGCCCGCCGCGGGGCGGGGCACGATCGAGGTCGCGAACC
>NZ_JBSFFY010000185.1:0-2172 GCF_053596315.1 Streptomyces sp. NPDC001732
AGATTAGCCTGTTATCCGCTGTGTAGCTTTTATCCGTTGAGCGTTGGCCCTTCCATGCGGATCCTCCGGATCACTAAGCACGTCTTTCGACCCTGCTCGACTTGTAGGTCTCGCAGTCAAGCTCCCTTATGCCTTTACACTCTACGAATGATTTCCAACCATTCTGAGGGAACCTTTGGGCGCCTCCGTTACTCTTTAGGAGGCGACCGCCCCAGTCAAACTGCCCGCCTGACACTGTCTCCTACCCCGCTAAGGGGCATGGGTTAGAAGTTCAATACATCTAGGGTAGTATCCCACCAACGCCTCCTCCGAAGCTGGCGCTCCGGAATCTCTGGCTCCTACCTATCCTGTACAAGATGTATCAAAATTCAATATCAGGCTACAGTAAAGCTCCACGGGGTCTTTCCGTCCTGTCGCGGGTAACCTGCATCTTCACAGGTACTATAATTTCACCGAGTCTCTCGTTGAGACAGTGCCCAGATCGTTACGCCTTTCGTGCGGGTCGGAACTTACCCGACAAGGAATTTCGCTACCTTAGGACCGTTATAGTTACGGCCGCCGTTTACTGGGGCTTCAATTCGCACCTTCGCTTGCGCTAAGCACTCCTCTTAACCTTCCAGCACCGGGCAGGCGTCAGCCCCTATACGTCACCTTACGGTTTTGCAGAGACCTGTGTTTTTGCTAAACAGTCGCCTGGGCCTATTCACTGCGGCTCTCTCGGGCTTTCACCCTACTAGAGCACCCCTTCTCCCGAAGTTACGGGGTCATTTTGCCGAGTTCCTTAACGAGAGTTCTCTCGCACACCTTAGGATTCTCTCCTCGACTACCTGTGTCGGTTTGCGGTACGGGCACCTTTTACCTCGCTAGAGGCTTTTCTTGGCAGTGTGAAATCAGGAACTCCGGACATACGTCCTCGTCATCACAGCTCAACGTTATAGAAATGGGATTTGCCTCATTTCACGCCTCACTGCTTGAACATGCATAACCAACAGCATGCTTACCCTATCCTACTGCGTCCCCCCATTGCTCAAATGGTAAATAGGTGGTACAGGAATATCAACCTGTTGTCCATCGCCTACGCCTATCGGCCTCGGCTTAGGTCCCGACTAACCCTGAGCGGACGAGCCTTCCTCAGGAAACCTTAGTCATTCGGTGGACGGGATTCTCACCCGTCTTTCGCTACTCATACCGGCATTCTCACTTCTAAGCGCTCCACCAGTCCTTCCGGTCTGACTTCACAGCACTTAGAACGCTCTCCTACCACGGACATCTAAGATGTCCATCCACAGCTTCGGTGAATTGTTTAGCCCCGATACATTTTCGGCGCAGCGTCACTCGACCAGTGAGCTATTACGCACTCTTTAAATGATGGCTGCTTCTGAGCCAACATCCTGGTTGTCTAAGCAACGTCACATCCTTTTCCACTTAACAATTACTTTGGGACCTTAGCTGGTGGTCTGGGCTGTTTCCCTTTCGACTACGGATCTTAGCACTCGCAGTCTGACTCCCGTGCATAAATCACTGGCATTCGGAGTTTGTCTGAATTCGGTAATCCGGGATGGACCCCTAGTTCAAACAGTGCTCTACCTCCAGGATTCTCTATCACGAGGCTAGCCCTAAAGCTATTTCGGAGAGAACCAGCTATCTCCAGGTTCGATTGGAATTTCTCCGCTACCCACACCTCATCCCCGCACTTTTCAACGTACGTGGGTTCGGGCCTCCAGTAAGTGTTACCTTACCTTCACCCTGGACATGGGTAGATCACCTGGTTTCGGGTCTACAACCACATACTCATTCGCCCTATTCAGACTCGCTTTCGCTACGGCTCCGTCTTCTAAAACTTAACCTCGCATGTAATCGTAACTCGCCGGTTCATTCTACAAAAGGCACGCTATCACCCATTAACGGGCTCTAACTACTTGTAGGCACATGGTTTCAGGATCTATTTCACTCCCCTTCCGGGGTGCTTTTCACCTTTCCCTCACGGTACTGGTTCACTATCGGTCACTAGGTAGTATTTAGCCTTGGGAGATGGTCCTCCCAGATTCCGACGGAATTTCACGTGTTCCGCCGTACTCAGGATACACTCAAGAGAGAATGAACTTTCAACTACAGGGCTGTTACCTGCTCTGGCGGGCCTTTCCAGACCGCTTCATTTAACTCATTCCTTTG
>NZ_JBSFFY010000186.1:0-2094 GCF_053596315.1 Streptomyces sp. NPDC001732
GCGCTGATCGCGCTGACGATCGACGAGGAGGGCCAGGCCCGCACCGTCGATCACAAGGTCGCCGTCGCCGAGCGGCTGATCGCGGACCTGACCGGCAACTGGGGGATCCGGGAGTCGGACATCCTCATCGACTGTCTGACCTTCACGATCTGCACGGGCCAGGAGGAGTCCCGGGGCGACGGCATCGCCACGATCGGCGCGATCCGGGAGCTGAAGAAGCGCCACCCGCAGGTGCAGACCACGCTGGGCCTGTCGAACATCTCCTTCGGCCTGAACCCGGCCGCCCGCGTCGTGCTGAACTCCGTCTTTTTGGACGAGTGCGTCAAGGCCGGCCTCGACTCCGCGATCGTGCACGCCTCCAAGATCCTGCCGATCGCCCGCCTGGAGGAGGAACAGGTCAAGGTCGCCCTCGACCTGATCCACGACCGCCGCGCCGAGGGCTACGACCCGCTGCAGCGGCTCATGGAGCTGTTCGAGGGCGTCAGCACCAAATCGATGAAGGCGGGCAAGGCCGAGGAACTGGCCGCCCTGCCCCTGGAGGAACGGCTCCGGCGCCGCATCGTCGACGGCGAGAAGAACGGCCTGGAGGCCGACCTCGACCAGGCCCTCCAGTCCCGCCCGGCCCTGGAGATCGTCAACGACACCCTGCTGGAGGGGATGAAGGTCGTCGGCGAACTGTTCGGCTCCGGGCAGATGCAGCTGCCCTTCGTGCTGCAGTCCGCCGAGGTCATGAAGAGCGCGGTGGCCCACCTGGAACCGCACATGGAGAAGTCCGACGCCCAGGGCAAGGGCACCATCGTGCTGGCCACCGTCCGCGGCGACGTCCACGACATCGGCAAGAACCTCGTCGACATCATCCTGTCCAACAACGGCTACAACGTCGTCAACCTCGGCATCAAGCAGCCGGTCTCAGCGATCGTGGAAGCGGCCGAGGAACACCACGCCGACGTCATCGGCATGTCCGGCCTCCTGGTCAAATCCACCGTGATCATGAAGGAGAACCTGGAGGAGCTCAACCAGCGCAAACTGGCCGCCGACTTCCCCGTCATCCTCGGCGGCGCCGCCCTGACCCGCGCCTACGTCGAACAAGACCTCCACGAACTCTACGAAGGCGAGGTCCGCTACGCCCGCGACGCCTTCGAGGGACTGCGGCTGATGGACGCCCTGATCGCCGTCAAGCGCGGCGTCCCGGGCGCGGCCCTGCCCGAGCTGAAGCAGCGCCGGGTGCCCCGGCGGGAGACCGCGGTGCTGGAGGTCGACGAGCCGGCCGAGGGCGTGCGCTCGGACGTCGCGGTCGACAACCCCGTCCCCACCCCCCCGTTCTGGGGCACCCGGGTCGTCAAGGGCATCCCGCTCAAGGAGTACGCCTCCTGGCTCGACGAGGGCGCCCTCTTCAAGGGCCAGTGGGGCCTCAAGCAGGCCCGCACCGGCGACGGGCCCACCTACGAGGAACTCGTGGAGACCGAGGGCCGCCCCCACCTGCGCGGCTGGCTCGACAAGCTCCACACCGAGAACCTCCTGGAAGCCGCCGTCGTCCACGGCTACTTCCCCTGCGTGTCCAAGGGCGACGACCTGATCCTGCTCCACGAGGACGGCTCCGAACGCACCCGCTTCACCTTCCCCCGCCAGCGCCGCGGCCGCCGCCTGTGCCTCGCCGACTTCTTCCGCCCCGAAGAATCCGGCCAGACCGACGTCGTCGGCCTCCAGGTCGTCACCATCGGCTCCCGCATCGGCGAGGAAACCGCCAAACTCTTCGAGGCCAACGCCTACCGCGACTACCTCGAACTCCACGGACTGTCCGTCCAGCTCGCCGAGGCCCTCGCCGAGTACTGGCACGCCCGCGTCCGCGCCGAACTGGGCTTCGGCGGCGAGGACCCGGCCGACGTCGAGGACATGTTCGCGCTGAAATACCGCGGCGCGCGCTTCTCCCTCGGCTACGGCGCCTGCCCCGACCTGGAGGACCGGGCCAAGATCGCCGAACTGCTCCGGCCCGAGCGGATCGGGGTGCACCTCTCGGAGGAGTTCCAGCTCCACCCCGAGCAGTCCACCGACGCGATCGTCATCCACCACCCCGAGGCGAAATACTTCAACGCG
>NZ_JBSFFY010000187.1:0-2017 GCF_053596315.1 Streptomyces sp. NPDC001732
ATCCGCCGCTACATCATCTGGCGAAACTGCCACGCCGACGACCGGCGCCTACGTGCCGTTGTCGACAGGGCAAACGTTGCCTGATGCGGCACTAGTTCTGTGGTGCCAGGGTGCGAAGGACGCAGAACTCGTTGCCCTCCGGGTCCGCCATGACCACCCAGTTTCGGTCTGAGCCTTGGCCCACATCCGTCTTGGTGGCGCCGAGGCTGAGCAATCTAGTCACCTCGTCCTGGGTACTGCCGTCGATCGGGCTGACGTCGAGGTGAAGCCGGTTCTTCACGGTCTTGCCCTCGGGCACCTGGACGAACAGCAGGGTGGGCGACATCTGGCGGGCCCGAACCTCCTCAACGGTCGGCACCCAGGAGCCGATCTCGACCTTGCCCTCGCTCCGGTCGATCACCTTGAAGCCCAGGACCTCGCACCAGAAGGCCGCGAGTCCCTCCGGGTCGTGGCAGTCAACAGCCAACTCGGTGAACCTACTTGTCATGACTCTCCCAGATAGTGCGGACGGGACTCAGAGTATGGGCCGTGCCGCCCTCGTCCTGCTCCGGCGTGAACACGGCCGCACCACCTGAACGAAGATCACGAACTGTCACGAGACGTTACCGACAAGGGTTCACTGAAAGAGGATCATCTTGCGGAGTAGTTCGAATCCGGCTCGTCCGCAGAGTTGCCTTTTGATCTTCTTGATGCGGTTCCCAGCGCCCTCGGTGCCGCCGGAGCTCCAGGGCAGGGTGAGTGCGGCGCTCATGGCGTTGAGATCGTGGAGCAGGTGGAGTGCGAAGCCGGTGAGGCCGGGTGGTTGGCCGGCATCGACGGCGTTGATCCACGCAGGGAGGGTGGTGCCGAGGTGCCTGGTGAGTATTCCGCCGAAGTTGCGGGCATGTTCGACGGCGGTGCCCAGTTCGGGACAGCGGGCCAGGATGTCCTTCAAGGCGGCGCGGTCTTCCTCGCTCAGGGCCGTGGGATGGTGGGTGAGCCGACCGGTCACCTTCCGCACCGTTGGTGGCGGCGCGTCCAGCGGGGCAGCGCGCAGAGAGGCGATGCGGGCGCGGACCATGCCGTAGGTGACAGGGACGTTCTCGGCGAGCAGTTCGCGGTGCAACTGGGTGACGCTCGTGCATTCCGCGGCGAACTGCCGTTCCAGGTGGGGCTTGTAGGGGGCCAGCCGACTGGACGGGGGGCGGTTTTCGCGGAGGGTGTCCTGCCGGTGTGCGGCGCGGGCAATATCGCAGCACGGTGTTGAGGCCCCAGCCCAGGTGCCGACGATCGCCCGCCGTGAGTGACCCTGCGCGAGCAACTCGTGGACCAGGGCGTGCGCGGCCTTCTTGCGCCGGGCCCGTCGGCCTGGGCGGGGGACCGTCGTCCGGGTCCGGCGTATCCCACGGACACTCCTTGGTCCGCAGCACCGTACCGACGCGGGGCCGGTTCCAGCGGGCCTGCCCACTGACGCTGCCCCAGTTGAGGCTCGCCTTGACACAGAGCTGCCCGGCGAGGAGGGCCCACGGGGGCCGGACCACACGCTCGCGTGCCAGCTCGACCGCGAGCCGGCCGAACGCCTCCGGCCGCAGCAGAGTCGGTTCCGGGGGCGCGAGGAAGGCGTCGGTCCAGATTCCCATGCCCCCTTGCAGCAACGGAGAACGGCCCGGCGCGACCGTGTTTCCGGGAAACCGGACGAGCCGCGCACCGGGCGTGGGGCGGCGAAGGCGGAGCGGGAGCGGTCGCTGGACGGGGCGCCAGTGCTCCTGGCCATCGACGTATCTCGCCCCGGTGCCGCCTGAGTATGGCTTGCCCAGGCGCGGGCTGGCCACTCTCCGGCCCGGCGCGCGGCGGCCTCGCGCTTGGTCAAGGAGAGGCCCGGAACGTGCACTTTCGGTCATGGCGGAGGGTGGCTGCTGCAGCATGGCTGCGTGCGTCATCGATTGATCAACTCCTGCCTCGCCGGCCCGCACGGCCGGCGAGGAGAAGCCGCCCGGGGCCGGTTCAGCCGGTGATGGAGAAGAAGATCGATCCGTCT
>NZ_JBSFFY010000188.1:0-1966 GCF_053596315.1 Streptomyces sp. NPDC001732
TTCATCCCGGGCTGGCCCTACTCCTTCGTGGCCGCTCTGGAGCCGGGTGCCACGTCCTGGACCGCGATCCTGGACGCGGTGAGGCTCGGCCCGGCCGACGACGACGCAAGCCGGGCAAGCTCCACGCCGACAAGGGATACGACTACGACCACCTGCGGCGATGGTTACGGCAGCGCGGAATCACCCACCGCATCGCCCGCAAGGGAATCGAGTCCTCGAAGCGACTGGGCCGCCACCGGTGGACGATCGAACGCACCATGTCCTGACTCGCCGGCTGCCGCCGCCTACACCGCCGCTACGAGCGCAAAGCCGAGCACTTCCTTGCCTTCTCCAGCATCGCCTGCACCCTCATCTGCTACCGCAGACTCACCGAATGAGATGACGTCTTAGTTCACCTCTCCCTGAGTTGGCTCAGTATCCGCCGTAGCCACCGGGTACGCCCACCACGACAATGGCTACGGGGCCGTACCCGTTGTCGAAGCCGTACCCGTACCCGTACCCGTTGCCGTATCCGTACCCGTACCCGTCGCAGTCATCCCACCAGCCGCACCGGTCGTAGGAGTGGCTAGCCGCGGGGGTCGTGTGGGCAGGGGCGGCCACAGCTGTCCCTGCGGCACCAACGGCGGCGCCACCAGCCAGCATCAGACCGGCGGCGGCTACAGCGAGGGAACGCTTGATATGAGGTGTTCGCATGAGTCTCTACCTTTCCTTCCGCCACCGAAGATCGAAGGCGGGTGGGCCACAGCGCATGCAAGACATACGGTGCGGTTCGCAGAGGTCACAGCTCCAAGCAGCAGCACGTCTCGCCGCTCATTGGTTCCGGTCCTTCCGGAATCTTGCCGTCCGAGGCGTGCCCCGGTTGCGACTCTCACAGGCATCACGTTAATAGCACGTACCCTTTCCAGCATCTTGAGCAGAAGTCTGCTCAATTCCGCAGGTCAGCGGTCGGCGGTCAGGCCCGAGCCATGACCTCCCCCCTGACGCCGTCCCTCTTCGACGGTGACGCCCCGGAGCCCACACCACCCGCATGGAGTATTCGCCCCCGCGAACTTCGCCCCCTCCTGCCACACTGCCGTGGCCGGCCGTGTCCCCCCGTCACGGCGGGCCGCCCCGGTTGTCATACCGGCCCAGTACCGTGGACTCATCACATTCACGCCTATGGCTGGGCGCAGCTACGAGACCGCCCCTCACCTGGAACTGGAACAGCGCCCGGGGGAGGGGCGGACGCGTCAGGCCTCGGGGTCAGCTACGAACGTCCCCTTGCCGCGGACCGTGACGACGAGCCCCCGCTCCCGCAGCTCCCGTACCGCCCGAGCGACAGTCATCCGGGCGATGCCGTACATCTCGGCCATGGCCAGCTCGCCCGGCAGCCTGGCCCCTACTGGCAGTCGCCCGTCGGCGATCTGCGCCGCAACGTGGTCGGCCACGACTACGTACACCAGCTGCGGGCCAGCCGGGTTGATCACCGGCATGTCATCGTCGTCCACCGTGTCAACGACCGTATGACCACCCTGACCTGCGGCGACACACATAGTGCTGCACATGGACCTATTAGGGCGCTATAGGGTGCATCCACGAAAAACCCCCGCGGCCGTGCTACCGGTCCGGGGGTGTGGACGCCAGCAGTGGGAGCTGATGACGTGCCTGAGAATATCGGGCCGGGGGCGGCCCAGCACAGGGACGCGGATGCCATCATCCAGGCCGCATACAGCGCGTTCATCCGTCACACCCAAGCGTGCGACGAGTACCGCACGGGGGGGCATGGACTGCGCGACCGCCGGCGACCTCCGGCAGGCGTACCGCGCGGCGAAGGAACGCGTGAAGCAAGCGCGATGATCGCGGCAGGTGATGCGGGCGGACCTAATCTCGCACTAAGAGTTGTCCCGTAAATGATCTCTGACGTGGCTGGTGGCCTGCTGGTTTCTGCGTTACCCGGCCAGGACGAGGTTGTGCAGGCGGGCGATGC
>NZ_JBSFFY010000189.1:0-1844 GCF_053596315.1 Streptomyces sp. NPDC001732
CGCGGGTCGGCGACGGCGACGAGCTCGGCGCGCTCGGGGTGCGCCTTGATCCACTCGGCGTACGTCAGACCGCGGTTGCCGGCGCCGACGAGAGCGACCCGTACGGGCCGGCCGGTGATCGGGGTGTGCGTGGACACGGGAATCCCTGGTGCTCGATGGGGTGGGGCCTCTCGTGCGGATCGGGCCGGATCGGGCGTGATCCGGACGAGAGGGCCCACGTGGTCAGATGCGAAGCGTGGCCGCGGTGTGGGCGACGCGGTCGCCCTCGTCCGGCAGCGCGGTGCGCTCGGTGCCGTCCTCGACGCAGCCGGTGTGCAGCAGGTGGCTGCCGCCGGTGAACGCCGCGGGCCGCAGTTCGAGCCGGCCGCCGGTGAAGGTGGAGCCGGTGGCCCGGTAGCGGTTGGGGCCCTCGGTGACCAGTACGTGGGCGGTGCCCTCGGACGCGGTCGAGTCGAGGCCGGACAGCTGCCAGTCGACGGTCCGTCCGGCACCGGTGCGCGACAGCAGGGCGCCGTCCTTGTTGGTGCCCTTCAGCCGCGTTCCGTCGACGCGCAGCCGCTGGTCCTTGTCGGAGGTCAGCTTGAGCCCGGTGTCGCGGAGTTCGCCACCCAGCACGGTGATGTCGGCGTGCTTGAGCGAGACGGGGGCGGTGTCCTTCGAGCCGGTCAGGACGCACTGGTCCAGGACGAGCGGCCCGGTGCCGTTGAACACCGCTCCGTCGACGCCCTTCAGGACGTTGCGCTGGAGGGTGAGCGGGGCGGTCACGTTGGCCTGGGTGATCTCCGCGCCTGCCGCGAACGCGAACGAGGAGTCGGCGATCACATTGGGGCGGGCGGACAGGTCCGAGGCCCGGGAGACGATCAGCGGACCCGTGGCCGTGCAGCCGCGCATCTGCACGCCGTCGGCGTTGACCCAGAGCATTCCGGAGCCGGACAGGGACTTCTTGCCGATGACGAGGACGTCCTCCAGGGTCAGATCGGTGATCTTGACCCGGGCCACGAACCAGGAGCAGGCGTGCCGGCGGACGGTGATCCGCTTGGCCCGGCCGCCCCAGGCGGCGCCGGAGTTGGCGAAGGTCATCAGCCCGGAGTTGCCGGTGTAGACGAGGTCGTGCTCGAACTGGCCGTGCGTCACGAACGGGCCCTCGTCGTCGCCGTCGCCGTGGCAGTTGGTGACGTAGCAGTAGGCGGAGGCCGTGAAGTCGTTGAGGTGGCGGGCGTTGGAGGTGTGACAGTCCTCGACGTGCCCGTACAGGCAGTAGATCTGCTGGGTGAGGTAGCCCGCGCCGCCGTACGTGACCGACTTCGGGTTGGTCAGCGAGCACTGCTCGGTGCGGTAGTACGTGCACCAGCGGCGCATCACGACCGGCCAGAAGGTGCCGACGGCCTCGATCCCGGAGACATCGCAGCGCACCGCGTACTCGTACGCGACCGGGTGCGAGCCGGACATCTCGTCCTCGCCCCAGCCCTCGAAGACCATGTTGCGGACGTGGGCGCGTTCGACGGGCTCGACGCGGGTCCAGGTCAGGGTGCGTCCGGCGGCCAGGTCCCAGCCGATCTGGTAGTTGACCCGGATGTGCGTCGCGTCGACGACATCGGTGACCTGGACGAGCCGCTGGATCTCCTTCTCGTACTTGCCCGCCAGGGCGTTGACCTCCACGGCCCACCACTGGCCCACGGAGAACTTCGACGAGTCGCCGACCTCGAACAGGTCCGAGAGGTCCGGCATCGCCGCACCCAGGGTGTGCTTGACGGTGGTGTCGGTGGGGGTGCCGCGGAAGGAGAGGACGGCGCCGAAGGGGTTGTCGTGGGTGTTCTTCTCGATGCCTTCGGTGCGTATGCGGT
>NZ_JBSFFY010000190.1:0-1822 GCF_053596315.1 Streptomyces sp. NPDC001732
GCCGACGCAACTGCTCGACCTCACGGAACGAACCCGCATCCAGCAGCAGACCGATCCGCTCACGCGCCGTCAGCTTCCCCTTGGCATGCTGCGCCTCGGTCGCCCGGTCACTCGGTCCACGCAGCGCCTCGGCGCGGATCGCGAGCAGTTCGTCCGTCGTGTTCTGTGGCATGGCCAACCCCCTTGTCGTCTCTGCCGGTCAGGCCGGCACCCCACCGTCACCGTGTGAGCTCGGACCGCACCGACGGACCGGCCCCCGAGAGGACCGGACCCCCGGTGTCCCGGCGGTACGAGGGGGGGATCGCCCACCGGGCAGGGAGGCTCCGCGACATGAGCGAGCGCTGCACCTGACGCGCTCCATGGAACTGCGCCCGCGCCACGCACGGCAATGCCCACTACAGGAAGCTGCCAGCGACCGGGCGCGGGCGCCTCGTTGTGCTTGGAGAGGCGGCCCCGGCCCTTCACCCGTGCCGTCGCGCCCGCCGCGCCGGGTGCGCCGTTCCCCGCCCGGCGGGCGGCCCCGGGCGGGGAATTACGGGCTGGACATGACAAGCCATTACGGTCGCCGGCGAACGGCCGGACACCGGAACCGCCCGTCCTTCACCACGCCCGGCACACCGCACACCGCACCGCGCCGCGCAGCGCGCCGTACCCACCACGCACCGCACCGCGCCACACCGCCTCCGCCGCCCACGGTCACCGGACCGGGAGGTGGTAGGCGACCCGGAAGCGGTCGGCGGGCACCACCACGTCCGCCGTCTCGACCGCGCGGCCCGACGCGTAGTACGTCCGCTCGATCACCATCACCACGTGCCCCGGCACCCCGCCGAGCGCCAGGAGCTCCTCCGCCAGCCCCGGGCGCGCGCCGACCTGTTCGGCCACGTTGTCCACGACGATGTCGATCGCGGCCATCCGCTCGACCACCCCGCAGCCGCCCAGGGGCCCCTCCTCCGGCAGCATCACCGGCGTGCGCCCCGTCACGGCGAGCGGCTCCCAGGAGGTCGAGAGCATCATCGGCTCCCCCGCCTCCCGGAAGGTGTACCGCGTCCGCATCACCCGGTCGCCCGGCTCGATGCCGAGGCGCCCGGCGACCTCCGCACTCGCCTCCTCCTGCTCGCTGCGGGACTCCCACGTCCCGCGCACCCCCTCCGCCGTCTGTTCCTGGCGGAACGGACTGGCACCGGCGGCCGACCGGTAGCCGGAGCGGGCGATCCGTCGCGGCACGGGGCGCTCGCGCACATACGTGCCGGAGCCCGAGCGGCCCTCCACCAGTCCCTCGGCCATCAGCACCTTGCGCGCCTCCAGCGCGACGGTGTCCGATACCCCATACTCCTCGCGGATACGGGCCTGCGAAGGCAGGCGCGTATGGGGCGGCAGCAAACCGTTGACGATCTTCTCCCTCAGGTCGCTTGCAACGCGCAGATACGCGGGCTGCTCACCGAAAGTCACAGGCCACTCCCAACAGGTTGACAGTCTGCGACAGCCTGACAACCGTCGGTTGTGGACCGCAAGCACAGGCCAAAGATTCACCTGATGTGATGATTCGCTGTCCACTCATGCATATCCGGCCGTCGGCCACCAGAACGATCTCAGCCCTTCTCGATTTCCCTGCCCCTTCCTTCCCTCCCCCCGTTTCCCACAACCTCCCGCCCCTTCCCGACCTGGGCCGGCAGGCCCCCTCCCCGGCGGAAAACGCAGCGGGGGGGGGGGGGGGGGGGCCCCCCCCCCCCCCGGGGGGGGGGGCCCCCGGGGGGGGGGGGCCACGTCGGGAACAAGCTGATGTGTTCGCGCATGCCCGCCCACCGCATTGCGATTAACCGAC
>NZ_JBSFFY010000191.1:0-1781 GCF_053596315.1 Streptomyces sp. NPDC001732
AGATACGCGCAGATCTCCACCTCGGCCTGCTTCAACTCGCTTGCAGCATCATCTGCTTGAGACGACTCCGAACCTCATTCTGAAACGATCAGTTAGTGCGATCGGATCATCACGGTGCGCTCGAACGGCCGAATCCCCCGCCACACCGATGCCTGCCGTCCCTGAAAGGGAGAGCCATGGCCCGGAAGTAGGCCGACGACGGACCGAGGACCGGCCGGCTACTGCGAAATCCCCCGCCCTGATCGGCGAACACGAGACCGTGGTGGAGTGACCCATCTTCCCGGCCTCTTGCGGACCGCTCCCCTGCAGGGGGAGACGACCTCGTCGCTGATCTGCCGCATCGCCGGCCGCTACGGGATGGAAGCGAAGGTGCTGCGGGCCTGCTGGAAGTGGCGCAACTACCCGCCTGGGCATGAGGGCGGAGGCGCACGTGCCGATGCCGAGGTGCTGCTGAACGCGGCCGGACGCCAGCTCCTGGCAGGCATGTGCGTCGTGGAGGAAGACGTGCTGGCGCGGGCGTTGCCGTCCTGGGCGGAAGAGGATGCCAAGCTGCGCGCCGAGGATGGCGATCCGGTGGGGCTGTGGCGGATCGGTGGCGCGGTGGCCGGTCCGGTGGCGTTCGGCTGCCGGTTGTGCGCCGCCGGGCGGACAGGAACCGTCGTGCGGGTCGTGCGGTACGCCCCGCGGTGGGATCGGGTGTGCGCGCGGCACGGGCGGTGGCTCTTGGACGCGGACGCCGACCAGCCTCGTGAGTACCTGGACGTGCGGCACCTGCCGGAGATGGTCGGGGCGCAGCGGCGGTGGACGGGGGTGGCGCGGCGGGCCGTGCGGGCCGGGGCCGAGCCGGAGCGGGTGTTCGCTTTGGCGCAGGCGGTGGTGGCACGGTGGTGGGGTCAGGCCCTTGGCTGGGAGCGGGAGACGATCTGGCCGCGGCGGCTGCATCAGGTCGCGGGTGGTGATGCCGGGTCGGAGTTTGAGTGGTGGAGGATCGTGGGGCGAGATGCGGTCATCTTTCCCGAGGTGGTGGCGGTCGCCGACGCTCTGCTGGATCCGGGCATGGTTGAGCTGGTGTGGGTGGACAGTGGTGCGGGGCGGCCGCGGGCGCTGCCCGCTGACGGGGTGTTCTGCCGCCGGCTCGGGGAGCGGGTCGGGCGCGCGTGGCTGGGGCCGTTGGCGGCGACGGATCATGGTGGTCCGCTGATCGCGTGGATGGGCGGGGTCATCCGCCGGCGCTGCGGAGCTGGCGGCCCGCCGGGGTACGCGGACGATCCGTGGTGGGTGCGCCAGGAGCATCAGCCGGTGCCGATGGCTGGGCAGTTGCGGGTGCTGGGCAAGGAGAAGCGGGCGCCGGGTTCGGGGACGATGTGGCGGGCTGTGGTGCCGCCCGAGCAGCGGGCGCGGATTGGCAGCCTCATCGGCAGTGTTGAGGAGCAGTTGCTTCAGCTGCGGGGTGTGCAGAGCGGGCCGACCGCTGATGTCGCCCGGCAGCTGCTGCGCGGTCTCGGGCATAGTGCTGGTCTGATCGAGGCGGCCTGGAAGCGGACCGCGGTGGCGGCGGTGAACGGCGGAGTGCCGTTGGAGGAGGTGGCCCGGTGGGTGGACATGCCCGCCGAGGTCCTCAGGAGGATGCTGCCGGTGGTCGGGCAGGAAGGCGACGGCTGAGAATGGCGGGGCGGGGTGTCGGCTGTTACTGAGGTTGAACTCGTGGAGTCGTAGGGGCTGACGGCTGGTCGTCCGTGCGGTATCACCGGAGCATGCGGTATCCACAAGGGGGCGGGCTG
>NZ_JBSFFY010000192.1:0-1742 GCF_053596315.1 Streptomyces sp. NPDC001732
CGATCCGGACGCACCATCGGCACCAACGCCGCACGCCCACCCACCGACGAACCCACCACACGCTCCGCCAACAACACCACCGTCTGCGCATCGAAGATGTCCCGGAAGGGCAGCTCGATGCCGAACATGGAGCGGACGCGGCTCACCAGGCGGGTGGCCAGCAGGGAGTGACCGCCCAGGTCGAAGAAGCTGTCGTCGATCGACACCGACTCCACCTTGAGCAGTTCGCAGAACAGGTCGCACAGGGTCCGCTCCACCTCGTTGCGAGGGGCGCGGGCGGTGCTGCGCTGCGGCTCGGGCAGCGCGGCCCGGTCGATCCGGCCGTCCGCGGTGTGCGGAAGCGCGTCGAGCTCCATGTAGTGCACGGGCACCGCGTGGTGCGGCAGCAGGGCCGCGGCGTGCGCCCGCAGCGTCTCGGCGTCCGCGGGGGCCACCGGGTCGGCGGGCACGTGGTAGGCCACCAGCTCGACGGCGCCCGAGGGTCCCGGGCGCGCGGCCACTGCCGCGGCTCCGACGGCGTCGTGGCCGGCCAGGACGGCTTCGACCTCGCCGGGCTCGACGTCCCGGCCGTCGACCGTGATCCGGTCGTCGGTGCGGCCCAGGAGCTCGATCGTCCCGTCCCGGGTGATCCGGGCCAGGTCGCCGGTGCGGTGGAGCCGGGAGCCGGGCGGGCCGTAGGGGTCGGCCACGAACCGCTGCGCGGTCAGGTCGGCCCGGCCCCGGTAGCCGTGCGCCAGCTGCACGCCGCCGACGTAGAGTTCCCCGGCGCTGCCCGGGGGCAGCGGGGTGAGGCCGGCGTCGAGCACGTAGGCGCGGGTGTTCCAGACCGGGCGGCCGACGGACGGGTAGGCCTCTTCGGTCCCGGTCGCGCCGGACCCCGCGGTGATGGCGGACGACGTCTCCGTCGCGCCGTGCAGGACGTGCAGTTCCGCCTCGGGCAGGAGCAGCCGGAAGCGTTCGCGCAGCTCGGCCGTCAGGGGCTCGCCGCACAGCACCCGGCGCAGTCCGGTGCACCGGGCGGCCTCGGGCTCGGCGAGGAACGCCTCCAGCATGGCGGGGGCGAAGTGCGCGGTGGTCACGCCCTCGCGCCGGATCGTCCGGGCCAGGGCGACCATGTCGCGGTGGCTGCCGGGGGCGGCGGCCACCTGGGCGGCGCCGGTCACCAGCGGTGCGAGCAGTTCCCAGACCGACGTGTCGACGTCGGCGGGCGCCTTGTGCAGCACCCGGTCGTCCGGGCCGAGCCCGTGGGCGTCCCGCGTCCACAGCAGCCGGTTCACGATGCCCCGGTGCGGCACGAGGACGCCGCGCGGGCGGCCCTCCGGGTCGGCGGTGTGGATCAGGTAGGCCGGGGACTCGGGCAGCGGGCCCGGCAGTCCGGCGACGGGCAGGGCGGCGGCCTGCTCCTCGGTGGCCGGGTCGTCGAGCACGAGGACCGGCTCCTTGCGCTCCCGGAGCGCGGCGGGGCCGTCCTGGACGGTGACGGCCGCGGCGGGCGCGGCGTCGTCCAGGAGGGCGCGGATCCGCGCGGCCGGGTGGTCCGGCTCGATCGGCAGGCACACCGCACCGGCCCGCAGCACCGCGAGGTGCGCAACGGTCTGTGCGGCCGAGCGCGGGACGGCCACGGCGACGGTGTCGCCCCGCCGGACGCCGCGGTCCACCAGCAGCGCCGCCAGCCTCGCCGAGCGCTCGTCGAGTTCCGCGTAGCTGAGGCAGGCGTCCTCGGCCACCAGCGCGGGGTGCTC
>NZ_JBSFFY010000193.1:0-1659 GCF_053596315.1 Streptomyces sp. NPDC001732
ATGATCAGACGAAGGCCGCCCTCACGTCCGGCGAATCCCCAGGTGAGCGACTCAGTTCGAGACACCATTCGAGGCCGGAAGATAAAGAACAAGCTTAGGGGCCGTTCGGCTCAAGGTATGTCGCCCCGCCAGTCCCACCGGGCGGGGTCGCCGTCCCGGGGGCCGTACTCCGCTCGGCCGCCCGGCCCGAACCGCCCGATCTCCGTGTTCAGCGCCGCCCCCTCGCGCAGCGCCGTGTCCGTCCAGCCGGTCACGTCGAGGAGCAGCCCGTCGAGAGGGCCGCCCACCAGCTCCCGGTAGGAGTGGCCCGGCCGGGGTCCCGGATCGGGATCGTCGTGGTCGGCGCCGTACACGCGCCGCTGCCGCATCAGCTCGTCCATGGGGGCAGGATCGCACCCGGCACTGACAGTGGCGCCCCGGCGTCCGTCGGCCCTCGCCCCCCACCGCCCGGCGCGACGGGACGGGGCAGTTCCTCGGTGGCGCCGGTCGTCGACCCTCGGGCGGGCACCGGGCCCCGGCGGGCCGTAGCGTACGAAGCGGCCCCGGCAGGTGTCCGCGACGCCCCACGGCCCCGCGCGGGTGGTGGTCCGTCACGGAATCTCCCGGACAGAGGGGCCGAAAGTCCCTGCCGTACGACGGCCGTACGTACCAGCCTGGGACGGGATACCGCCGGATTCTGGAGGGAATCATGACCGCCACCGACCGTCCCGTGATCGCCGCAGTGGACGGCTCCCCGTACAGCCGGGAAGCGCTCGACTGGGCCGCCCACGAAGCCGTGCGGCGAGGGCTCGCACTGGTCGTCGTGCACGCAAGGACGCCCGATCGGCGCATCGCCCAGGACACACTGCGGCGCGAGGCGGAGGAACTCCTCGAACGTTCCGTGCGACGGGTGTCCGAGATCGAGCCGGCCCTGCACCCGACGACGCTCTCACCGCTGGACTTCCCCTCGGCGGCCCTCACCACGCTCAGCCGTGACGCGTCGCTGGTGGTCGTCGGCTCGCGCGGGCTCGGCGGGTTCCGGTCCCTGATGCTCGGGTCCAACAGCCTCGCGACCGCCTCGATGGCCAAGTGTCCCGTCATCGTCATTCACGGCGGGGCGTCGGACGAGGCCGAGGGCGGAACGACGGAGGAGTTCTCCGACATCGTCGCGGGCGTGGCCGCCGACGAGAGCAGCGAAGCGGTGCTGGAGTTCGCCTTCGGGACCACCGCCTCCCGGCCGGGCGCGCGGCTGCGGATCGTGCACGGCTGGACGATGTTCTCCTCGATGTTGTCCGGCGGACCCGTCTTCGACCGGACAGCGGCGGCGGACTCCGCCGACCGGACCCTCGCGGAGCTCACCGCCGGATGGCAGGAGAAGTACCCCCAGGTCGAGGTCGTGCGGGAACCGGTCTGCGGCTCCGCCTCCCGCACCCTGGTCACGGCCTCGGCGACCGCGGCGCTGACCGTGGTCGGGCGGCGCAAGGGCGGGGAATCGCTCGGGCTCGGCCTCTCCCCCGTCGCCCAGACCACGCTCTCGCACGCGCTCGGCCCGGTCGCTGTGGTGCCCTGCTGACAGTCGCGGGGCCCCCCCCCCCCCCCGGGGGGGGGGGGGGCGCCCCCCCGCGGGCCCCCCCCCGGGCGGGGCGGGGGGGGGGCCCCCCCGGGGGCGGAAGACGGAAC
>NZ_JBSFFY010000194.1:0-1658 GCF_053596315.1 Streptomyces sp. NPDC001732
CTAGTGCCGCATCAGGCAACGTTCGCCCTCAACGAGGTCAGGGGCGACGTGTCCTCAGATGGGCGAATAACAAGGGCTCGGTCAGCCGAGGTTGTAGGCATGGATGAAGTGGGTGTCCCGCCTCGTTCCGTCAGCGGTGGGAATCAGATGGCCGACGACAGCAGGGGAAGTTGCGATGCCGATTGTGAACGTGAAAGTCATCGAGGGTGTATTCACCGCTGAACAGAAAGCGCAAATGATCCACAAACTCACCGAAGCGATGGTGGAGGTCGAGGGCGAGGGCATGCGCGATCTCACGTATGTCGTGATCGACGAGGTCAAGCCGGGAGATTGGGCCATCGGGGGCAGGCCAGTCAGTCCGAAACCCCAGCCGAAATCAAACTGACCTCGCCGTCTTCGGGGCAGGCAGCGTGTCCTTGGGTCTCGTGTCGCATCAGGCAATTTGCTCTGCCGTAATGTGACGGACCGTCTGGTTGGCGGTTCCGGGCAGCGCGGATGCGTCAGTCTGTCCTGGTGGCAGAACGAGTAAGGATCCGCGAGATCGATGACGACGAGGGGCGGCGCCTGCTGCGGATTATCCGCAGGGGTATTGGGTCGGTGGTGACCTGGCGGCGGGCCCAGATGGTGCTGCTGTCGGCCCAGGGTATGCCCGTGCCGAAGATCACTGAGGTGACGTTCACCAGCCCGGACCGGGTCCGGGACGTGATCCACAACTTCAACGTCGACGGCTTCGACTCCCTGTACCCGAAGTACAAGGGCGGCCGCCCGAAGACATTCTCGCTGCCCGAGCGCCGCGAGATCAAGAAGATCGCCAAGTCCAAGCCGAACGAGCACGACCTGCCCTTCTCTACCTGGAGCCTGTCCAAGCTGGCCGACTTCCTGGTCGCCGAGGGGGTGGTCGACGACATCAGCCACGAGGGCCTGCGCATCCTGCTCCGCGAGGAAGGCGTCTCCTTTCAACGTCTGAAGACCTGGAAGACCTCACGCGATCCGGACTACGCAGCCAAGAAGGCCCGGGTCGAACACCTCTACGCGATCGCCGACGGCGAGGTCATACCCGAGGAGGGCGAGCCCGAAGTTGTCTTCTGCATGGACGAGTTCGGGCCGCTCAACCTGATGCCGCACCCGGGCCGGCAGTGGGCCGAACGCGGGGGCAAGCACAAAGACCCCGACCGCGCACCCCGCCGCAGGCGGCGGGCGACCTACAACCGCAACGGCGGAGTACGCCATCTGTTCGCCGCCCTGGACCTGGCCAAGGACAAGCTCTACGGCCACATCAAGCCGATCAAGCGGCGCACCCAGTTCCTGGAGTTCTGCCGCTACCTGCGCACGCTCTACCCTCCGACGGTGCGGATCGCGATCGTCTGCGACAACTTCTCTCCGCACTTGACCACGAAGAAGTGCCAGCGGGTCGGCGACTGGGCCGAGGCGAACAACATCGAGATCGCCTACACGCCGACGAACTCCTCCTGGCTCAACCGCATCGAGGCCCAGTTCACCGCCCTGCGCTACTTCACCCTCGACGGCACCGACCACGCCTCCCACAAGGAACAGGGCAGCATGATCCGCCGCTACATCATCTGGCGAAACTGCCACGCCGACGACCGGCGCCTACGTGCCGTTGTCGACAGGGCAAACGTTGCCTGATGCGGCACTAG
>NZ_JBSFFY010000195.1:0-1629 GCF_053596315.1 Streptomyces sp. NPDC001732
AGAAGCCGTTGCAGTATCGATCTCGGTGAGCGTGAGTTCGAGGTCGTCGACTCGGTCGGGTGATCTTCTGGCTGGCCGGGCATGAGAGCGGGGCCTCCCGCACAGCTCGTGGGTGTCGAATCCAACCGAGCAACAGGAGGCCCCTGGTGCTGCAGTCTTCCGTGTCGGCGCTGAAGTCGTCCAACTCGGCTACCCTGACGTGTGATTGCCTCGCTCACCGGTTCGGGAACGCCGGGGATCGGCCGTACAGGCGGCCGAGGTATCCGTCCGACATGAGCGACGCGGAGTGGGCGATCGTACGCGACGCTATGCCGGTCCCCGGCTGGTTGGAGGGCCGCGGCGGGCAACCGGAGAGCTATTGCCACCGGCAGATGGTCGACGCAGTGCGCTACCTGGTCGCGGGCGGCATCACCTGGCGGGCGATGCCAGCGGACTTCCCCGCATGGGATCGCGTCTATGCGTTTTTCCGGCGCTGGCGGGACAAGGGCCTGGTCACAGAGTTCCACGACCGGCTGCGTGGGCGGGTCCGCGAGGCGGCGGGGCGGGATCCGGAGCCGACGGCGGGCGTCATCGACGCGCAGTCGGTGAAGGCAGCCGCGTCGGTGCCGGCCGCCACGCGGGGATTCGACGGCGGGAAGAAGGTGAACGGCCGCAAGCGGCACATCGTGGTGGACACCCTCGGGCTGCTGCTGACGGTGATGGTTACCGCGGCCTCGGTCACCGACCGGGACGCGGGGCAGACCCTGCTGGCCCGGCTGAGCGAGCGGCACTGGCGCGTCACGCGGGTGTGGGCCGACGGCGGCTACACCGGGCGCCTGGTCGACTTCGCCCGCGGTGTCCTGCGCGTCGCGCTGACGGTGGTCAAACGCAGCGACGACACCAGCGGCTTCACCGTGTTGCCGAAGAGGTGGCTGGTGGAGCGCACGTTCGCGTGGCTGATGCACTCCCGTCGGCTGGCCCGCGACTACGAGACGCGCACCGACAGCTCGGAGGCGGTGATCCGGTGGTCGATGAGCATGGTCATGAGCCGCCGACTCGTGCGACGGGCACGCTGAACAGCCCCGGACGTTCCTCCGCCAGCCAGCCCCGCGCGGCCAGACGCTTCGCCTTCGACCGCACCCCTTCCACCTTCGCCGGGACCGGCTCCAGCCCGACTGCCGCCGCGAGTTGCCGGCAGTCCATCGCCTCCCCACGCGTACCACTCCCACCGGCCAGGACATCCATGATCCGCTGGTAGTCCGGCGCGAGAACCGTCGGAGCGAGCCCTTCCTGCCAGCGCGGCACCACCGAACCGGGCACCGCCGCCGTGACCTGCACCGGCCGTTCGCCGGCCACCACGGCCGGCGGCACGTCCTCGCCACCGCGAGGCTCCGCCAGAACCTCACCCACCGTCTCACGGGCGATCACGAACCGCTCCCACACGACCTCGGCCTCCCGCAACTCGGCCTGGAGAACCTCCACCCGCTGCCGAGCCGTGCGTTCACGCTCCTCCAGCAACCCCATCACCGACGGCATCCCGGCACCTCCACCGAAGAGACGACACAACACCTCGTCCCTGCCGCCAAAACACCGCACCTACACCTGACCAGCGGAAACATACCCGCCACTCTCGGAAAGACAACGGCTTCT
>NZ_JBSFFY010000196.1:0-1614 GCF_053596315.1 Streptomyces sp. NPDC001732
CGTCTGGCCCAGTTCCAGCGCTTGGTGCAGGCGGTACGCATCACGGGCGGACGTGCTTTGGCATAGCACTGGCCGCCCGTGGGCCGTCACTGGCCGTGTGAAGCCTCGTCGGACGCTACTTCCCCCGTCCATATGGAGTAACACGGCAGACGGAAGCTTGTGCTCTGGGCAGAGTAGGGGCATGGAAGACGCTGCAAGGAGGCCTGCGAGGTTCCGCAGGAGGCGACGCTTCGAGGCCATGCACAAATGGTCCGCGACGGCTGCCGCTGTCGCCGCCCTAGCTTTTTCGGTCTACAACTTCGCTGAGCTGCAGCGTAAACCTAACGTCGAGTTGACACTTCCACACGTCCTCCGTCTCGAAAATGCAGGCACGGCCGTGCAATTCTACGTGCAGCCGACAGTGTCCACCAGGTTCAAGAGTGAGAATGTCGAAGTAATCCGTGACGCACAATTAAAGCTCAGCCCCACTGGGGCCATCTCTTCCTCGAAGCGGCCGGTCTTTTACTGGAGGGAGACTGTCACATGGCAGTACGACCCGGATACGGACACAGTTAATAATCATTGGAGCAGCGATCCCGCCCCGTTTACCGTGAGCCAGGACAAACCTCAACAGCCAGCGTTCCAGTTCCGGGCCGACAATTGGACGTACCAGGCAGGCCGTTACGAAGGATCTCTTGAGCTGCTGCGTTCAGCGGATCATACTCCCTTAACCAAGAGATTCTGTCTTATCATTTCAGAGGCAGCCGCCAAAGAGCTCAAAGACGCAGAGAAAACAACCCTGACGATCAAGTGGTTCTTAAATAACCAGCCCCTGTTCACCTCCTCCGGAAACTCCCCACAATGCTACCGGAGAGACATCGACTAAAGCCCGGGGCAGCCCGTTTGATCACGAGTTCCCCCCACAGGTCGAATCTCGGTCACGGCCTGCCGCGTACCCCTGGCTTTAGACACTCACCCGCCCAACCCGACCAGGCACTTATTGATCAGAAACGCATGGGGTTCACTCGTCGAGGACGTAGTGGACATGTCGACCGCCGAAGTATCCGCGCACGATGTGGGGCTGGCGTTGTCGGCGGTGGAGGAATCTGCGGGTCTCGGTGGCGAGTTCGGCCTGCTTCCTGGCCCGGTGGGTGTGGGGCAGGCTGCGTTTGAGGTCGGCGCTGACGAGCTCGTCGGAGTTCAGCTCGGGCGAGTACGACGGAAGGAAGTGCAGCTCGATCTGCTCCTCGTGGTCGGCGAGCCAGGTCCGGACGGTCTTCGAGCGGTGGGCCGGGTGCCGGTCGACGATCAGATGGACCTTGCGGTCGAAGTGACCGACGAGCCGGTCCAGGAAGCGGCACAGGACCTTCGCGTCGAACGACTCGGTGAAGACCATGAAGTGCATCCGGCCCTTCGTGCTGATCGCGGACATCGCGTTCACGGAGAACCGGTTCCCGGTGCGACGGACGACCGGAGTGCTTCCTCTGGCGCCCCAGGTGCGGCCGGTGACCTGGTCCGAGCGGATCCCGACCTGGTCGGCGAAGAGGACTTCACCCCTCTCCGCCTTCGCCCGGGCCCGGATCGCCGGCCAGGTCTCCTCGTGCCAGACGCGGCCCGCTTCCGCGTCCTGCTCGA
>NZ_JBSFFY010000197.1:0-1539 GCF_053596315.1 Streptomyces sp. NPDC001732
GTCCGGCAAGGCACCGCAACGTGCGACTGGGCAGGTCGATCGAATGGGGTCTCCCCTGCTCGAGCGAAGCCGAGAGCTTGGGGATGGGTGGACAAGCACGCGAAGCTCCGTAAGTTGTTGGGCGGCCCGGGAGGGCCGGGTGTGGCTGACGCGAAGCTGTCTTCAGTGGCTTGCCGGGAGTGGCCGCCCGGCTCTTCGGGGCGCCCTGGCCGCTGATTGAGATACGCGATCCGGTCGCTGTTTACGGAGCTGACGGCGGGGTGTTCCTCGGGTCAACGGCATGCTGTTGGAACTGAGGAGGGCAGGTGAGCGAGCGCCGGGCCCACGTCTGGGCCGGTATAGACGCGGGCAAGGGCCATCACTGGGCCGCGGTGGTCGACGAGACCGGCGCAACTCTGTGGTCGAAGAAGATCGAGAACGACGAGTCGGCGATTCTGAACGCGCTCGGCGAGATCCTGGACCTGGCCGAGAAGGTCAGCTGGGCGGTGGACATCTCCGGTACGTCGTCCGCGCTGCTGCTGGCTCTGCTCTCAGCTCACGGCCAGCAGGCCGTCCATGTGCCCGGCCGCACGGTCAACCGAATGTGGGGGGCCTATCGGGGCGAGGCCAAGACCGATGCCCGCGACGCTTATGTCATCGCCGAAACCGTCCGTCACCGAAGGGACTTCGCTGCGATCGATGTGCCCGCGCAGTTGGCTGCCGATCTGGCACTCCTGACCGCGCACCGGTCCGATCTGGTCGCCGACCGGGTGAGGATGATCAACCGGCTGCGGGACGTGCTGACCGGCGTCTTCCCCGCACTGGAGCGGGCCTTCGACTACGCCAGTCACAAGGGTGCGCTCGTCCTGCTTACCGGCTGCCAGACCCCGGCCGCGATCCGCCGACGCGGCCGGGCTCGGCTCACCGCCTGGCTTGCCAACCGCAGCGTCCGCAGTGCCGATTCGGTCGCGGCCATCGCCCTGGAGGCGGCTCAGGTCCAGCACACTGTGCTGCCCGGGGAGGATGTTGCCGGGCAGATCGTCGCCGACCTGGCGGCACAGCTCCTGGCCCTGGACGACCGGCTCAAGCGGATCGACAAGCAGATTCGCGAGACGTTCCGAAGTCATCCGCAGGCCGAGATCATCGAGTCGCTGCCCGGAATGGGCCCGATACTCGGCGCCGAGTTCATCGTCGCAGCGGGTGACTTGACTACGTATGTCGACGCCGGCCATCTGGCCTCGGCGGCTGGGCTGGTGCCTGTCCCACGCGACTCCGGCCGCCGGACCGGAAACCTGCACCGTCCCAAGCGTTACAGCCGCCGCCTGCGACGGGTGTTCTACATGTCCGCGCAGACAAGCATCATCCGTGACGGCCCGAACCGGAACTTCTACCTCAAGAAGCGCAGCGAGGGTTGCAAGCAGGTCCAGGCCGTCATCGCCTTGGCCCGGCGCCGGGCCAGCGTGCTGTGGGCTCTCCTGCGCGACGACAGGCTGTTCACCCCCGTCCCGCCCGTCGCGCAGGAGTCTTGACTTCGTCATTGAGACTCCTGGCAGACACGGG
>NZ_JBSFFY010000198.1:0-1454 GCF_053596315.1 Streptomyces sp. NPDC001732
GGACTTCAAGGTCGCCGACCTCTCCCTCGCGGCGTTCGGTCGCAAGGAGATCACCCTGGCCGAGCACGAGATGCCCGGTCTGATGTCGATCCGCAAGGAGTACGCCGCCGCGCGGCCGCTGGCCGGTGCCCGGATCACCGGGTCGCTGCACATGACCGTGCAGACGGCCGTGCTGATCGAGACCCTGGTCGCGCTCGGTGCCGAGGTCCGCTGGGCCTCCTGCAACATCTTCTCCACCCAGGACCATGCCGCCGCGGCCGTTGCCGTGGGCCCGGACGGCACTCCCGAGGCTCCGGCGGGGGTCCCGGTCTTCGCCTGGAAGGGCGAGACGCTGGAGGAGTACTGGTGGTGCACGGAGCAGGCCCTGAGCTGGCCCAACACGCCCACCGGCGGCCCGAACATGATTCTCGACGACGGTGGTGACGCCACCCTCCTCGTCCACAAGGGGGTCGAGTTCGAGAAGGCGGGTGCCGTCCCGGACCCCTCCACCGCGGACAGCGAGGAGTACGCCCACATCCTCACCCTGCTGAACCGCACCCTGGGCGAGTCCCCGCAGAAGTGGACCCGGCTGGCGTCGGAGATCCGTGGGGTGACGGAGGAGACGACGACGGGGGTGCACCGGCTGTACGAGATGCACCGTGAGGGCACGCTGCTCTTCCCGGCGATCAATGTGAACGATGCCGTGACGAAGTCGAAGTTCGACAACAAGTACGGCTGCCGGCACTCGCTGATCGACGGGATCAACCGGGCCACGGACGTGCTGATCGGCGGCAAGACCGCGGTGGTGTGCGGGTACGGGGACGTGGGCAAGGGCTGCGCGGAGTCGCTGCGCGGCCAGGGTGCCCGGGTGATCGTGACGGAGATCGACCCGATCTGCGCGCTGCAGGCGGCGATGGACGGCTACCAGGTCGCCACGCTGGACGACGTGGTGGGCCAGGCCGACATCTTCGTCACCACGACCGGCAACAAGGACATCATCATGGCCTCCGACATGGCCAGGATGAAGCACCAGGCCATCGTGGGGAACATCGGCCACTTCGACAACGAGATCGACATGGCGGGCCTGGCGCAGATCGAGGGCATCGTCAAGGACGAGGTCAAGCCCCAGGTCCACACCTGGACCTTCCCCGACGGCAAGGTCCTCATCGTGCTGTCCGAGGGCCGCCTGCTCAACCTGGGCAACGCCACCGGCCACCCCTCGTTCGTCATGTCCAACTCCTTCGCGGACCAGACCCTGGCCCAGATCGAGCTGTACACCAAGCCCGAGGAGTACCCCACCGACGTCTACGTCCTGCCCAAGCACCTGGACGAGAAGGTCGCCCGCCTCCACCTCGACGCCCTCGGCGTCAGGCTGACCACCCTGCGCCCGGAGCAGGCCGCGTACATCGGTGTCGAGGTCGAGGGCCCGTACAAGCCCGACCACTACCGCTACTGACCCCACCACCACTGACCCC
>NZ_JBSFFY010000199.1:0-1447 GCF_053596315.1 Streptomyces sp. NPDC001732
GCTTTCGCCTCCAAGTAAGTCAGGCGACCCAGAAACATTCCTCCAAGTTCCTCCCGAGTGAGTCGGGGATACAGCGAAGCGCCGCACGGCGCACAGAACGCATAGACCCGGGACCACGCGGGGAAGCCGGCAGGCATCGCCCGCCACGAGATCCCGCCCACGACCAGATAGCGGATCGCGTCCAACAGCTGCCGGTGGCAGTGGCCCTCGGGCCGTCCGTCCCGCCCCTGGAACCAGGCCGGCACCGGCAGCAACGGCCGGACCTCCGCCCACTCCGCGTCCGTCATGTCCGACGGATACCGGCGCACCCGGCCCGAATGGTCGGCCGCGTTGCCGTACACGTGTCGGAATGGGATCGCACCCCCGAGCTGCCTGGAGGTCCTGCTTTCACGCGTGGAAACCGCCGCAGTCACCCGGTCGGGACTCCCGTTCGATCGACAGCCTTCGAGATCGGTACGGGCAACAACCACTTACGTGTCGGGATGCTCCGGCAGGGCGAGCCAGTCCGACCAGGAGATCTCGCGGCCGAGGAAGCGCGGCTGCTCGAACGGCCAGTCGCCGGCGATCCACTGCGGCACCAGCGCGTCGAGGGCCTGCTCGACCTTGCTGCCCACCAGCTCGTCCACCACCCACCAGGAGATCTCGCCGTCCGCGCCGGCCCTCTCCGGTGGGTCGATGTAGACACAGCCGAGCAGAGCTGTCTCCGCCGCGTCGAACAGCGCGTAGTTGAAGGACTGGTGTGCGGCGATCTCCTTCTCGTGCCGCAACAAGTCGGCCTGGTCGGCCTCGTAGGTCATGGTGGCCGCGGGCCAGCCCCAGGCCGGGCCGAAGATGGTCCACAGCCGCTCGCGCGAACCCATCACAGCCGGATAGTCGAGCGGGGCGTCCGCCTCCCGGATCGGCCGCAGGTGATGGCCACCGCCCGGCAGCGGTACCAGGACGGGGTGGACGAAGTCATCGGGAAGCCAGCTCATGGCGCCCGACCGTAGCAGCGCGCGGCCGTCCGCTCCCCTGGATTTTCCCCATATACCGCCAGGCCCTGCTCTCATGCCGGGCAGGGCCCGCGACCACCCGATCGAGACTCCCGTTCGATCGACAGAGTCCATGATCGGTATGGCAACGCCTTCTCATCTTGTCATTTATGGTCCGGCGTCGAACGCGGCTCGAACTTGGTCGGTGTTTTCGCAGTTCAGCGGACATGTAGGCGGCCTCCGTCTGATCCTGTGCTCCGTCACAGAGTGGATCAGCGCGAAGGGTCGGGTAGCCGGGGCGCCTCCGCGTCCCGGCCCCCTCAGAGGGCATTTAGCGTGGGCGAATTGCCTCTTATGCCCTAGTAGGTCCCTCGCCAGGTCGGCGTGGTCTCGTCCGTTATGCGCTTGGCGAGGTTGTCGATCGAGGCGACGTAGATCATGGCTTCGGAGCTGGTGGTTAGGGTCTCGTAGTCGCG
>NZ_JBSFFY010000200.1:0-1443 GCF_053596315.1 Streptomyces sp. NPDC001732
TTCTTGAACGGGTTGATCCTCCCGTTCGTAGGGTGAGGACACCCAGGGGAGCTGGGTGTGGCTGACAAGTGGCTGCCGTTCGTGGCTTCAGGTGCTTGGCCGCCTGGCTCCCCACGACGACTCGGCCGCCGATTGGGAAGTGCGAACAAGTCGCTGTGTAGAGCAATGCCGGCGAGGTCGTCCGTGGTACGCAAGGCAAGTACGACCGAATGGAGCGCGATGAGCCGGATATGGGCGGGGACCGACTGCGGCAAGACCCACCACCACTGCCTGGTCCTGGACAGCGAGGGCGACACGCTGCTGTCGCGTCGGGTGGCCAACGACGAGCCGGAGCTGCTGAAGCTGATCGGTGACGTCCTGGACCTCGCCGATGGCGGCAAGACGACCTGGGCGCTGGACATGACCGGCGGCGAGCCCGGCCTGCTGATCGCCCTGCTGGTCAACCATGGCCAGGAGCTCGTCTACATCCCCGGTATCGCGGTCAACCGGGCCACCGACAGCTACCGAGGCCAGGGCAAAACGGACGCCCGTGACGCCCGCGTGATCGCCGACCAGGCACGGATGCGCCGCGACCTCCAGCCGATCCGCCCCAGCGACGAAGCCACACTCGAGCTGCGGCTGCTGACCGACCACCGCGTCGATCTGGTCGCCGACCGCACCCGCACCACCAACCGGCTGGGGGCCCTGCTGAACAGCATGTTCCCGGCCCTGGAACGGGCCCTCGACCTCGGTAACATCGGCCCGATGGTGCTGCTGACCGGTTACCAGACACCGGTAGCGATCCGCCGCGTGGGCAGCCGGCGGCTGACCGCTTGGCTGCGCAACCGCAAGGTCTGCAACGCTGCTTCCCTCGCCGAGAAGGTGGTTGAAGCCGCCGAGCGCCAGCACACCGCCGTCGTGGGTGAGAAGGCCATCGCGACGATGGTGCACACCCTCGCCAAAAAGGTGATGACCCTCAACGAGAAGATCACCGAGACCGACAAACTCATCGAGGGCCGGTTTCGCGAACACGAACTGGCCGACGTGATCCAGTCCATGCCCGGCATCGGCACGATCCTCGGTGCCGAGTTCCTCGTTGCCGTCGGCGGCAGCCTGGACGCCTTCCCCACGGCCGACCGGCTCGCGGCCTTCGCCGGAACGGCCCCCGCCCCACGCGACTCCGGCCAGGTCAGCGGTAACGACCACCGACCGACGAGATACCACCGTCGTCTGCAGCGCGTCTTCTACATCTCCGCGCTGGTCAGCGTCCAACGAGACCCCAACTCACGGAAGTTTTACGACCGCAAGCGCGCCGAGGGGAAACGCCACGTCCAGGCCGTCCTCGCGCTCGCACGCCGTCGCGTCAACGTCCTGTGGGCCCTGATTCGTGACCGACGGTGCTACCAGGTCACACCCCCAGTGACAGCGGCGGCTTGACATCAGCATTGGGAAGCACCTGGACGA
>NZ_JBSFFY010000201.1:0-1425 GCF_053596315.1 Streptomyces sp. NPDC001732
GGCGGCGGATCGGTCGGGCCGGTCGGGTCGAACGCCCAGGGGCGGGCGAGGTCGAGATCGACGGGCGAGACGCCGCCCACGGAACCCACGGAGGCGTACTGGTGGGCGGCCCAGTCGGGGTAGCGGCCGCCGAGATCGGGCGGTCCGGGCCAGGTGCCGTCGTTGGCACCCCAGGAGGCCGCCCAGAGGTGGGCACCGGCGGCGATGGTGCGGTCCCAGGTGCCGGCGCGCAGCGCGCTCGTGCTGATGTAGAACCAGGGCACGTACGTCCCGACCCGCTCCCGCACCCGGTTGAACCAGGTGGACACGTCGGCGTCGTCCCACAGACGGGTGGAGTCGTCGAGCACCTCGACGTCCAGCGCCAGCACGTCGCCGGCGCGATAGTCGTGCAGATGGTCCACGAAGTAGTCGGCGGCGGCGCCGGGGGCGAGGAAGTCTCCCGTCAGGAAGTAGTGCCCCACCCGCAGGCCCGCGGCGCGGGCCCCGTCGACGTGGTCGGCGTAGGAGGACGAGGTGTAGGGACCTTCGGAAAGCTGGCACCCTCCGGCCTTGACGACGACGAAGTCCAGGCCCTCGGCCGCGGCTCGGGCGTAGTCGATGCCGGCCTGGTAGTTCGAGACGTCCACGCCCAGCAGGTCGGCCTCCCGGGCGGAGGCCGGGCGGGGGGTGGCTGCGGCACTGGTGGCCGCGACGATTCCGGCCGGGGCCAGGGCTGTCGCCAGGGCGCCGCGGATCAGGGTTCTCCTGCGCATGTCTCCTCCGGTGGGGCGGGGATCTCAACAGCGGAATGCCATGTTCCTATCAAAATCTATGCGCGTAGGTTAGCGTGACTCCGCTCCGCCCTGGCAGGTCAAGTCGCAATGAAATCAAGGGAGTTGATGTGTGCAGAAGCCATGGATCAGATGACGGCCAAAGGGACCGGTCACAAACCGGAATGAGTCGGCGCACGCTGCTGCGCGGCTCGGTCGCCACGTTCGGCCTGGCCGCCGGCGGCGTGCTGTTCTCGGGAAGCCCGGCCCAGGCGCTGGACATCTACAACCCGTTCAGCGGCTACCCGATGACGGATGGCTGGTGGGAGCACGTCAACCGCGGTTCCCTGGGCGGAATCGACTACGGAATGAGCGTCGGCACCGCCCTGCCGGCCGCGGGTGCCGGCGTCGTCACCAACATCCCGTACAACGGCACCGGCGGGCACACGGTGACCATCACCCACAGCGACGGGTACCGGACGCAGTACATGCACCTGTCGGAGTTCCGGCTGTCCGACGGCACCTCGGTCGGCCGGGGAGACATCGTCGGGTACTCCGGCGGCGCCGCCGGGGCCCCGGGCTCCGGAAGCTCCACCGGGCCGCACGTGCACTGGCACCTGATCACCCCGGGCGGCACCCGGGTCAACCCGCTGGACCACCTGGGCGGCGGTGGCGG
>NZ_JBSFFY010000202.1:0-1405 GCF_053596315.1 Streptomyces sp. NPDC001732
GACCTCGACCTGCTGCGCCCGATCTACGCCCAGACCGCGGCGTACGGCCACTTCGGCCGCGAGCTCCCCGACTTCACCTGGGAGCGCACCGACCGTGCCCAGCGGCTGAAGGCCGCGGCCGGTCTCTGACCGGTCGGCCACTTCGTACTTCGTACCCTTCGAGGAGAGCCCGACGTGCGCATCGCTGTCACCGCTTCCATCGCCACCGACCATCCGGTGGTCTTTCCCGACCGTCCGGTGGTCCTCCCCGGCCGGTTCGCGGATCGGCCGAGCCCCGACCGGCTCGCCCCCGGCCCGGACCGTCGGTCATGACGGGCACCGGGGCGGACGCCCTCCGTGAGGCGCTTGCCACGCGTGTGGTGGTGGCGGATGGTGCGATGGGCACCATGCTCCAGGCGCAGGACCCGAGTCTGGAGGACTTCCAGCATCTCGAGGGCTGTAACGAGGTGCTGAATGTCACCCGTCCGGACATCGTGCGGTCGGTGCACGAGGCGTATTTCGCGGTCGGGGTGGACTGTGTCGAGACGAACACGTTCGGGGCGAATCTCGCGGCGCTGGGCGAGTACGACATTGCGGGGCGGGTGTTCGAGCTCTCGGAGTCCGGTGCGCGGATCGCGCGGGAGGTCGCGGACGAGTTCGCCGTCTCCACGGGGCAGCAGCGGTGGGTGCTGGGCTCGATGGGGCCGGGTACGAAGCTGCCGACGCTGGGCCACGCCCCGTATGCCAGGCTGCGGGACGCCTACCAGCAGAACGCGGAGGGGCTGATCGCCGGGGGTGCGGACGCCCTGCTGGTCGAGACGACGCAGGACCTGCTGCAGACCAAGGCTGCCGTCATCGGTGCCCGCCGCGCCCTGGAGGCCGCCGGGGCCGGTCTCCCGGTGATCTGCTCGGTCACCGTCGAGACGACCGGGACGATGCTGCTGGGCTCGGAGATCGGTGCGGCGCTGACCGCGCTGGAGCCGCTGGGCATCGACATGATCGGCCTGAACTGCGCCACCGGTCCGGCCGAGATGAGCGAGCACCTGCGCTATCTGGCGCGGCATTCCCGCATCCCGCTGTCCTGCATGCCCAATGCGGGTCTGCCGGTGCTGGGCAGGGACGGTGCGCACTACCCGCTGTCCCCGGCCGAGCTGGCCGATGCGCAGGAGACGTTCGTGCGGGAGTACGGGCTGTCGCTGGTGGGCGGGTGCTGCGGGACGACGCCGGAGCATCTGCGCCGGCTGGTCGAGCGGGTCCGCGGCACGGCCGTCGTCCCCCGTGCCCCGCACCCGGAGCCGGGTGCGGCGTCGCTCTACCAGACGGTGCCGTTCCGGCAGGACACCTCGTATCTGGCGATCGGTGAGCGGACCAACGCCAACGGGTCGAAGAAGTTCCGGGAGGCGATGCTGGAGGCCCGGTGGGACGA
>NZ_JBSFFY010000203.1:0-1403 GCF_053596315.1 Streptomyces sp. NPDC001732
CATCGCCCGCCTGCACAACCTCGTCCTGGCCGGGTAACGCAGAAACCAGCAGGCCACCAGCCACGTCAGAGATCATTTACGGGACAACTCTTAGGTGATAACTACGAGCAAGAGTCCCGTCAGCCCCGCCCCGCCAGGAAGGGAGGCTCTGACCTGGGCTTTTGCTGCGGGTCTGAGCTCGGGTCTGAAAGGCAGGAGCAGAGCTCGGTCCCGCTCCGCCCCCGCCCTCGGGAGGCCCCCACCAGGCCCGCGAGTAAGGGCACCTGCCGCCCGGCCGGAAAACTGCCTTGCCCCGCCGAGGCAAGGCACTGTGATGCCCGGGCGAAACGTTTGGGACGTACGGGCCCCTTGCTGAGGGGGCGGCTCCCCAATCGAGGCTTGAGTCCCGCCAAAAAAGAGCAGGTCAGGGCACCCTTCGCCGAAGCAACGGGGCTGACGGGACTCATTTTTACGGTTACGACTGGCAGCTCCGGCCAGCCGGAGCTGCCAGTTCCGCGAGGGATCCGGCCCCGATACTGGTGGGCTCGCGTATTCAACTGTCGCGAGTACCGTTGCTGAGAGTCGCTGCAGTGTGGAAGCCCGTCTCCTGACGCGGCACCCCGCCGCGCAGTTCGACGCGACGGGCAAGGCCGCCCCCGCCGGATTCCTGTGCTCCCCGGGCGCCCGGCTCCGAGCAGGCCCGGGTGAGCCACCGCACACAGTTCCGCGGATGGTTGGTCCGCAAGCTGCGGACCAACCGGCCCTGCCTTCTCATCTCCGCCCCCGACCGTTCATCCCTCTGACTGAGCAAGGAAACCCATGTCACAGCAGTTACACACTCCCGAACAGCGTTTCCTCGCCGCGAAGCGGGACCTCGGTCTCCCGGTCATCGTCGCCATCTGCGGCTCCACCCGCTTCAGCACGCTGGATCGTGGTGAGCGAGCGGTTGATCCTGCTGGCGAGTTCCCGGCGCGTCAGGCCGCGCCGGGAACGGGCTTCGCGCAGCTCGCGGGCGAGTCGGCCGACGCCGTTGTTGGGATCGTCGATCGGCGCCATCGGGCGCCCCCGTCGAGCCGGCACTGTGTTACCCCTGGGCCGGGGCCAGCAGGACGCGTCCCGCCTTGCGGAGCACTGCGGCAGGCAGGCCGGTCCGGGTGCAGCGGATCAGCAGTACGCCGAGCAGCCCGGAGCTGCCGAGCACGGTGGCCGCCTCTTGCAGCGGGATGTCGCGGGTGGTCGCGAGCATCGTCATCACGATGATGACGGCGCTTTCTCCTGAGCCGAGCCGGGGGCGGATGCCGGCGGTACAGGCCATTGCAGATCGGTGGGAGGACATGGAAGCCCCTTTCTGACTCACGCCGGTGCGGCGTGTACGAACTTTGGTAACTGGCTCCAACCAGGACCGCGGGCGGTTGGCTCCGCCG
>NZ_JBSFFY010000204.1:0-1395 GCF_053596315.1 Streptomyces sp. NPDC001732
TACTCCAGCAGCGGTTCGTGTCCTGAACTGCGTTTTCGGTAGTGGCAGCTGCGGGCGATGGCCTGGCGACGTCTTCTCCAGGCCGACCAGTTCAGTGCGTGGGTGACGGGGTCGCGGTCGGCTCTTGGGCGGGGCAGGAGAGTGTCCAGGAGCCGTCGGATCTCTGCCACGGTGAGCGGGACGAGGGCTGATCCGTTTCTGCAGCCCCCTTTGCGGCCTCGCCGCCGGCCCGGGCGGCGAGTGCGGCCAGGACGGCGTGGGCGAGCATGGCCAGGGTGATGTGCCGGTACCAGCCCGGATAGCGGCGGACCTCGTACTCGTCCAGGCCGCACTCGTTCTTCGCGGCCTGGAAACACTCCTCGATCGCCCATCGGGTGCCGGCGATCCGGGCCAGTTCGCCGGTCTCGACGCCGACGGGCGCGTGGGCGAGGTAGTAGGCGATCTCGTCGGGGTCGGACAGGCTGCGCCGGGCCAGCACCCAGCGGTGGTGGGACGGCGGCTCCGGGTCGAAGACGATGTTGGCGGGCAGTTTTGCCGCGGCCCAGTCGTAGACGCGCGGGCCCTTGGCCCCGTTGCCGCAGGACAGCCGCTGCCAGGCATCGACGGGGGCTTCGTCGATGAGCTGGTCGATGCGCCAGGCACCGGCCAGTGACTTGACCTGCTGGGACTTGGGCACCGCGACGACGTAGCCCAGGCCGAGTTGCTCGAGCAGGCGGCGGAAGTTCCAGTCCTGCCCGTATGCCTCGTCCGCGGTGACCCAGGCGGCCGGCAGACCGGCGGCCAGACAGCGGCGCACGAGGTCCCGGGCCAGCTCGCCCTTGGTGGCAAAGCCGCGTTCGTCAGGGATTTTCGCTGTCCGGCACCGCTCGCGGTCGGAAGTCCAGGCCTTCGGCAGGTAGAGCTCCCGGTCGACCAGGGCCCGGCCCGAACCGGTGGCGTAGGCGGCGAACACGCCGATCTGACAATTGTCGATCTTTCCTGAGGTGCCGGTGTACTGCCGGCCCACCCCGGCAGAGGTGGTGCCCTTCTTGATGAACCCGGTGTCGTCGATGATCAGCACACCACCGGGACCAAGGGACTCGCCGACGTAGGCACGGACGTCGTCGCGCAGGGCGTCTGCGTCCCAGGCGCTGCTGTTCAACAGCCGCTGGAAACCGTCCGGAGTGCGGTGGCCCGCCCATTCCGCGAGCTGCCAGCCGTTCTTGCGGGTCGCCCGCCCCAGCAGGCCGCGGACATAGTCCCGCATCCGCCAGCGCAGATCCGCCCGAGCGAACCGGCCCGCCACCCGGGCGAACACTGAATCCAACTCGGCAGTCCAGAAAGCGACTTCAGCCATTCCCTCCATACCAGGACAACGACAACCACCAGTTCAGGACACGAACCGCTGCTGGAGTA
>NZ_JBSFFY010000205.1:0-1356 GCF_053596315.1 Streptomyces sp. NPDC001732
CGCGTTCAGCTCGGGTGACCAGGAGCAGGGCGACAACGCGCGGCAGCAGATGTCGTCCGCGAACTTCGACGCGGCACGCTTCGGCGCCCGCTGACCGCTCCGTTCCACCCCGGTTCGGACCGGTTCACTCCGTTCCGCTCCGCTCCGTTCCGTTCCATTGCGTTCTGTTCTGTCCTGACAGGTTTTCACGGGGAGTGATTGTTGATGGCTGGTGGCACCGATCGTCGTGCGTACGACACGGGCGCGTCCGCGGACGCGCAGGGCAACATCCAGGTGGTGATCGCGCGGCTGGAGGAGGTCATCACGGCGCGCGACGGCCAGGTCAAGGCGGCGATGGCGGACTTCGCGGCCGACGGCGTGGCGGACGAGTACCACGGCAAGGAGCTGCGGTGGAACCGCTCCTCGCAGGAGGTCAAGAACATCATCCAGCTGCTCAAGACGACGCTGGAGAAGAACGACGGCACGGCGCAGCACACGATCACGCGCGCCAAGGCCGCGGTCGACAACATCGGCTGAGTTCCTCGACCGTTTCCACCGGCTGATTTCTCCGGCCGAGCCCTTCGGCCGATCCCTTCGGCCGGAGGAATCAACCGGTCTCTTCGAGAGATCTCTTCGGTCGGCCTCTTCGGTCGGCCTCTTCGGTCGGCCTCTTCGGTCGGTCTCTTCGGTCGGTCTCTTCGGTCGGTCTCTTCGGTCGACAGGGTTCCGGCCGAGTCGTTCGCCCGGCCGGAGTCGTCGGGTTCGACAGTTTTGCAGGAAGTTTCACGGGGGTGTTCGTGATGACCGGGTGGGATCTGAAGCCGCAGGGTATTCAGGGTGTGCTGAAGACGACGGGTGAGGTTGCGTCGAAGATTCAGACGCATGCGACGTCGTACGGTGATCATCTGTCGTCGGCGGCGGCGAGTGCGGGCACGATCAGTGCGGATGCCGGCGCCGGTGGCGGGGGCGGTGGGGGCAAGGGTGAGGAGGCCGTGGGGGGTCTGGTGGCGCTGGCCCTGTCGCAGTTCGCGGAGCACACCACCGGGGACCTGAAGTTCATCGCGGCGCGGGCCGGGAAGTCGCTGACGGGTGCGGTGGACGCGACGACGGCGTATCTGAACGGTGACCTGGAGATGGCCGCCGAGGCGCAGCGCAAGGCGCTGGGTGCGGTGGACCTGGACCCGAAGAAGCCCGGGGTGCAGACGCGATGATCAAGCCCGAGGCGATTCCGCAGTACACCGGTGATCTGGGCCAGCTGGAGAAGGACCACGCGTCCCTGACGAAGGACGCCGGGAACATCCGGGAGACCGGCTCCTCGGTCCACACCCGGTTCCAGGCCCTGTCGGCGTATTACCAGGCTCCGGAGGCGGAGCAGCT
>NZ_JBSFFY010000206.1:0-1312 GCF_053596315.1 Streptomyces sp. NPDC001732
TTCGATGCGCAGACGGTGGTGTTGTTGGCGGAGCGTGTGGTGGGTTCGTCGGTGGGTGGGCGTGCGGCGTTGGTGCCGATGGTGCGTCCGGATCGGGTTCCGTTGTCGTTCGCGCAGCGGCGGTTGTGGTTCCTGAATCGTATGGAGGGGCCGAGCGGGACGTACAACATTCCGTTGGGTGTGCGGTTGTCGGGTGTGCTGGACGTGGTGGCGTTGCGTGCTGCGTTGGTCGATGTGGTGGGTCGGCACGAGTCGTTGCGTACGGTTTTCCCGGATGTGGGTGGTGAGCCGTGGCAGGAGGTGGTTGCGGCCGGGGATGTGGTGGTGCCGTTCGAGGTGGTTGATGTGGTGGAGGAGGGGTTGGATTCTGCTTTGGCGTCGGTGGCGTCGGTGGGGTTCGATCTTTCGGTTGATCTGCCGGTGCGGGCGTGGTTGTTCCGGGTTTCGGCGGATGAGCATGTGTTGTGTGTGGTGGTGCATCACATTGCTGGTGATGGTTGGTCGCAGGCTCCGTTGGCGCGGGATCTGGGTGTGGCGTACCGGGCGCGTGTGGCTGGTGGGGTTCCGGGGTGGGAGCCGTTGCCGGTGCAGTATGCGGATTATGCGTTGTGGCAGCGTGAGGTGTTGGGGAGTGAGGAGGACGAGGGTTCGTCGATTGCCGGTCAGTTGGCGTATTGGCGTGGGGTGTTGGAGGGGTTGCCGGATGAGTTGAGTCTTCCGGTGGACCGGGTGCGTCCGGCTGTTTCGAGTTACCGCGGTGGTGTGGTGACGGTGGAGCTGGGTGCGCGGTTGCATCGTGAGCTGGTGGGGTTGGCGCGGTCGTCGCGTTCGAGTCTGTTCATGGTGTTGCAGGCGGGTGTGTCTGGGTTGTTGTCGCGGTTGGGTGGGGGTGTGGACATTCCGTTGGGTACGGCGATTGCGGGTCGTACGGATGCGGCGTTGGACGAGTTGGTGGGGTTCTTCGTCAATACGCTGGTGTTGCGGGCGGATGTGTCGGGGGATCCGGGGTTCGGGGAGTTGGTGGAGCGGGTTCGGGTGGCGGATCTTGCGGCGTATGCGCATCAGGATCTGCCGTTCGAGCAGTTGGTGCATGCGTTGCAGCCGTCGCGGTCGATGGCGCGTCATCCGTTGTTCCAGGTGATGATCGTGCTGCAGAACAATGCGGTGGCGTCGTTGGATCTTCCGGGTCTGGTGGCGCGTCCGGTGGACGGTGGTGGTGGTGCCTCGAAGTTCGACCTGGGGTTCAACTTCGTGGAGCGCACGGACCTGGACGGTGCCCCGGCGGGCATCGAGGTCACCGTCGAGTACAGCT
>NZ_JBSFFY010000207.1:0-1282 GCF_053596315.1 Streptomyces sp. NPDC001732
GGTCACTCAGCGGCATCTACGGCACGTCGGCAAGGACTGCCTGGTCGCCTTCGACGCGAACCTCTACTCGGTGCCCGCCCGCAGGGTCCGCCCCCGCCAGTTGGTCGAGGTCCGGGCCACGAAGTCCCAGGTCACACTGCATTCCACTGTTCCTGACGCCAGCGGTCAGACGCTGCTGGCAGTGCATCCGCGGGCCGTTGGACGAGGCGCCCGCATCGTGGATGAGACGCACTGGGACGGCCTGCCCACCGGCGCCGGCCGCCGTGTCACCACCGGCGACGCTCTGCCCTCACCCCGCCGCAACCAGCCCCCGAAGACGGAGGCCGGACCGCTGCAGGCTCTGCTGAACCGGGCCACCGCCGCCAGCGTCGAGGTCGGCCGCCGTCCCCTGTCGGTCTATGACGAGCTGACCGGCACCCGTCCCTTCACCTCACCCGCCCCGACCAAGGACGCCCGTTGAGCGAGCTGACCAGCACCCGCATCCGCACCACCGCCGCCAAGCTCGGCCTGCCTCACCTGGCCGAGGCCCTGAACCAGTACGTCCAGCGGGCGGACGAGGCCAAGATGGGCTACCTCGACCTGCTCGACCTGGTGCTGTCCGAGGAACTCGCCGTCCGCGACGACCGCCGCTTCCGCAACGGCCTGCGGCTGTCGAAACTGCCGCACCACAAGACGCTGGAGGACTACGACTTCTCCTTCCAGCCCGAACTCGACCCGCGCAAGATCAAGGACCTGGCCACCCTCTCCTTCGTCGAGGACAAGGCCAACGTCGCTCTGCTCGGGCCGCCCGGGGTCGGCAAGACGCACATCGCCGTCGCTCTGGCCGTCGCGGCCTGCCGGGCCGGCTACTCGATCTACTTCACCAGCCTCGACGACATGGTCCGCCACCTCAAGGCCGCCGAGGACCAGGGACGGCTGATCAGCAAGCTCACCAGCTACCTCCGCCCCAGCGTCCTCGTGGTCGACGAGGTGGGCTACCAGCCGCTGGAACGGGCCGAAGCGAACCTGGTCTTCCAGGTGATCTCGAAGCGTTACGAGAAGGGCTCGATCATCCTGACCTCGAACAAGACCTTCGGCGAGTGGGGCCAGGTCTTCGGCGACGAGGTCCTGGCCACCGCGATCCTCGACCGACTCCTGCACCACTGCGAGGTCGTCTCAATCAACGGCAACAGCTACCGGCTCAAGAACCGTCTCCAGGCCATCGAACGGGACACCGACGTGGCCTGACCAGTGGTGCACATAACTCCGTACTCGGTGGTGCACTCAGACGAGTACGCGGACA
>NZ_JBSFFY010000208.1:0-1254 GCF_053596315.1 Streptomyces sp. NPDC001732
CAGCGTAGTTGATGTTGTTTTGGACGCTGTCTCGTAGGCGATCGGGCTGCGGTGCCCGAGGCGGGAGTGACGGCGTGGGGTGTTGTAGCGGTGCAGCCAGCGGAACGCGTCGAGGCGGGCCTCGTGCTCGCTGGACCAGCTCTTGCGGCCCTGGAGCGTCTCGCGTTTGAACGTTGCATTGAACGACTCGGCGAGCGCGTTGTCCGCCGAGCTGCCGATCGCGCTCATGGACTGACGGACGCCGGCCTGGCGGCAGGCGTCGGCGAACGCCCGGCTGGTGTACTGGGCGCCGTGGTCGGTGTGCATGACCGCTCCGGCGATACTGCCGCGGGTGCGTTCGGCGGCGGCCAGGGCGTCGATGACGAGATCTGTTCGCATGTGATCCGCGACCGCCCAGCCGGTGAGGCGACGTGAGGCGAGGTCGATGACGGTGGCCAGGTAGAGGAACTTCCCTGCGTCCAGCGGGAGATAGGTGATGTCGCCGACGTACTTCGTGTTCGGTTCGCTCGCGGTGAAGTCGCGGCCGGTCAGGTCCGGGGCCTTCGCCGCATTCGGGTCCGCCATCGTGGTGCGGTGCCTGCGGCGCAAGCGCAGACCCGCCAGGCCGGCCTGGCGCATCACGCGGGCGACCCTCTTGTGGTTGACCCGCTCGCCCTCCTCGCGGAGCTCGGCGGTGATCCTCGGGACACCGTAGGTGCCGTCGGATTCCCGGTGCACGGCCCGTATCCGCACGGCGAGCCGGACGTCGGCCGCCTGCCGGGCGGCCCGGTCCGCAGCCGTGCGGCGCCAGTAGTAGAAGCTGGAGCGGGCGACGCCGAGGATGGTGCACAGCCGCTTCACGCCGTAACGACGCTGGTGATCGGCGACGAACTGGAAGCGGTTCACCAGCGCGTCTCCCCGGCGAAATACTTCGCCGCCTTCCGCAGGATCTCACGTTCCTCCTCCAGCTCACGGATCTTCTTGCGAAGGGCCGCGTTCTCCGCCTCCAGCGGCGTGGGCGGCTCGGCAGACGCCTCCACCCGGCATCCCCACGGCCGACTCGCTCCGGCAGCCCGGACCCAGTTCCGCAGCGTCTCCGGGTTCACCCCCAGATCAGCGGCGACCGACCTGATCGTCGCCTCGGACCGCGACTCGTACAACGCGACCGCGTCCGCCTTGAACTCCGGCGGACAGTGCTTCATGACCACGGGACATCCGTCCTCCTGGACTCAAGATCCAAGTGTCTCGAGTGTCCAAGATTCGGGGGCAAGCCCC
>NZ_JBSFFY010000209.1:0-1212 GCF_053596315.1 Streptomyces sp. NPDC001732
GGGCTGTGTCCGCGTCGTTTGTAGTGACTGGTTCGGGCTTGGTGTTGTCGTCGTCGGCGCCAGTGTGACCAGTGCAGGATGTGATCGATGGGAGTGGGAGCGCGGTCGTTGAGGCGAGTGATCAGGCGTCTGATTTCGGCGAGGCTGAGGTGGATGAGCTGGGAGGATCCGTTTCTGCTTTGTCTGTGTCCAGTGCCCGGGCTCGCAGGACGGTCAGGCAGGCGTGGGCGGCCATGGCGAGGGTGATGTGGCGGTGCCAGCCGGGATAGCGGCGGACTTGGTAGTCGTCCAGGCCGCACTCCTGCTTCGCGCTCTGGAAGCATTCCTCGACAGCCCAGCGGCTGCCGGCGATGCGGATCAGCTGATCGAGCGTGGTGTCCGCGGGACAATAGGCGATGTAGTAGGAGATCTCGTCGGGGCGGCTGACGCTGCGGCGGGCGATCACCCAGTGACGGCGGTCCTCCCGGTGCCAGGGCCGTACCTCGACACGCGCCCAGTCAAAGACCCGTGGCCCGTGGGCACCTCTCCCGCAGGAGCGTCGCTTCCACTTCTGCCGGGGCAGAGCGGCAAAGAGGTCGTGGACGGGGTGGTCGAGGGCCCAGCGGGTCACCACGGTGTCATGCCGGGTGGTGGCCATGACGTGGAAGACGTCTGCCCGTTCCAGCTCGTGCCGCCGGCCCTTGCTGAAGCCATAGGCGGCGTCCGCGGTCACCCAGCGGAACGGGATCCGGTCTGCGATCGCCTTGCGGACCATCGCCTTGGCCATGACCACCTTCGTCGCGAAGGCGGTCTCATCGGTGATGCCGGCCCGGCGGCAGCGTTCGCGGTCGTCCGTCCAGGACGTGGGCAGATACAGTCGACGGTCGATCAACGTCCGGCCGCGCTCGGCGGCGTATGCGAGAAAGACACCGACCTGGCAGTTCTCCGTTCCGTCCGGCCCGCGGTGCCCGAGTACTGGCGCTGGACACCCGCCGACCGGGTTCCCTTCTTCAGGAAGCCGGTGTCGTCCACGATGAGCACGGCCTCGGAGTCACCGAGGTGCTCAACGACGTAGTCCCGCAGATCGTCCAGGACCTCGTCGGCATCCCAGTCGATCCGGTTCAACAGTCGTTGGATGCGGTCCGGCCCGGCATGACCGGCCTGTTCCGCCAGTGTCCAGCCGTTCTTCCGCTCCAGCGGAGCGATCAGCCCTCGCATATAGACCAGTGCTGA
>NZ_JBSFFY010000210.1:0-1195 GCF_053596315.1 Streptomyces sp. NPDC001732
CCGCAGCGACCTCATAGACGGCTGCCTCGCCGAGACCGGCCTGACCATCAGA
This sequence comes from Streptomyces sp. NPDC001732, assembly GCF_053596315.1. Classification (NCBI taxonomy): domain Bacteria; kingdom Bacillati; phylum Actinomycetota; class Actinomycetes; order Kitasatosporales; family Streptomycetaceae; genus Streptomyces; species Streptomyces sp. NPDC001732. Next base: position 53 of record NZ_JBSFFY010000210.1, read on the forward strand.
TCCGCCTGAGCAAGGACACGACATCACGAGTTCAACCTCAGTAACGGGCTGCCCGACGTGCGGAAGACAACCCTGAGCCCGCACCCTGTCCCGGCAGCTGGGCCTACCGCTAATCAGCAAGATTATTGTTCGCCTGATGGATGCCGCCCACCCGTTCTTGCCCTTACAGGTTCTTACGCATGGACATCGACGACACTTCGTAGCCGCTGTGGCGATACATTGCGATGGCCGCCTCGTTGCCTCCGACGACATTCAAGGCAAGCGCTGTCTTGCCCTCGCGAGCGACGAGCTCCTCGGCGGCTGCGAGGATGGCGGATCCGTATCCACGGCGTCGGAACGGCTCGAAGACGTTGATGTCGTACAGCCACGCGGAGCTAGCGGTGCCCGACGCTTGGCCCGGATCCGGACCGATCCACGCGTTCCCCACCACCTCGCCTGATCCGTTCTCCGCCATCACGAGCTGATGACCGGCTGTGTCGGGGCCGTCAGGGAGGAACTTGGCCGTGCCGTGCCTGACCCGTTCTCGCGCCAGTTCTTCCGGCATGAACTTGCTGAGCACACGAGCCGCCTCGGCTTCACGATGCTCAGTCGCCGCGTGATACTCCGCCGGCGTCATCTTCCGCAAGGCCACCTGCTGCGCATCCATGCCGTCATCTTCAACCGGTCACTTGTAACAGCGCTACTGGTTTCCAAGCCCGATGGCCCTCGCCGTCACCACCATGCTCAGCCACAACGCCAACGACTCGACCCACAGGTTTTGACAATTGCTCTTGGTGGAGAAGCCGCCCCGCGGGGACTGTCACGTTGGCGAATGGCGTGGGAGGATCCTCGGGTTGATCATGGTGGAGGGGGATCGTCCGTGGGGAGCGTGTCGCCGTCGTACAGGCGGCACCGGTACCCGGTGGAGATCATCGCGCACTGCGTGTGGCTGTACTTCCGCTTCCCGCTCAGTTTCCGCGAGGTCGAGGAACTGATGCTCGAGCGCGGCGTCATCGTCTCCCACGAGACCGTCCGCCGCTGGTGCGCGAAGTTCGGCCAGGCCTACGCCAACGGACTGCGCCGCCGTCGCCCGCGGCCCGGGGACAAGTGGCTCTACCTTCTTGAACGGGTTGATCCTCCCGTTCGTAGGGTGAGGACACCCAG
>NZ_JBSFFY010000211.1:0-1182 GCF_053596315.1 Streptomyces sp. NPDC001732
CTCGCCCCGACCGAGGAGGAGACCCGGCGGATCGTCGAGGGCGTGGAGAAGGCGGGCGTACTCTTCGCCGTCTGCCATGTCCTGCGCTACACCCCCTACACCGACCTGGTGAAGGAGGTCGTGGACTCCGGCGTGCTGGGCCAGCTGGTCTCCCTCGACCATCTGGAGCCGGTCGGCTGGTGGCACTACGCGCACTCCTATGTGCGCGGGCCGTGGCGCAGCGAGAAGGACTCCTCGCCGATGCTGCTCGCCAAGTCCTGCCACGACCTGGACTGGATCACCTACGTCACCGGGGAGCGCATCGAGCAGGTCTCCAGCTTCGGCGGGCTGAAGCACTTCCGGCCGGAGAACGCCCCGGCCGGGTCCGCCGAACGCTGCCTCGACTGCGCGGTCGAGGCCGGCTGCCCGTACTCCGCACTCAAGCTGTACGTGCCGACGCTGCGCGAGAAGGGTTCCGTCTGGCCGGTCAGCCACGTCACGGATTCCACGGACGAGACCGAGCTGCTGACCGCGCTGCGCGAAGGCCCGTACGGCCTGTGCGCCTACCGCGTCGACAACGACGTGGTCGACCACCAGGTCCTGGCCATGCAGCTGACGGACGGAGTGACCGCGACCTTCCAGATGGTGGCGTTCACCGAGCAGACCGACCGGCAGACCCGGATCTTCGGCTCGCACGGCTGGCTGATCGGCGACGGCAAGCGCGTCACCGTCCACGACTTCCGGACCGGCGAGGTCACCGTCCACGAACTCGGCGCATCCGGTTCGAACGCGGCCGAGGGACACGGCGGCGGAGACATGGCGTTGGTTGATGCCTTCGTCCACGCCGTCGCCACCGGCGACCCGGCCGCGGTCCGCTCCGGCACCAAGGCCTCGCTCGGCAGCCACCTGGCGGCGTTCGCCGCCGAACGTGCCCGGCACACCGGCACCGTCCAGACGGTGCCGGCCCAGTGACCCCCGGGGGCCTGCCGCCCGGATCAGGCCCTTCTTCCCGTCCCACCCTCACGTCCTCGGAGGACCAGCTCATGTCCCGTCTTCTCGCCCGCCGTTCCAGAGTCCGTGCCGTGGCCGCCCCCGTGCTGGCCACCGCGCTCGCCGTCGGGGTGCTGGCCGGCTGTTCCGGCAGCGGCAGCGACGGCAGCACCGTCACCATGTGGACCTACCCGGTCATCTTCGACGAGGCCA
>NZ_JBSFFY010000212.1:0-1161 GCF_053596315.1 Streptomyces sp. NPDC001732
TACTGATCTTTTCGTAAGTTCGGTGGGTGTGGTGGGCTCGTGGGTGGGAGCCTGTCAGGGTGCCATATCAACCTTCGTCCTCGACTGCTGATTCTTCTCTCCCGCCGCTGTCTCGGCCCCAGTTGGCGGAGGCGCGTCGCGTTCGGGCGGCCGAGTTGTTCGAGGACGGCGTCTCGAACGCGGAGATCGCTCGTGCGGTGGGGGCGTGTTCCGAGAGCGTGCGACGCTGGCGGCGAGTGTGGGAGACCGGCGGTGCTTCAGCCCTGCGGCGTCGTGCGGCCACCGGACGCCCGGCCAAGCTGGACGACGCCCGGGTCGAGGCAGTCCGGACCGCACTGGAACGAGGTGCCCAGGCTCACGGCTTCGAGGCCGATCTGTGGACCTTGGAACGCGTCGGCGTCGTCGTGGAGCGGGTGACCGGGGTGGCGTTGTCCAGAGCGTCGGTGTGGCGGTTGCTGACCGGCCGGCTGGGGTGGAGTCTGCAGCGGCCCGAGCGGCGGGCGGTCGAGCGGGACGAGTCGGAGATCGCCCGCTGGATCGCACACGAGTGGCCGCGGATCAAAAAGGGGCGGTGAACACACGTGCCTGGATCGTGTTCCTCGACGAATCAGGTGTCTCACTCCTCCCTCAGATCCGCCGCACCTACTCGCCCCGAGGACGAACCCCGCTCCTGCGGCACCGGCTGAACTGGAAGCGGGCCTCTATGGCCGGGGCCCTGGGCTACCACTCCACCGACCCCGACCGCGGGGCTCGTCTCTGCTTTCACCTCAAGCCCGGCAGCTACGACACCGACGGGTTGATCGAGGTCCTGGAGCAGATGAAGGTGTTCTACCGCGGCGAGAGGGTGGTCCTGGTCTGGGATGGCCTGTCCGCCCACTGGAGCCGGGCGATGCGGGCCTGGGTCGCCGAACAGGACTGGCTGACCCTGGAACGCCTCCCGGCATACGCCCCCGAGCTGAATCCGGTGGAACTGCTGTGGTCCTCACTCAAGAAACACGAACTCGCCAACCTCGCCGGCGACCACCTCGCCGATGTCGCCGACGCCACCGAACAAGGCATCCACCGCATCAACCACAACCCACAACTGCCCTGGTCCTTCCTCGCCCACACAGGCCTGACCATCCACCCACCACACCCACCGAACTTACGAAAAGATCAGTA
>NZ_JBSFFY010000213.1:0-1158 GCF_053596315.1 Streptomyces sp. NPDC001732
GAGTCGCCGTCGGTGGCTGGTTTGGCGGGTCGTTTGTCGGGTGCGGGTGTGGCGCGGGTGGGGTTGGTGGCGGGGGTGCGTCCGGAGCGGGTGCCGTTGTCGGCGGCGCAGCGGAGGTTGTGGTTCCTGCATCGTCTGGAGGGGCCGTCGGCGACGTACAACGTTCCGTTGGTGTTGCGGCTCGAGGGTGGTCTGGACGAGGTGGCGTTCGGGGCTGCTGTGGGTGATGTGGTGGCTCGTCATGAGTCGTTGCGGACGGTGTTCGGGGATGTGGACGGGGTGCCGTATCAGCGGGTGTTGCCGGTGGGGCGGGTCTCTGTGGTGGTGCGGTCGTTGGATGTGGGTGAGGGGGGTGTGTCGGCTGCGGTGGATGAGGCGGCTGGGTATGCGTTTGATCTGGCGGCTGAGTTGCCGGTGCGGGTGACGGTGCTGCGGACGGGTGTGGGTCGTTGTGTGGTGGTGGTGTTGATGCATCACATTGCGAGTGATGGGTGGTCGTTGGCGCCGTTGGTGGGTGATCTCTCGGTGGCGTATGCGGCTCGTGTGGCGGGTGGGGTGCCGGAGTGGTCGGGGTTGCCGGTGCAGTATGCGGATTACGCGTTGTGGCAGGCGGAGGTGTTGGGGGAGGAGTCGGATCCGTCGAGTGTGGCGGGTCGGCAGGTGGAGTTCTGGCGTGGGGCTCTGGCGGGTGTGCCGGAGGTGGTTGATCTTCCGGTGGATCGGGTGCGTCCTGCGGTGCCGTCGTATCGGGGTGGTGCGGTGGAGTTGGAGTTGGGTGCGGGGTTGCATGGTCGGTTGTTGGCTGTGGCGCGTGAGGCGGGGGTGACTCCGTTCATGGTGGTGCAGGCGGCGGTGGCGGTGTTGTTGTCGCGGATGGGTGCGGGGTCGGATGTGCCGTTGGGGACGGTGGTGGCGGGTCGTTCGGATGTGGCGTTGGACGATCTGGTCGGTTTCTTCGTGAATACGTTGGTGCTGCGTACGGATGTGTCGGGTGATCCGTCGGTGCGTGAGTTGCTGGCGCGGGTGCGGGAGACGGATCTTGCGGCGTATGCGCATCAGGACGTGCCGTTCGAGCGGCTGGTCGAGGTCCTCAGTCCGGAGCGGTCCCTGGCGTATCACCCGCTGTTCCAGGTCATGGTCGTCTTCGACAACAACACC
>NZ_JBSFFY010000214.1:0-1140 GCF_053596315.1 Streptomyces sp. NPDC001732
TCGGGGTGCACCTCTCGGAGGAGTTCCAGCTCCACCCCGAGCAGTCCACCGACGCGATCGTCATCCACCACCCCGAGGCGAAATACTTCAACGCGGGAGGCCGTCGGCCATGACCACACTGCCCGAACTCCTGGCGAGTGGTACGCCCTCGTTCTCCTTCGAGTTCTTCCCGCCGAGGACGGCGGCCGGCACCCGCACGCTGTGGGAGGCGATCCGCCGGATCGAGGCCCTGTCCCCGACGTTCGTGTCGGTCACCTACGGTGCCGGCGGCACATCCCGGGACCGTACCGTCGAGGTCACCAAACGCATCGCCGCCGAAACCACGTTGCGGCCGGTCGCGCACCTGACGGCGGTCGGCCACTCCACCGCCGAACTCCGCCACATCATCGGCCAGTACGCGGACGCGGGCGTGCGCGACGTGCTCGCCCTGCGCGGCGACCCGCCGGGCGACCCCGCCGCACCCTGGGTCCCGCACCCGGAGGGCTTCACCCACGCCCACGAACTCGTCTCGTTGGTACGCAGGTCGGGCGAGTTCAGCGTGGGCGTGGCCGCCTTCCCCGAACGGCACCCGCGCTCGGCGGACTGGGCGGACGACATCCGGCACTTCGTCGCCAAGTGCCGCGCGGGCGCCGACTACGCCATCACCCAGATGTTCTTCCGGGTCGAGGACTACCTGCGCCTGCGCGACCGGGTCGCCGCCGCGGGCTGCGACACACCGATCATTCCCGAGATCATGCCGGCGACCGACGTACGGCAGATCGGCCGCTTCGCCGAACTCAGCAACGCAACCTTCCCCGACGGCCTCGCCCGGCGCCTGGACGCAGCCCGCGACAACCCGGCCGACGGCCACCGCATCGGTGTCGAGTACGCCACCGCCATGGCCGACCGCCTGCTCGCCGAAGGCGCTCCCGGTCTGCACTACATCACGCTCAACCGGTCCACCGCGACGCTGGAAATCCACCGGAACATTCAGAACACCCGGAACACCCGGGACGATCAGAGCACAAGGAGCGCACATGCCCTCGCAGCCGCCCGCTGACTTCACGGACTTCAAGGTCGCCGACCTCTCCCTCGCGGCGTTCGGTCGCAAGGAGATCACCCTGGCCGAGCACGAGATGCCCGGTCTGATGTCGATCCGCA
>NZ_JBSFFY010000215.1:0-1138 GCF_053596315.1 Streptomyces sp. NPDC001732
TCCGCATACTGGATGTATTCGGACGTTCCGACAACGCAGCGAGGTGCTGTAGCTGTCGTCGCGCGCCCGCCGGGGATTACGGGACAGCCCTTAGTTTCCCAGCACACCGCTCTCCAGTGATCTTTTCCGGGTGGGTGAGGTTGCTCGTCCCGCGTGGATCTCCTCGTGGCAAGGCCGGCAGACGACCAGGGTTTTGCGTCGTCTCATTGCCATCAACTTCACCCACATGGGGCGCTCGGCTCGGCCCTGCTGCTTGACATCGGCGAGTTTCCGGATGTGATGGACCTCAATCCGGCTCGTTGATCCGCACATCTCGCAGCAGTCCGCAAGGAGCCGCTTTACCAACTCGGTGGTGCTGATGTGGTTGGGTTTCAGCGGCTCTCGGTCGGCCATTACCGCTGTGCGCTGCCGTTTGAGCGGGATGCCGCCGAAGCGGGCAACCAGTGCCTTCTTCTCACCTCCGCGCTCGACGATGACTTCAAAGCATTTTCGAGGGCCGTCCGGGGAGTCGATGGTCGCCTTGTACTTGCGGGCCATCTTCGTGACGGTCGATCTGTGCTTCGACGCCAGTGTCTTGAGCATGGACGTCTCCATCACCCATTGCAGGCGGTTCAGGCGGGCGACGTCCTGGGCGAGAAGGTAGTACTGCACGAGTCCCCGGTACTCGGCTTGGTATGTCGCCACGATTGAAAAATCGCTGTCGTGGAGAAGCACACCACGGAGTTTCGGTTTCCCGCCGCCCATGTAGGAGGCACAGCGCTGCCGGATTACCTCGCGTGGCACGAAAAGCCCGATGGCACCGTTGACTGAGCGTCGTGGTCCCGTGAGCTTCGTGTCGCATCGCTGGGCTCTCACCTCATAGCCGAGGAAGCGCGCCGCCTGGCTGGTGGCGTGCGTGACCAGGGTCTTGGATTCGGAGAGTTCCAACCGGAGTTCATCCAGCAGGAATTCCGTGATCCGCGCCTTGATCTCCTCGGCTTCGTGCTTGGGCCCAGCGAAACCGAGCAGCAAGTCGTCGGCATACCTGACATACCGTAGGCGCCGAAATCCTGGATCATAAGGGTCTTTGCTCGGCAGGCTCCGCATTTGGAGCCGGAGTTGCCGTACTGCGGCGCGATCTCCGCGCCGCTTCGCCCAG
>NZ_JBSFFY010000216.1:0-1125 GCF_053596315.1 Streptomyces sp. NPDC001732
TTAAACTATCTACATTTTGCGTATAACTATTATAAGCCTGTCTATTTTTTGCAGACGCAGTCGTAAGGTTAACTTTTTTTGTTTTTAAACCAGCATAATCAGCGGAACCTATATTGGTAGTATGATTTGTTGAGTACTTAATACCTAAATATGTTATCAAAGATTTATTGCTAGTAACACTAGCAAATAGTGCAATGCCACCATTATTAACTATGGTTGAATCTTCTTGTTGAGATTGAGGCAACTCTTCAAAACTTATTACGTCTTGATCTACAATTTTATCTTCTTTTACTACGCTCGTGAAATGTTGTAAAAGTTCATTTGTCTCTTCATTATAAGCTTTTGTCTCTATTTCTTTAGTATCTTCATCAATTGTTGTAACTGTTTCAATATAATGAATTTCTTGGCCATCCACTTTTAAAATATATTCAGATTTTTCTTCTGTATCAGTGATAATTTCGAAGTTATCTGAAACATAGTTTAATTCTGAAGCTGATACCTTTTGATTTGGTGCTGCGAATGCTAACGTACTCATTACTAGTGTAGAACTCATTAAAACATAGATAAATTTCTTCATTTTATGTAAAATACCTCCTAAAATTATATATATATCAAACTACAGTAGTTAGATGAATAAGTAAAGGTATTATTTCCTACGCATTTTTCTTATACAGAAAAAACACTACTAGTGTTTTAGAAATAATTAACAATTTTATTCGGTAGTCACATTAAATTTAACCAAATCTTCTCATAGAAAATCCTCTCACAAAGAAAAGTCCTCCATTGTCGCATCCACTTCATCTTCTGTGACCCCTATGTACTGCATCGTGATCGAAGGTGCGGAATGATTAAATAACTGCTGTAACACTGCGACATCCTTATGTTGCTTGTAATGATGATACCCAAACGTTTTGCGCATGGTATGTGTACCGATATCCTTTCGTCCAAGCGCTTCTGCCGCCTTTTGTAGGACCCTGTACGCTTGTGTGGTCGAAATGGGTCCGTTTCCTTTCTGACTAGGAAACAACCATGCAGACGGGCTCATATCGCGCGTATACGACTCGATCAACTCTCTTGTGGCCCGTGGAATCAAAAAGCGTTTCGTTTTCTTCGTCTTTTGCTCGG
>NZ_JBSFFY010000217.1:0-1048 GCF_053596315.1 Streptomyces sp. NPDC001732
GCAGCGACCTCATAGACGGCTGCCTCGCCGAGACCGGCCTGACCATCAGATCCGCCTGAGCAAGGACACGACATCACGAGTTCAACCTCAGTAACTGGCACAGAAGTCAATTGATCGGCCTTTGCTGGCAATCGATCAACACCCACTGACACAGGTCACAGGCGCACCAGTCAGCAGCTACGGTCCGCAACCGTGAGGGGGAGCGTGTCACGCAGATCGGCGGGAAGCCGCGAAAACAGCCTTCAGGCCCGATATTCCGGGCCAGATTGGCCAGCGTGACACCCCAACGGGACAGGCGGATCGGGGTGCGTGACGCTCGGGAGCAAGACAGTCACTCTCGGTGATCACGGGGCGCCTGTCCCCCGGTTCCCTCCCAGGCTCCCAGATCACCTCCCAGGAACCTGTCTTCCTGGGGAAACGGCCTCTCAACTTCCCAGACAGCTCTGCGCGCAGAGGCAGGCGTGCTGCCTGGGCTGCCGTTTCAGCAGCTCCCGCCAGAGGTGTTGTTATTCCGCCAATAAACCACCTTCTCGCTACCAGGTAGGACTGGCCCCTTGTAATACAGCTGTACCGTGATCTTGATGCAGTGCCCCTCCGCCAGATCGCGGACACCTCCGTCGCTGCCACGAGCCGTCTGGCACACGCCGTTACCACTTGCCGTGAGCGCGTACCGCCAGTCGTGCGAGGTCTCGTCGTAGACCGAGAGATATGCGGAGGCGCCATCAGCAGCGTTGTCGCAAATCTGCACAACGTCGCCGTTCGGCCAGAAGTCGGCCTTCCCACCCCCCGAAATGTAGGGCGTGCCGTATTCGTTGGTGTAGACCCGGTAGTGCGGGCCGGTGATCTCCTCAGCGGCCTGCGCGGTCTGTGGCAACAGCAGCGCAGCAGCCGCTGTTGCCAGAACAGTTGTGGCTGTCGACAGTATTCGGCGCGTCATCAACATGGCCTTCCGCTAAGGGCTGTCCCGTAATCCCCGGTGGATCAGCGCGCGGCGTCAGATGCGGCGCATCGCAAGGCGGAGGGGCGTCCGCATACTGGATGTATTCGG
>NZ_JBSFFY010000218.1:0-1039 GCF_053596315.1 Streptomyces sp. NPDC001732
TCGGGATGGGAGTGAAGCCCCTGGTCCCGGGCTTGCGTTGGGTGATTTCCATGTCGATGCCCAGGGTCGCGGCGTGCTCGACGAGGTGCTGGCGGTAGCCGCCGTCGACCCAGACCTTCCGGATCGTGGGGTGCTCGGCAGCCACCGTGTCGATCAGGCTGGTGCCGGCGACGGAGTCCTGGACGCTCGCGGCCGTGACCAGGACCGCCAGGAGCAGGCCGAGTGTGTCCGTCACGATGCTTCTCTTCCTGCCGACGATCTTCTTGCCCGCGTCCGCGCCCTGGCTCGTGGCGGGAACGCTGGTGGAGGTTTTCACGCTCTGTGCGTCGATGACGCACGCTGACGGTTCGGCGTTTCGGCCTTCGTGTTCACGCAGCAGGCTCCGCAGCAGCCCGCTGAGCTGGGCGAACACGCCGTCCTTTTCCCACTTGGCGAAGTAGCCGTAGACCGTCCCCCAGGGCGGGAAGTCGTGGGGGAGGCAGCGCCACTGCACTCCGGTGCGGTCCACGTAGAGGATGGCGTCCAGGATGGTACGCAGGTCGTGCTCGGGTGGGCGGCCGATGTTCAGGGCCCTGCTGCGGCGCTCGGCCCGCCAGTCGGTCAGGACCGGTTCGATCAACTCCCAGCGGGCATCGGACAGATCACTCGGATACGGGCGGCGTTCCGTCATGCTCTGGACGTACCGCTCAGAGCAGCCCACGTCCAGGCGGGCGGCACCGACAACGGGAGCAAAGCCAATGCGCCCTCTCACCCTGGAATGAAACAGACCCAAGACACACTCCGCCCCCCGTCACCCCAGAAGAGCACCTCCGAGCTACCCGCCTCAGTGGCCTCAACCGACCCTCACTCACGCACCGAAAGAATCACCATCTTCCCAACCGAATTGCAGGAAAACGACCTCTCAGAGGGCGTTTACGTAGGTCTGTTCCGAAAAGCGGCTTTCGTTGCTGACCCGCTTTGTGGTGGTTCGAGCGGCATGCGAGTTTCGTAGCTTCTCGCCGCTCGGAGCCTGCCATCCGTTTCGCTCACTTCTACCGCT